>NZ_RQFG01000005.1:0-304558 GCF_004769235.1 Leptospira kanakyensis | reverse complement strand
ACTGGTGGTGCGGTAGGTGCAAAAACTAGCGGAGCTATGGTCGGTGGTAACCTTAACGTAGGTTACGAAAAAGAAGGGATCTTTGGAATCAATAGCCTTTTCTGGAGAATCAACGTTAACTACACTACTAAAATCGCTGGTGGTGAGACGTCTTCTACAGTTATGGGATACAAATGGTTAGACCAAGAGTGGCACTATACTGCTTGGACTGTACCAACTTACCTTGGTATCAAATTATACAATGCAGCAAATGACACAGCAATCTACGTGGGAGCTGGTGTGAACTACTTCCAAGGATGGTGGGGAGTTTCTGGAACAATCAACAACCCAGCATTAGAAAGTTTTACTGCAGGGATGGGACGTAACGGTGGTCCATTGTTAGGTGCTGGTGGTGGAACACTTCTTGGTGATGCTCCAAGTCCAGGAATCCACAAAGAAAACGTACGTTTTGGTGCTAGCGGGATCGGTCTCAACTGGCTCGTAGGTGCACAAACAAAAGTAACTGACAAAGGTCACCTTTTCTTCGAACTAGAAACTATTCTTTCTGCAGGAATGGGAGTGGGTGGAGTTTCTTCTATCGGTGGTGCTTCTGCTCTTGCTCCTTGGGTTGCTTACCCAGTAGTAATCGGTGGACAAACTTACCGTGTAGGTTACAAACTCGAAATCTAATCAGTTTTTTTACTGATCAGACGAAAGCCGGAGTTGGTTTCCAACCCCGGCTTTTTTTATGCCATCAGTTGGGTGATGAATTGTTTATCTTTTGTCGTTAGTGAATTTGTATCATGCGTAAAAAGTTTGATTCGCAGTTTGTTGTAAACATTCCAAATTTCAGCATGGTGGTCTAGAGATTCAGAAATTAATGCTAGTTTTGTGATAAAAACAAATGCTTCTTTGAATGAGGGGAATTCTTTTTCAAAGTAAAAAAAAGAATCACCATCCTTTGTTTCCAGTTTCCATTCTTGGTAAGTATCTAGTAGGTTTTGAATTTCGATAGTTGTCAGGTTGGTTGGTTTTTCTCTCATGGTTTCACCTTCTTTTTATGAAAAACAATCAAATACAATCCCAGAAGGATAAAACCTGCACCAATTAATTTTTGACTATCAAATGGTTCCTTCATAAACAAAATTCCAACAAACATTAAAAAAATGGGTTCTATCAAGAGTGTGGCATTGAGTTTACTAATAGGTAAATGGTTGTGTGCTTCAAAATAAAAGGCTCGTCCTAAAAAATACCCTAGTAATGAAAATAATCCAAGGATGACTATGACTGAAATATTTGGAATATGGAATGAGCCAATGTATAAAGAGTATAAAAAGAAAAATATACTCAGGAGGAAAAGACGTAAGTAAGCATACTCAAGTCCCAAAATTTCAGGAATGTATTTTTTGATCATATAACTTTGGATCGCAAAGAGAAAGGCACTAAGTAAAATCAAAAATGCCGAAACTAATTTGATCTGGCCTTGTAAAGTGGAGATCATATAAATTCCAAGAACGGCAATCAAAATACCGAAGACTTCTCTCCCTTTTAATTTTTCGCCTAAGAAAAATACTCCCAGTAACACGTTATAAAGAACAGTGGTTTTGATCAGGATGGCAGATGGTCCTAAATCTGTTTGTCTGAGAGCATAATAATACAAAACAATCCCGATGGCATTGGAGATGGTTCCTAACGTTAAAATGAGTCCATCCCGTTTGATGGTAGTGATGACTTTGGATTGTCTTTTTTTGGAAAATAAAAAATAAGGAGTTACAATGATAAAAGCAAATCCCACTCCAAATAGAGCAGCTATCTCAGGTTCTGTATTGTACTTCCTAAAGATTTCTTTGAAACCGATGACCTCAAAAGCAAAAAAAACTCCTGTTAGGAAAACGTAAAAATATCCTTTTTTCTCATTACCAGTCAATGGGTTCTTTTCCTTGGGAAACTAAATACTCATTTGTTTTTGAGAAATGTTTGTTTCCTAAAAATCCTCTGTAAGCCGAGAGTGGGGAAGGGTGCGCTGATTTTAACACATAGTGTTTGTTTGGTGGGATGAGGATCTCTTTTTTCTGTGCAAAAGATCCCCATAACAAAAACACAATGTTAGATTTTTTTTCAGCCAAGATACGGATGGTTGCGTCAGTAAATACTTCCCAACCTTTGTTTTGGTGAGACCCTGCTTTATCTTTTTGAACTGTAAGAGTAGCATTTAACAGAAGTACACCTTGGTTTGCCCAGCGTGTGAGGTTCCCTGTTTTAGGAATGGGTTTTTGTATGTCTTCCCCAATTTCTTTAAATATATTTTGTAAAGAAGGAGGAAAGGGAACACCATCATTTACAGAAAAACAAAGTCCATGGGCCTGCCCTGGGCCGTGGTAAGGATCTTGGCCAAGGATGACAACTTTCACTTTATCAAAGGGACAAGAGTCAAAAGCGTTAAAAATTAATTTTGCAGGTGGGTAAACAACCTTAGATTTATATTCTTCCCTGATCCATTCCCTTAAGGTAGAAAAATATGGTTTTTCAAATTCGGATTGAAGGACTTCTTTCCAACCTGGTTCAATTTGAACGTCTTTCAAGTCTTCCCTCCGAATGAAAGTATAATACTCGTAAGTCGATCCCACCATGAGTGACATGGATTGTTTTTTTATTGAAATTACGGAGTTCTCTCATACAATCACTCCATTTTTCTTCTGTGGGGCAAAGGATAAATCCAAATAACTTGGGTTGGTTTTTGGTTAGTTTGAGAAGTTCTTCCAATCGTTTCCCAATTTTGGAATAGAGTTTCTCTTCTGGGCCCGTTCGTTCATGTTTACGAAGTCCGTAAGGAGGGTTCAAAGGTAAAAAATAATGGGAAGAATCAGAATTCCCTTCGGGCAAAACAGGAAAGGTTCTAAAAAAATCAGAGATACTATGATCCCAATTTTCTACTTTGATTATTTTTTTCCAACGTTTGAATTCTTCTGCCCAGTAACTTTCTAAAGCAGGATCAGTGTCTTGGATGACAATGGGTGTGGAATGTAGCTCTGAAGTTAAAAAAGTCTCTTTTCTTTTCTTTTTGAAATGTTCGAATGATTTTTCTGGGAAAAGATTCAGTTTAAAAAATATAAAATCTCTAGGTAATGATAAAAGTGGGAAATTTTCTTCTTGTAACGCCCATTCGGTGGCAAAAGTTAATGTCCCGGCAAACGGAACATAAAGTGCGACAATATCTTTTTTGGGTATTAAAAAATGATTCAAACACTGTTGGATTAGTATTTGTGTTAAGTCTTCTGGAACAGGTGCACTCGTCGGAAAATTTGCTTTGATCCCACGTTTGTATCCTGGTTCTCCAAGGAGAGATAAGGAAACAGTAATTTCATCTTCAAAATAACTGATATGAAGGTTTTCTTTGATTTCGTAAAATTTTGTATTTGGATCAGAAAACAATGGTTTTGCGATGGGAACAGATTCCGTAAGGATCCGGTCCCACTCTTCTTCCCTTAGATCAGAAGATTTGTCCCAATCTGTTGTGCGTCCAATCACAAGGCGAAGGTCTCGGATGAATAGACCATGAAACAAAAGATAGGCGATTTGATGGGAATTTGTATTTTCTAATTTGATTTTTTCTGAAAATACACGGATATTTGGTTCTGGTTGGTTCGGTAAAGGAACCGAATTCAAAATTTGTTTTACTTTATCACCAACCCAGGTAGCAGTTCCCGGTGGAAAATACAACTCCCAACTGAGGGCCGTTCCAGTTTGTGGTTTTCGGATTCTAAATTTCCAATTCATCTTTTTCTTGCTCTAGACCTTTCTTTCAAGAGATTGACTCATATGTCTAGGATCTTCACTCCCGAACTCTTTTTGGTGATTGCCGCCATTCTTTGGGGTGGAACCTTTGTGGTCATCAAACTTGCACTGGATTCGGTGCCTCCCTTCTTATTTTTAGCCGTTCGGTTTTGGCTCGCAGGAATCATCGCTTTACTCCTATATCGTAAAACTTTATTTTCCAAAGCAAATAGAAGGTGGGATTATATTTTCCCAGCCTTTCTCGTGGCTTTGTCAGCTCTTTTGGGTTACGCCTTCCAAACGATTGGACTTGTTTATACTACGGCTACGCAGTCTGGATTTATGACGGGAGCCTATGTTGTGTTTGTTCCTTTGTTACAAATTGCCATCGAAAGAAAGTTACCTTCACTTCGCACCTGGGTTGCTGTTTTGATTGTGGTGGTTGGTTTGTTTCTAATCTCACAAAATGGAAAAACGTATGATGAAATTGTTACTTCCATTGGATTTGGGTTTGGTGATGGACTGACTCTCATTGGTGCTTTTTTCTTTGCTATTTATATCATCCTCATCGATATTTTTAGTAAAAAAATTCCTGCACAAATTTTAGTTTCCTTTGAGATCCTTCTCATTGCAGTTGTTTCCACCTCCTTATTTCCTGTAGAATCCATTTTTTTAAACCAAACCATCTCCATTCATTTTGATATGAAGTTTTGGATTGGAATCATTTATACTTCTGTTTTTGCTACGATCTTCACGACCCAAATCCAAACTAGATACCAAAAGGCTGTCCCTCCGGCTCGGGCAGGATTACTTTATAGTATGGAACCGGTGTTTTCCTTTTTTCTCGCTTACTTGGTGTTAGGAGAAAGGTTAGGGGTTGTGGGAGCGATTGGTTCGGGTCTTACCCTGTTTGGAATTGTATTTTCTGAATTAGGTAAGTGGAACAAACGAGAAGAATGATCAACGTGTAGATTTGTATTCTCTACACATCTTTTCTTAATTTTGAATTATATGATTTGGTGTTCTTTCAGTGCGTGGTAAAGAATCCCAATCGTAACCTTTAAGATGGACAAAACGGGAATGGCGAGTAACATCCCAAAGATTCCAAAAAAGTTACCTCCAACAGCAATTCCAATGAGTATGGCAAGAGGATGAAGAGAGACCGCATTGGCTATCACCACAGGTTGGACGATGGCATTGTCTACTAACTGCGCTACCACAACAACAGAAGCAATGGATCCAATGGATGGGGACATCTCAGGGAAAAGAATCGAAAATAAAATGGGCGGAACCGCTCCCACGAGTGGGCCCAAATAGGGAATGGAATTGGCAACACCGAGAAAAATTCCAAAGAGAAAAAAGAATTTCACTCCAACAAGATAAAATCCAAGAGATGCTACGATGGCCATGATTCCACATTGGATCACTAAACTTTTTAAATAACTAGTGATTTGTTGGTTCATTCGATAAAACACCATGAGGAACATTTCAAAAAAACGATTGGGTATAAAACTAATCATTGTTTTATAAATTAAGTTAGCATCCAAAAGCAAAAAGAAACTGATGATAGGAATGATGATCATCCAACTTATAAAAGTAGGAATCATCACAACCATTCCTCTTAAAAATTCTTCTAAGTTGCTTGTTGCCATTTTGGCAACTTCTTCTGGGTTGATGATTTTTTTCCAAAGTTCTGGATTTTTTGAAAGTACGGGAAGTTTATTAAAATCGAGTAACTGAAAATTCGGATCTTCCATTTTGATAGACCATTCTGAAACTATGGGTTGGGCCTTTTCAAAAAGATTTGGTAAGTAAAAGGCCAAAAACCAATAAGCCCCTGCAATCAAAATTGAAAAAATAATAATGATAGTAATGGCTCTATGGATTCCTCTTGATTCAAAATAATCCACAATCCCATGAAAGATATAAAAATGGATTCCTGAAATAAGAAGTGGGATCGCTAAAAATTTAACACCAATGATGCCAATAAGGGCTGTGAGTATGATGAGCCCAAAAAAAGCACTACGCAAAATTAAGGAAGAGATATTGTTTTCTTTGGTGCTCATTTGGATTTATTTTTTTTACTTTTGAAGTAAGCAGCTTCGAGTGTATCATTTGTTTTGCGAAGTCTATCCGCAATGATGGATGCAAAACTAAGGAGTAGATCATTTCCAACTCTTGGTTTTGTTTCTAATAAAGTTTTTAGTTCTGGTTGGAAAAATCCTAACAAAATGGAATCAACAAGTGCTACTGCCGTTGCTGATCTTGGAAAGTCTTGAAACAGAGCTAACTCTCCAAAAAAGGCACCTTTCTCTAGTTCGGCGAGTTTTAAAGTCACTCCTTCTCTTTCTGAATAAATTTCTACCTTACCTTGGAGGATAAGATATACTCCTGTCCCCGCTTGGCCTTGGTAAAAAATGGTTTCACCTGCATAATACTTTCGTTTGTGGATGAGCCTTGCGACTTCACGTAAAGTTCGGCGAGACATACCTTCAAAGATAGCGGTTTCGCGTAAAAAATGCGAAATCTCCGTAATTGGGTTTTCGTCACGTTTGAGAATTGATTTCCAAAGGGGAAGTTGCATAAAGCCTCTCCTATATAAATCGGATAGACGGGGCCTGGAATTGATAAAACTTGATCCGTATGGGCCAAGCTTTTTACGTAACAGGCACGGGAACGGACATTGGAAAAACTTTTTTTTCGAGTCTGTTTATGGCAAAGTATGCAAAGCGCCATGAATTTCGATATTGGAAACCCGTCCAAACAGGTGCGCCTAGCGCAGGGGATACAGAATTCATTCGAAAAACAACAGATCTACCTGATTCCTACTTTCTGAAACCGGTTTATGAATTTTCTACACCCGCAAGCCCACATTATGCCTCCAAACAGGAGGGGATCGTTTTGGATCCCAAACACCTACTGAATGTTTTAACCAAGGAAAGAAAAACTAACACTTTGATTGAGGGGGCAGGAGGGGTTTTTGTTCCCTTAACGGAGAATTATTTAACTATCAGAGGGATTGGGGAAAGTAATCTTCCTGTCATTGTGATTGGATCCACGGAACTTGGAACGATCAATCACACACTTTTAACCTTAGATGCATTGACCAGTAGATTCATTCCTGTCCTTGGTTTTTATTTAGTAGGACAAAATAATCCCTTACAAGCCGATAATGCGGAAACCATACAAAGATTAGGTGGCGCTCCTTGCCTTGGAATTACCAATTTCCCAGAACAAAAATTATCACCCGAGGAATTCCTTGTTTTTGCCAACAATCATTTTGATACCAACCGTAATGTCATTGATACAATTTTAAATCCAGAAGATGAATTTTAATCCAATTGAAACAAATACCTGGGTTCCTTTAACCATCCAAGAGGAAGGAGAAACCTTAATCAATTTCGTTCAGGCAACTGATGAGTTCGTAATTGATTCTTTTGGGAATTCCTGGATTGATGCGATTGCTAGTTGGTGGACAATGATTTTTGGACATCGCCATCCTAAACTAGTTTTGGCTTTAGAGAAACAATTGAAAGAACTGGATCATATCATGCTTGCTGGTCATATCCATCCTCCAGCTGAATCTTTATCAAAAGTTTTGTTGGAATTAACCAACTCTGAATTTCATAAAGTTTTTTATTCTGATAACGGATCCAATGCGATAGAAATTGCCTTAAAACTTTCTGTTCAGTTTTATCAAAACCATCCAGATTATAAACCACGATCGGAGTTCCTCGTATTTTCCAATTCATATCATGGGGATAGCATTGGAGCTATGAATGTTTCTGGAAAAAATTACTTCAATCGTATTTATTCTGAACTTAGATTCCCAACAAAAGAATTCCCAGCTCCGAATTGTATGTTTTGTCCTTGGGGAAAATCAGCAAACAGTTGCCATACGGAATGTTTGTCCGATTTAGAACTCGCAATCAAACAAAAAGAATATGTAGGGATTGTGATTGAACCACTGGTTTTTGGTGCCAACGGCATGTTGTTTTATGATAAAAAGGTTTTAGTCAAACTAAGGGAACTGGCAACCGCAACAAATACACTTCTTATCTTTGATGAAGTGTTTACCGGAATGGGGAGACTTGGTGAATTTTTTGCTTACCAAAAGGCAGGTGTGAAACCGGATTTACTTGTAATGGCAAAAGGTCTTACCGGAGGAATGTTACCCCTTGGTGCTACTTTGGTTTCAAAATTTATTTACGAACAATTTTTATCAAAAGATCCGTATAAAGCTTTTTTCCATGCCCATACGATGACGGGAAATCCACTTGCATGTAGCGTGGGTTATGCGTCCGTGAAACTTTTAAAAGAAACAGGACTCGGCCTCGTAAAAAAACTTGAGGCCTCATTACAAAAACGGATCGAACCATTCCAAAAAACGTTGGGAAATCGAATCAAAAATGTTCGAGTGATGGGCGGGATCTTTGCTTTTGAGTTTCAGGAAACCATTGCTGAAGATGAGTATTTGAATCCTGTTGGGAGAAGGATCCGAGAGAAAATGAAGGAATATCGAGTTCTGATCCGCCCGCTCGGCCGAACGATTTATATCACTCCGCCTTATACAATTTCCGAAAACTCTCTCGACCAAATCTTTTTAGGATTGGAACAAACCCTCCTTAGTTTTGCCGAATCAGATTGAGACTAAATATACGAAGCGATTTTCTTCGTTTACACAGGTTGGCTCCATCCAGAACCTGTTCCCATGATTGCAGAAGTCCAAGAAAAAACAGTTTCCCAAGCACCATCCTTAATTACGGAAGCGGAAGCCTTTGAAATCCTAGAAGGAAAAGTCCCTTTGCTTTCGGTTGTTGCTCGTGCGGCAGAAGAACGAAATCGTTATTATACCAATCGTGTTCGCATTCATATATTAGATAATATCAAAAATGGTTATTGCCCCGAAGACTGTGGATACTGCGCACAAAGAAAAGGCGGAGATTCTGGAATCCAAGAATATTCTTTAAAATCTCCAGAAGAAATTTGGGAAGATGCCAAACGTGCCAAAGACAATGGTGCCTACCGGTTTTGTATGGTGACCTCGGGCCGTGGTCCAACGGACAAGGCAGTTGATAAACTCGCTGAGACCATCTCCAAAATCAATGGAGAACTTGGAATGAAGGTTTGTTTGTCTGCAGGAATTTTGGATGCTAAAAAAGCCAGAACCTTAAAAGATGCAGGCCTTGACAGGTACAATCATAACCTCAATACTTCAGAGTCCAAATACAATGAAATTTGTTCCACTCATACCTTCAAAGACCGACTAACAACACTTGAGGCGGCAAAAGAAGCAGATATCGGACTTTGTTCTGGGATCATAGTCGGGATGGGAGAAGAATTGAAAGACCTTGTGCAAGTTGCTTTTGAATTGAAACGTCTTGGTGTTATATCTATCCCTGTTAACTTTTTTATTCCTATCAAAGGTCATGCCATCCAGAAGTCATCACTCACTCCAGAGTTTTGTATCCGAGTTTTGTCTGTATTTCGATTGGTAAATCCAGATTCAGAAATTCGGATTGGTGCAGGAAGAGAAGGCCATTTAGGTTCCTTACAATCTATGGCTCTATTTGTAGCCAATTCATTGTTTGCTGAAGGATACTTAAACGTAAAAGGAAGTGAAATGGTTCAGACCATGAACTTAATTCGTGACTGTTCTATGGTGCCTGAATTTACAGAAGGTGTTCCTGAAGGATGGGAAGAATACGAAACACAATCCCTTTACGACGAGAAAAATTTTCCAGAGCTCTATAAACATAAAAAGTAGTTTGCCTTTTTTACTTTTGGCGGTAGTATGCTCCTACTTTACCGCCTCTAGTGAGAAACATGCGAAAACCATCTTTACCATTTCGAAAACAAATGAGTTATGCGATCGGCCAATTGGGTTGGTCCACACTCATCAATATCATTGGTCTCCACCAAGTTTACTTCTATCTACCGCCAGCACCGAAACCGGGGCAGGAATGTTTTCCCGACCTCATTGAAAAAATGGCCTTCTGGGGGCTTTCCACCATTGGAATTGTTGCAGCCGTAGGCCGTTTGTGGGATGCCTTTACCGATCCTGTCATTGCCAATTCCTCAGACAGATTTTCTTCCCGGTTTGGGAGAAGGATTCCTTTTCTTTTTCTCGGTGGAGTCCCAGCTGCCGTCTTTTGTTGGTTAATTTTTGTTCCTCCTTACAACTTCGTCTCTTCCGCAAACCTGGTTTGGATGACTGGTTGTATGTTGCTTTTTTACCTATTTTTAACCATCTATGTGACTCCCTTCTTTGCTCTCATTCCAGAACTTGGGCATACTCCAGAAGAAAGGTTAAACCTTTCTACTTATATTTCTGTTACTTATGCTTTAGGGATCATTGTGGCATCCACAGAACCAATGATTGCCAGTGCCCTGAAAGCAAACTTTGTTTTCGATGCTGATCTAACCATCCAAACTTTGGTCGCGCGTCAATATGCTCTTGGAATTTTATGTGTGTTTGCAGCGATTTGTATGTATTTCCCTGTATTTACGATCCATGAAAAAACCTATTGTGAGGCGGAAGCCTCGAGTGTTCCTTTCAAAGAAGCCATCTTTCTTACATTCAAAAATAAGAATTTTCTATACTTCGCTTTATCGGATCTTTGTTATTTCCTTGCCCTTACCATTCTCACAACAGGGATTTCTTATTATGTAACGGTTCTTTTGGAACTAGAACGAGAATTTGTAACACAATTACTTACGGTAATGTTACTAGTTTCTTTTGCTTTTTATCCAGTGGTCAATGCAGTGGCAAAGAAGATCGGTAAGAAAAAAACAGTTCTATTTGGCTTCTATGTTTTTCTATTTTTGTTCCTCTCTATCTATTTTATCGGAAAAGATAGTTTACCTTTATCTCCGCATATCCAAGGTTATTTGATCGTAACCATTGCTGCGGTTCCCATTGCCATTCTTGGGATTTTACCGAATGCCATTTTGGCTGATATTGCTGAACTGGATTCATTAAAAACAGGATCAAAACGAGAAGGTTTGTTTTATGCGGGTAGAACCTTTATGCAAAAGTTGGGACAAACACTGGCTGTTCTTATCTTTAGTTCAGTAATCCTACTTGGACTTGACCGTGAAACAAAGAAAAACGCATCACCCCATGTTACGGGAATCATTGCACCTTCTGTCTCCGATTCCAAGCTTGAAGTGAAAAAAAATTTAGAAGTTGAGGCAAAAATAAGTAAGGAATCTACCATTTGTAAAGTCGAAGAAGAGGAAGCAGGAGGGGAGCTAGGCGTTCGTCTGACTGGTCCTCTTGCCTCTGCATTCTGTATTTTGGCCATCTTTCTCTTTGGAAAATACAAGGAAGATGAAACTTTAGAAGAGATTGCAAAGATACGTGGTAATTAAATCCTGGTTTTTGGAGCTATTCAGATGAGATATCGCATTGAGACAACCAAGTTAAAGAACGGGTATATCGAAGCCAAACTCATCGAGACAACCACAAATAACCCGATTGAATTTCGGATTTGTGATACGGAAGAATATGCGCAGGCCCAAATCAAAGATTGGCAAAAGCGCTTCCGAATGAATGAACCGCAAGAACAGGATTAAATTCTTCCTTCGATGGGGCATGGTTCTTGCCCTGGTTTCGAGTGTTACGGATTGTAAATCATACTCGAAACGAGACTATTTCGATACCAGTTTTAAATGTTTTGCAGAGCCTGGGTGGCGAGACGACTCTAACTTTAAAAAGTATATAGAGAAGGCTTGGCTCCCCATGCGTTTGTTATTCGCAGAAGACAATGCAAAAATCAAAAGATCCGATGTTGTTTTTGCCGGCGATAGTTTAGTGCATTTATTTGTACCGGAACTTATGGCGAAAGAATTTCCGGGCCAGTCTGTTACCAATCGTGGGATTGGTGGGGACATGACAGAAACCTTACTTTCTCGCATTGAAGAAGATGCTCTTATCCTCCATCCAGAAAAAGTAGTCATCGAAATTGGGGGAAATGATTTCATCCAAGGCAAATGTCTGAGTTTGGTGCAAAACAACTTACTATCTATCATCCAAAAGATTCATTCTAAAAATAGAAATACGAAGATCTTTCTGATCGCAGTTCCTCCCACAAGGGTAAAGGAATTAAACCAGATCGTCCCTGTATTCAATTTGTTTTTAAACCAAGTGGCAAGAACAACAAACAACGTGGAATATATCGAAGTTTGGGATATGATGCGTAAAGTGGATTCTCCCACTCTGAGTGATGAATTCATCCGTCCGAATGGGGACAGTCTCCACTTTAATGAAAAAGGATATGAACTTTGGGGTAAAAAACTCAGACCCTATCTACAAAAGTAAAAATGAATTCACTGCTTCTCATCTCTCGTTTCCCTATTTCTGATTCCATTCTTTCAAAAACCTTTCCTGATACAAAATCTGAACATCCCAATGCTTCAACGGACAAAACTTTTACGATCAAGGATTCTCAAATATTTCGTGCAGAAAGATTTGGGTTACACTGTGTTCGGATTTTAAATAATGAATTTCTTAACCGAGACCAAGTTCTAAAAATTCGAAAGGATTTGGCCCAGTCCCAAATAGATTTTTTATCCATTGGTTCTTTGTTACCAAAAAATAAAGAATCTCTTTTTGTATTTGATATGGATTCCACTGTCATCAAAGAAGAAGTCATTGATGAGTTGGCAAGAAAACATGGAGTGTATGAGGCAGTAGCCACTGTCACGAAACAAGCCATGGAAGGTGGGATGGGTTTTGATGAAGCCCTTCGGTTACGAGTGAAACACTTGGCGGGACTTTCTAAAGAAAGTTTTAAAGAAGTGTATGATCTATTAACACTGAATGATGGAATGGAAAAGGTATTTCAGTTTGTTCCAGCAAATGCATCCAAACTAGGAATTCTCAGTGGTGGGTTTACTCCTGTTTTACAATTATTCTCAGAAAAGTATCCAGTGAGTTTTTACAAAGCCAATGGATTGGAAGAGGTGGATGGTGTTTTTACCGGAGAAATTTTTGGTGAGATCATCAACCGCGAAAAAAAAGAAATCTATCTAAAACAATATGCAAGGGAACTTTCCATTCCGCTCGAACAAGTGGTGGCTGTGGGAGACGGGGCAAACGATGCTTTGATGTTAAATGCCGCATCAATTGGAATTGGTATCCACGCCAAACAAGGATTAAAAGACCAAATTACCAATTGGATCGATTTTACCGATCTATCGGCTTTAGTCTTTCTCTTTGAGGATACGTTTTAATTCATCTAAAATAGACAAAGCTTCAAGTGGTGGAATTTGGTTGGGATCGATTTGTTTCAATCGTTTCAAAACCTTTTCTTCGTTTGGCGACATATTGGATGTGCTACTATCCATAAGACCTGCAAACAAACTTGGTTCTTCGTTTTTGATTTTAATCTCTCTTTTTTTGGATTCTAAACCAGAAAGGATTTCTTTGGCACGATCTGAAACGGTTTCTGGAATCCCTGCGAGTTTTGCCACGTAGATTCCAAATGATTGTTTGGATTTTCCACGTTTGACTTTTTTTAAGAATAGGATCTCTCCTTCCTTTTCAAAAGTATCCAAATACAAATTAAAGATTCCATTTCCTTTTTCGAGTTCTGTCAGCTCATGATAGTGAGTGGCAAAAATGGTTTTCGGTTTGGGAAACTTAACTGTTAAAAACTCTAAAATGGCCCAAGCAATCGACAACCCATCATAAGTGGATGTTCCCCGGCCCACTTCATCAAAGAGAATGAGACTATTTTCTGAGAATTGATTGAGGATGGTTGCCGTCTCTTTCATCTCTACAAAAAAAGTAGATTCTCCTTTTGTGAGGTTGTCTCCCGAACCAATCCGAGTGAAGATCCGATCCACAACGGCCAGAGATGCTTTTTTTGCCGGAACATAAGAACCCATTTGGAATAGGATTTGATTGATCGCAATTTGGCGCATAAAGGTAGACTTACCTGCCATATTGGGACCAGTTAACACGGCAATGGCGTTGTCTTTTGGGTTTAGTTCTAAACTATTGGGTACAAAACGTTCACCAATGGGTAAAAAAGTTTCTACAACGGGGTGGCGGGATTCGGAATAGTTTAAGATTCCATCATTACGAATCTCAGGCCTTGTCCACTGGAATTCTTCTTTGGTTTCCGTAAGTGAGAGATGGTAATCTAAAGAGGCCACTTCTGTGGAAAGAGTTAGAAATTCTTCATAAAGAGAAATACAATGTGCGACAAGCTCATCAAATTTTTCTTTTTCAATCCTTTCGATGATTTCATCAGCTTGGAGGATGGCTCTTTCTAATTCTTCTAACTCAGGAGAAGTGAATCTTTCTCCAGTCACCAAGGTTTGTTTTTTTAAAAAATGCGAGGGAACTTCTTTGGCTTGTGCTTTGGATATTTCAATAAAGTATCCAAGGATTTTGTTGTAACGAATTTTTAAAGAGGAAATGCCTGAGGCTTTTTTTTCCTTCTCTTCTAATTCCAAAATCCAATCTTTTCCTTTTTCGCGGGCAAGGATGGCATCATCGTATTCTTTATTGAATCCTGATTTTAGAAAGGGAGAGTTCCCAAGAAAAACAGGCAATTCTCCTTCGTAGAGGGTGTCGAAAAATAACTTGGATAGGTTGGTTAATTCTTTGGGAAGTTTTGAAAAATCGTAACCAATTCCATCCAAAATGGTTTTGATTGTATTTGTGGATTCTAAACTTTTATCGATCCCACGGAAATCACGGGGTAGGGCCTTCCCTACACGAAAACGAGTGAGAACTCTTTCTAGGTCGATCAAATCACCTAACGATTCTTTGATTTTCTGCCTTTCTTTTTTGTTGGAAGATAAAATTTCAATTTTATCCCAATGAGATTTGATTTTATTTTCATCTCGGGTTGGGAAAAGAATTCTTTGTTTGAGATACCTTTTACCGGTGGCCGTAATACAACGGTTGAGAACTCCAAACAAAGTATGATTTTTATCATTTGGATTTTCTACTAATTCTAGATGGGAAACAGTTTGTTCATCCAAAATCAAATATTCGTTTTCATCAATCCGTCTGGGAGACTTAAAAACAAAGTTTTGTTTGCGATAATTGTATTGAAGATAAGCGTCTAGTACGTGGACGACAGTATCAATTCCAGCTCCCTTCTTTTTAGGAAGGTAATCAGGTGGAATTTTGGAAAGAATGATTTTAGATTCTCTTGTTAAGGGAGGTAATTCATCTGTGTAAATGATTTCCTTGGGAGAAAATCGTTTGATGGTATCGTTGATTCTTTCTGTTTCATTTTCTGAAAAAAAGAAATATAAAAGTTCGGAAGTGGAAACGTCAGCAAACGCTAAGTAAACGGATGTTTTTTCTTTGTAATATAAAGACAAATAGTTGTTTTGGTATCCGCCAAGAAGGTTGTCCTCCACCACTGTTCCTGGTGTGATGATTCGCACCACTTCCCTCGACATGATTTTGGCTTTGGGATCTTCTGGTTTGGTTTGTTCACAAACGACTACTTTTTTACCAGCAGCAATCAGCCTTGATATATAACTTTCAGTGGCATGGTAAGGGATCCCTGCCATAGGGATTTGGTTTTGGCGTTTGGTGAGAGTGATGTCTAAAATCTGTGCAGCAATTTTTGCATCATCCAAAAACATTTCATAAAAATCTCCCATACGAAAGAACACAATCCCATCAGGATGTTGTTCTTTCACTTCCGTATACTGGCGCATGACCGGAGTGTTCAATGCTTCATATTGTTCGGACATTGTGTACCAATTCTTTTATTTTATTTGGATCTTTTTTGCCGTCTGTTTCGACTCCACTTGCCACATCAATTCCATAAGGTCTTACGGTTTCTAATGCTGTTTTTACATTGGTTGGTGTAATTCCTCCAGCAAGTAAGAAGGGTCGTTTTACGGACGTTACATACTCCCAAGGAAAACTATGGCCTGTCCCACCACCTAAGTCTTTATTGTAACTATCTAAAATTACCAATTCAGACTTTGGCTCCAGATCTTTATCGGAAGTTACTTTTTCTTGGATACGAATGGCTGGTAGGAGTGTTTTTTTCTCAGTCAGGTAATCCCAGAGTTCATCTGTGAGAAATTTGTCACCGCGAATGAGTTGGACAAGGTCTGGATGAAAACGTTCGGTTAGATTTTGGATTTCGGAAACAGAGTTTTCAAAAAATAAAAATACTAATTTAGGGAACCCAGGTTTGTTTCTGATTTTGAGTAGGGCTTCGGCCGTCTCGATATCAATCTGGCGCACGGAACGTGGGGAGAAGTTTAGGCCGACAAAATCGACCTGGAGGTCCACACAGAGTTCGAGTGTGGCCAGGTCTTTGATTCCACAGATTTTGATTTTGTATCCGGTTCCCATCGAGAACCAGATTGAATCAACTCAGATCAGAGGCAATCGATCCTTTGTATCCGTAATGTAAAAATTTAAGGAAACTATCCTGATAGAACAACATATCTTCTTTGGAAATTCCTTGTCGTATCATTTGGACGAAGATATTCAAAAAGAAGGATAGGATGTTTCGAACTACAAATTCACTCACTTCTCCCTTATAACTAGGGGTTTTTTCTTTGAAAGTTGTGTATTGATCAAAATTGATTTTTGTGAGCCGAGTGAGGACGGTATCGGGAAATTCTTCTAGATGTGACCCTTGTGATTTGGTTAACAAAAGGATAAAATCATCTCGATTGGAGTCCACATATTCGAGTGCAATGTGAAATCGTTCTTTCCAAGCATCATAACTGTCGTTAAACCTTTTTTCGAAATAATCTGGATGGGAAACATAAGCAAAAGCTTTCTCCATCCCAGAAAGAACTGGTTGTAAAATCTCTGTTAGAAGGTGTTCTTTGTTTTCGAAGTAATTATAGATATTACTAGTGGAGACCTTTGCTTTTTTAGCAATGGTTCGCATACTTGCCTTCTCAAAACCGAGTTGGATGAATTCTTCTCGAGCCGCTTGTAAGATTTCTTTTCTTGTATGTTCTTTGGGAGTTTGCATGGTCCTGAACGTTGTTTCCTAAAAGAACAATGTCGTTCAGGATTCATTTGTAAAGTTTAATTTTACATGTTTATTGTATTTTGTATCAAATTTGCCACAATTCCATACAGGCGAAAACTTCCTAACACCAAAACCGGAGATCTGCCTTGGAATAGGGCTCCTAAGTCCTCTTCGGTCTGAACTCTGGTTGTTTTCGTTCTTAAAACTTCTGGAAGTTCGGGAAAAGTTCCAAAACCCGGGCCTTCCCAAAGGTAAAGCGCTACCAGGGGAAGATTTTCTAGCACAGACAAAATCCCTTCTCGGTCTTTGTCCGGCAGACTACCCAAAACAACCGCAAAAGATTTATGGGTCAGAGAAAACTCTAAGGTAGTGGTGGTGATGGCCACAGGGTTGTGCGCGGGATCAAAAACAATTTCAGGAGATTTCTGGAGAACTTCCATTCGTCCCCGAGGTCGATCCACACTTTCAAAGGAAATGGATTTTAATTTGGGTTCAAATTCCGGAAACAAATCGCTAAGGGTAGTTTTGGAAAAGAGAAAGTTAGTTTCTAAATAGGTTGGTTTTTTTGTCAGAGGGAAGATTTGGAGCGGAGTTTTGTTTTCCGAAAAATTTTGAATGATGGTTTTAAGGGAATCATCTTCTGGATCCATCACCACTAACTTTCGACAAACATCTGTTATAATCCCTAGTTTTTCTAAACAAATTTTTTTTTTGGTATCCCCTAAAATTTCAGAATGATCCAATCCAATTTTCGTAAGTACAACAAAGTCTGCCTCTACTAGTTTTGTGGCATCAAGCCTTCCTCCAAGCCCTGCCTCCCAAATTTCAAATTCTGTTTTTTCTGCCGCGAAGTAGAGGTAGGAAAACACTGTTAAAAACTCAAAATAAGAAAGTGACTTAAATTTTTCTAAATTGGGAAGGATGGTTTTGGTGAAGAAGGATTCCACATCCACTTCTTTAGGAATTTCGGATTTGCCTTCTTTAAAAATTTGAAATCTTTCCAAAGGTGAGAGTAGGTGTGGTGAAGTATAAATTCCTGTTTTGAATCCTAATTTTGATAACAGAGATGCTAAATAATGTGAAGTGGAACCTTTCCCATTGGTTCCTACGACACTGATACGAATGGGTTTGTGTAGATTTTGTTTGGATTTTACAAATTGGAAAAGTTCAGAAAGGCCATCTAAGGAATAGGTTTGAAAGACATTGAAGTTTCTTGTTTTTTCTATATTTTGTAGGCTATGTAAAAAATCTAAAAACTGCATGGTAAATTCTTTTGTGAATCTTAAAGTTAAGATCCTAGATTTAAGATCTGTTTTTCAATTGTTTTAATAATAAGGATTCTACTTTTTTTATCCATTTGGTTTTGACTTCTAAATTTGTAAAGAGTTCGAATTGTCTGATTCCTTGGTAAAGTAACATATGATAACCAGGAATGATCTCTGCCTTTTTTTTCTTTGCTTGTTTGACCAAATCAGTCTCTAGCGGATTGTAAACAATGTCGAATAACGTATGTTTTTTGGTAAAAAAGTTTTTATGAAGTAGTGGTTCTCCACCAAATCCTTTCATTCCAACGGGCGTAGTATGAATGACTAGGTCGTAATTCTCTGCTTCTTTTAGACTTTCTTCTTGAGTGGTCACTCCCAACCAATCTGGGTTTTCTAACGATTGTATGATTTCTTTCGTTGCAGATTCATTTCTTGCAAGTATTTTTACTTTTCTTTGGATCTTTTCATTCCCAAGATTTTGTTTGAGAGATTCTGCAATGGCAAATAGAATGCCTTTGGCACTTCCACCACTCCCAAGAACCAAAATTTGTTTTTCGATTCCAGGATCTAAGAGTTTGGAATTGGCTTTGGTAATGGATCTTACCGCACCAGATCCATCTGTATTCACAGCTTGGACTCCTTCACGAAAGAGTAATGTATTGGATGAACCCATTGTTTTTGAGGTTGTACAAACAATGTTCGCTTGTGAATAAGCCCATTCTTTAAAAGGGATGGTCACGGAAACTCCCTTTACACCGAGGTCGATCAAAGGTCGAAGGCCTATCTCTTTCCAGTTTTGGTTTTCAAATACTAGATACACTCCATCATACCCAGAGAGTTGGAATAGGGTGTTATGAATCCAAGGAGAAAGGGTATGTCCTAAGGGATATCCCAAGATGCCAAATATCTCTGTGTGTTTTGAATACAAGGAAAACCTCTTTTTTTATCTTATGGACTTACGAACTGCTTACCGAAAATAGGTAATAGACAGGTACAAGAACAATGATTTCATTACCGCTTGCCGCACCATCTGAGCCATGGACCATTCTCGTAGATATTTTATTCTTTTTTCTCGCATCCGCAGCCTGTGCCTATTATTTTTATTATTATAAACGTAAAGACTTACTCGGAAAATTTTGGGGATCCACATTTGTCGCAGGGATTGGAGCCTTAATCGTTTTTGCAACCTTCCAAACTTATATCCGAGATATCATCATGTGGCTCATGTCTCCAAAAATTGGATCCACTCAATTATCCAACGTGAACTTGGTTGCCATCTTTCTTGGTGGATTTACTGCTCTTTACATCATGAACCGAATCAACCATAACAAAGAAAGAAGAGATTGATTTCGATTTTTCGTATAACTTTAAGTATTTAAGAAAATTATAATAAAATCCTAGTAGGGCGAGAACAAATCCTTGTTTCCCATCTAGGATTCCCAACCGAATCCAATACATATAAAATCCTTTAAAACACGCTTTTAAAAAAGCCCAAAGAATAGAACTGGATTTTCCTTTTCTAAACTCTTCTTCCGCAAACAAACTAGAATAACGATCTATGAATTGTAAATGATCGGATATGTTTTTATAAGAATAATGATAAAGTGGGTTTTTTAATTTGATTGGTTTTCCGGAAAGTTTAACTCTTTCATGCACCAAACCACCGCTAAACTCACCGGCCGTTTTTTTGAACAACCGGATTTGGTAGTTGGGATAGTATCCACCAAATCGAATCCATTTTCCTAAATAATAGGTAAGTCTAGGGACAAGATAACCAACGGATTCTAATTTGTTTTTTGTAAATAACTCTGTGATTTCTGATTCTAAACCATCGGATACCACTTCATCAGCATCAATGGCTAGAACCCAGTCGTATTTCGTTTGTTCGATGGCGAAGTTTTTTTGGTCTGCATAGTTGTCGAACTTACGAAAAAAAACACGTGCACCTAAAGATTTAGCAATCTCAACTGTTTTGTCAGTGGAACCGGAATCGATCACTACAATGTCATCGATAAAAGAAAGGGCAACGAGCGTGCGAGAGATGTTATCCTCTTCGTTGAGGGTAATGATGGCACAGGATAAAGGAAGGGGCATATTTAAATTTGATTGGGGTCGCGGACAGAGATGAATTTTTCAGAGAGGGGAATTTCCAACCGAGCGATGGTGGAATCTTCTCCGATGATGATACGAAAGAAATTGGGGTCAATGCCTTCCCCTTTGAGCATTATGAGAATGAGGGCAAGTCCAAGACCAGCTCCTTCTGTGGTGTCCGCGTTGTCCATGTAGAACTGAGCGATGTCATCATATACCATACCTTTTTCCAATCGTTCGCGGATGGCTTTTTCTTCTTCCTTGGCAATGGGTGTGTTGTTGATGACTTCGATGGTGATTCCATCGTCATTGAATTTAAAGTTAATTAAACAATAGTATCCTTTCTTTTTGGCCTTCATTCCAAATTCGTTGGACATCTCTTCGGAAAACATTTCGCGATACTCTCTGACTCCCCTTGCATACTGCGAAGGATTTAACATACTGTATCCACGTTCTTCAAAAAAGACACGTTTTTGGTTGGCTTTGCAGGCATTGATTGCCAGTTCTTTGATGATGGTATAGAGAGTAGGGACAAGAGTGGGATAGGTAAGGCGATCCAGGATTAGGCCAACGGCCTCCTTGATATGTTCCTCAACGGATTTGGAGACCCGGTGAGTCTTTAGCGAGAGAATTTTCCCATTTTCGATGTGTAATTTGATGTGATCAGAAATCTCGCTTGTTTCCTTTCCCATACCCGAAATCTTTTCCATTCTAGTCCTTACTGTCAAGGTAACTAAGACCGCTAGTATGAAAAACCGCAGGCTTCTATTCCTCTCCTTATTTCTATCGGCTTTTGCCCCCACGATACTTTTGTCTCAAAATTTGAAAATGAAATCGGTTCGGATCTGGGACAGTGAAAAAGCCAATTTTGGCGGATTTATAGACTTGGAAGTGGCCCAAGGAAAAATCCTCTCTTTCAAAGAAGGATCCACCGTTCCGAACCCAAAGTATCTATTGCCTGGATTTTGTGACGCTTCTGTCACCATTGGGGCTGATGCCATGGGCGGAAAAACAGGGCGTGATGAACTTCCCACCTACCTTTCAGGTTATTTGGCTGCTGGATTTAGCCATATTGAGTCCGTGGGAGATCCAGGACTCACCCAATTACAAAACGAAATTGTTAAATCAAAATGGTTTTCCCCCATCCTCACCCAATCCCAAAAACCAGCATTGTATTCCGAGTTATCTGCAGGAGATGGGGCCTTGTATACTTCGGGACTAACCCATGTTCCTGATTCCAAACGGAACCGCCACCTCCCCATTTTTTTAAAAGAAGTAGAGAATCGGGGATTTTCTCAGACCGAACTGTTTGCCAAACGGAGAGAAGGAGAAGAAAAAGGATATCTTCCCATTGCTTATACTTTTTCCGACAAAACCAGCTGGGAAGATGCTCTCGACACGGGTTTTCCTGTGATCTTCCATCCCATGCCAGAAGGTACAAACTTGTACCGAGCTCAAAAGCGAGATTTCCTTTGGGCCCCCATGCTTTCTGTTTTGTATCTCCAAAATTTAAAATTGAAACAGGATGATTGGAAAGAGGAGTCAGAAAACTGGGCTCGCCTCCATTCGGTGTTTGGATCCCGATGGAAAAATTCCCTTTCCGTCGAATCTGTCGGTGAAGGCGGAGAAAACGATTTGAGCCCCCCTTCTTTTTCCGAATACCAATCCACCTTCCGAGGGGAAGTGGAGGCTCGGAAAAACCTTCTTTTCGCCAGTGGGGCAGGGCATTGGGGACTTTTTCCTGGGCAAGCCGCCATTGTTGAAGTCAGACTTTGGGAAGCACTCCTCTCCAAACCAAAAGAAAGAAAGGTGGATTTGGCATCGAACCGTCCAGGATTTTGGGCCTCCCTATTTGGTTCTTTTTCCCCGAGTCTCCTTCCCACAAATGCCGATCCGGAATCCTTACCACAAATTCGTAGGGAGATCATCCAAACTTTGACACGAAAGACCTGCGCTTTTCTTGGAGCTGACCATGGGGGAAGGATCCGAGTCGGTGGGCCTGCCCATTTTTCTGTTCATAACGAAAATCCTTTGAAACGCGCTTCCGGAATATTTCCAATTGAATCCATGGTATTAGGAGGAAAACTGGTCTATACCCCAAAACCCACCAAGGAAGGAACCGCAAAATGAAAGGCCCATCCTCAGAATTTGACCGTTTATTAGAAGAAAGTTTTAAAAAAAGACAATCCATTGAACCTGGCTCACGTCATGAAGCCAAAGTAACAGCTGTTAAGAATGATTACGTATTCATTCGTACTTCAGAAAATAAAATCTTAGGAAATATTTCTACCGAAGAATGGAGAGAAGAAGTTTTACCGAAGGTAGGTGACTCTCTTGTTGTTTATTTTCTGAAAGAAAACTCTGGTGATTTTTATTTTACTACCTGTCTTTCGGGAGATAACCTAACAGAAGAACATATGGAGATGGCATCCCAATACGAAATCCCAGTACTCGGCCAAATGTTAGTAGAGGCAAATGGTGGATGGGACGTCAAACTCGGAAGTCATTCCGCTTTTGTTCCATTTAGCCAATTAGATAGTTCTTTAAAAGGAACAAACATTGCAGGAAAACGTATTAAGTTTGTGATTTCCGAAATTGGGAAAAAACAAAACAAAATCGTTTTGTCTCAGAAAAAAATTGCTGATAAAGAAAGAGAGACCAAAAAGCAACTGTTACGTGATGAGTTGAAAGCTGGGATGTTTGTTTCCTGCACAGTCAAAAGCATTCATAAATTTGGACTCATAGTCGATATGGACGGATTTGATGCTTTGGTCCCTCAATCAGAAGCAACCTACAAAAAAAATGCCGATCTCACAACCGAATTTCGAGTAGGGGAAACTCTCCGTGCCAAAATCCTAACACTAGACTGGGTAACGAATAAAATCTCTCTCAGTGTAAAAGATTTTTTAAGTGATCCTTGGTCGGGAAAACTTCCTTTTAAAGAATCTGATATTGTATCCGGAACTTTAGAATCAATCAAACCATTTGGCCTCTTTGTTCGGTTAGGTGATGATTTTACAGGCCTTGTTCCCAACAAAGAATCCGGAGTTCCCTCGCGCACTCCGCTAAATACGGTATTCAATCCAGGTCAAAAGTTAGAAGTTTTTGTGATGGAAATCAATCCGGAAAAAAGACAGATTGCTTTGTCGATTTCCAAAGCCAGTGAAGCCAAAGATCGGATGGAATACCAAGAGTATATGTCCAAGGAAGAAACATCGGGATCCGTCTCTAGTTTTGGACTGGCCTTACAAAAATCTTTGGAAAAAAAGAATAAAAAGTAATTCACGATTTGGAGATCGCACTTTATCGCCCCGAAATCCCACCTAACACAGGAAACATTGCAAGACTCTGTGTGAATGTGGGAGTCCCCCTCTCCATTGTGGGGGAGCCGTCTTTTGACCTTTCGGAAAAAGCGGTCAGGCGTGCTGGCCTCGATTATTGGAAAGATTTGGATCTTCGCCGATTTGCGGACTATGAAGAGTTCCGAACCAAAAAAGAAGCGGAAGGGAGCCGAATTTTCCTCGTTTCCAAGTTTGGTACCAAACTGTACTGGGACGTAGACTTCCAGAAGACCGATGTTTTTTTGTTTGGAAGGGAAACTTCTGGCCTCCCCGAAGAAATCCACAAGTCCTGCCCCCCAGAACAGATCATCTCCCTGCCGATGGCAGAGGTGAGTCGATCCATCAATCTTTCCAACGCCGTTGCCATTGTACTTTATGAAGCACTGCGCCAAGAAAAAACGCGGACTAATCCCAAAGGATAAAACAATTTACAACTCCTCCGTTCCCGTTGAAATGGGAATATATGCCGTTCCCTCTCTCCAGAACTGAGTTAGAGAAAGAAGTGAAGACTTTGTTCTCCAATGGCCTTTCGGGGAATGTGAACGATTTTCACTCTTGGGTGTTTATGGA
This sequence comes from Leptospira kanakyensis, assembly GCF_004769235.1. Taxonomy (NCBI): domain Bacteria; kingdom Pseudomonadati; phylum Spirochaetota; class Leptospiria; order Leptospirales; family Leptospiraceae; genus Leptospira; species Leptospira kanakyensis. The sequence continues at coordinate 280,555 of NZ_RQFG01000005.1, read as the reverse complement.
AACCCAGAGAAAATTTAAAGAAAATCCCAATACCACTTTAGAAGGCATTACTTCTCTCCTTGAAGATTTAATCAAAGACGGAATCATCACTACCAACCCTATCGATCCGCGAGAGTACCTACTCCCTGAAACTTCACCTATCGTTCGTAAGATGGGTACAACCGAACAATTTGTAATCCTTGGTGCCCTTGCCTACAATCCGATGCAGTATGTCCGGGCAAGGCTTGATTATTTTTTGAAACGGAATGGAATCCAAGAAGAGTTACGGATGGATCTTTGTATTGCTACTGTGGAAGCCGTAGAAAACGCCGCAAAGTATGGTGACGGCGGTGGTGTGGAAGTGATTTTTAAAATCGACAAACACAATACCTTCACTATCGAAATGATCAATACTGTTAAAGACTTTAATCTAGAAGATGATATCCAGAGAGGTAAGTTTTCTTCCACAGCAACACTCATGCGTGGTATGATGGTCATGCAAAAACTTTTTGATTCCGTTGATTTAGAAATCAGCGACAATCGAAAACAAGCTATACTCAAAGCAACTCGTAAACTAACATAGGTTCCTATGGCAAATTTCAAAATGGTTTCTCCTTTTAAGGCTGCCGGAGACCAGGTCAAAGCAATTGAAGACATTGCGAAGTCCTTTGGTGATGGTAAAAATAAAGTGACTCTTGTCGGTGTGACTGGTTCTGGAAAAACCTTCACCATGGCCGAGGTCATCACTCGGGTCAAAAAACCAACACTCATCTTATCGCATAACAAAACTCTTGCAGCACAGCTTTTCCGTGAGTTCAAAGAGTTTTTTCCTGAGAATGCGGTCGAATATTTTGTTTCTTATTACGATTATTACCAACCGGAAGCATACGTTCCATCTTCAGATACATTCATTGAAAAAGATATGTCAATGAATGAAGAGATCGACAAACTTAGATTACGTGCCACTTCAAGTTTACTCGAACGTGATGATGTCATCATCGTAAGTTCTGTATCTTGTATTTATGGTTTAGGATCACCTGAAGATTATATGAACTCGGTGGTGATGTTAAAAATTGGTGATAAAATCGATAGAGACCAAATCATTCGTAAGTTTCTCCATATCCAGTATGCAAGAAACGATATTGATTTTAGCCGTGGAAATTTCCGTGTTCGTGGTGATACCATAGAAATTATGCCTTCCTACCAAGAAGAAGGGATTCGGATTGAGTTATTCGGGGACGAAATTGATGGATTATCAAAAATTGATCCACTGACAGGAAAGGTAAAAATCAAACTCGATCGAGTGGTTGTATACCCTGCCAAACACTTCATCACCTCTGGCCCAAAAATCAAAGATGCCATCGAAAAAATTAAAGATGAGATGGCGGAACAAAAAGATAAATTTCTAAAACAGGGAAAACATTTAGAAGCCGAACGAATTGAATCCAGAACCAACTATGATATGGAAATGCTTGTGGAACTTGGATATTGTAGTGGGATCGAAAACTATTCTCGCCACCTAACGGGAAGACAAGAGGGCGAAAGGCCGGCTTGTTTACTGGATTATTTTCCTAATTTAGATTTTTTACTCATCATTGATGAATCCCATGTAACCTTACCTCAAATTGGAGGGATGTATGCGGGAGACCGTTCTAGGAAAATGACCTTAGTTGATTTTGGATTTAGACTTCCTAGCGCTCTTGACAATCGGCCTTTGAATTTTGAGGAATTCGAAACTCTTACACCAATGACTTTGTATGTTTCGGCCACTCCTGACCAAAAAGAAATTGATAAAAGTGAAGCGGTCATAGAACAAATCATCCGACCGACAGGTTTACTTGACCCAGTAGTCGAGGTTCGTCCTACCACAAACCAAATTGAAGATTTGTTAAATGAAATTCGTCTACGCATTGAAAATAAAGAAAGAATTCTTATCACTACTTTGACAAAGAAGATGTCAGAGGATCTCACTGATTATTACAAGGAAGTGGGTTTAAAAATCGCTTACCTTCATTCCGAAATTGATACCATTGAACGGACAGAGATCATTCGCGATTTACGTAAAGGTGTATATGATTGTATAGTAGGGATCAATTTACTCAGAGAAGGGTTGGACATCCCTGAGGTTTCTCTCGTTGCCATTTTAGATGCGGACAAAGAAGGTTTCCTCAGGAATTATAAATCACTCATTCAGACCATTGGACGGGCCGCAAGGAATGTGAATGGTAAGGCCATTCTTTATGCTGATCGAATGACTGATTCTATGAAAAAAGCAATCAGCGAAACAGAACGTCGCCGTCTAATCCAAGAAGAACACAATACAGCAATGGGGATCACTCCTCAAAGTATCATCAAAGAAATTCATGACATCCTCCCACGTGAAATGGCAGAAGAGGATAGTAAGGAAGAGGCTCTCAGGGAAATGGAAAAAGAATTTACCCTGAAGAAATACAAAACCAAAGACAAGTTACGTGATGCATTAAAACGAGAGATGTTACGATTTGCATCCGACTTGGATTTTGAAAAGGCTGCCATGTTCCGTGACAAAATGTTAGCACTCGGGCCCGATAAGATAGAATCATAAGGTAGGATATTAATTGGAAACAAATGAATTTTGGGAAAACTCAACAAAATTGGCGAGAATGGAAGACTCTCTTCCGAAACAAATTTTCCTTCTTCCCATTAAGGTAAGACCTGTATTCCCAGGAATCATCACTCCGTTAATTGTTCCGCCGGGTCGTTTCATCCAATCCATAGAAGAATCTTCGAAAGGTGCTGGGTTTTTAGGTCTCATTCTTCTAAAAGAAGATGAGTCGGATCTCCCTTCAGAAGATAATATTTTCCAAATTGGAGTGGTGGCTCGTATTTTGAAAAAAATCAATCTGCCTGACGGTGGAATGAACATTTTAGTAAACACCATCCAAAGATTCAAAATTAATTCGATCCATACAAAAGAACCTGTTCTTATGGCTAACGTAAGTTATCCGGAAGAGGAACTTGGAACAAGCAAAAACAATATCAAAGCTCTGATGAGAACTTTGCTGATTTTGACCAAAGAACTCGCACAAAATAACCCTCTATTTACTGAGGATATGAAACTGACGATGATGAATGTAAACGAACCAGCCAAAATGGCTGATTTTGTTTGTTCCATTCTGAACTTAGAAAAAGAAGAATACCAATCTGTCATCGAAGCGATTCAAATCAACGATCGATTAGAAAAAGTCTTATTATTTCTTAAAAAAGAAATTGAATTAGTAGTTCTTCAGAAAAAAATCCAAGAACAAATCAACGATAAAATTGATAACCAACAACGCCAATTTTTCTTAAGGGAACAATTAAAAGCCATTCAACAAGAGTTAGGAACTGGTGAAGACAAAACAGAAATCAAATATGAAAAACTTTTAGAAAGACTAAAGTCGATTCCCGTTGCGGAAGAGATCATTACTGAAGTGGATAGGGAAATTGATAAGTTTAAAAACTCCGATCCCATCTCCAGTGATTATAATGTAATTCGTAACTATTTAGATTTGGTGGATGCACTTCCTTGGGAAAAACCAAAGGAAAAGGATGTAAATCTTGTTCATGCCAAAAAAATTCTCAATCGCGATCATCATAAACTAGAAGATGTGAAAGAAAGGATTTTGGAATTTTTGGCAGTTCATAAACTAAACCCGAAAAGCAAAGGATCTATTCTTTGTTTGGTGGGGCCGCCGGGTGTCGGTAAAACATCCATTGCTAAATCAGTGGCGGAAGCTCTTGGTCGAAAGTTTTATCGATTTTCTGTGGGTGGTGTGAGAGATGAGGCAGAAATCAAAGGTCATAGACGAACTTATATCGGAGCTATGCCTGGTAAACTCATCAGTGCTTTAAAGATTACAAAAGAAAGAGATGCTGTCATCCTCCTCGACGAAATAGATAAGATGTCCCAAGGTTTCCAAGGAGACCCACAAGCAGCTTTACTCGAAGTTTTAGACCCAGAACAGAATTCCAATTTTAGAGATCACTATTTGGATTTGCCATTTGATTTATCGGATGTTCTTTTTATTGCCACAGCCAATACATTTGAACCAATCCCTCGTGTACTTCTCGATCGAATGGAAGTGATCCAACTTTCGGGTTATATCACGGAAGAAAAAGTGCAGATTTTTCAAAAGTATCTTTGGAAAAAAATCTTCGAAAAAAATGGATTAAATCCTGATTCTTTTTCTATGAAAAAGGAAACAGTGGCTCTTCTCATCAATTCCTATTCACGTGAATCTGGTTTACGAGGACTAGAAAAAACATTTGATAAACTAGTTCGTAAGATTGCCTTAAAACAAGTGTTAAAGGAAAAGTATTCCAAAGAAATTCGTGAAAAGGATTTGGTTGAATACTTAGGCACTCCGCCTTTTGTGGATGATCGAATGACCCCTAAGGTTCCTGGAACGGCTCTTGGTCTTGCTTGGACAAATGCGGGTGGATCCACACTCCTTATCGAAGCGGTTCTCATTCCAGGAAAAGGTGGAATTACACTCACTGGACAAATGGGAAAAATGATGGAAGAATCAGCGAACATCGCATTATCGTTTGTGAAAAATTATATTAACAATGATGTTTTGTTTGATAAAAAAGCCATCCACTTACATGTCCCAGATGGTGCCACTCCTAAAGATGGACCAAGTGCGGGAATTACAATGGCAACGGCCATTCTTTCGCTTGTCACAGGCCAAGTGATTGCTCCTGGTTTTGGTATGACAGGCGAACTGACGTTAACCGGTGAGGTTTTGGCAATTGGTGGACTCAGAGAGAAAATTGTCGCAGCCAAAAGAGTTGGGATCAAAAAAATTATTTTCCCTAAAGACAATGAAAGAGCATTCCAAGAAATCCCTGACTATGTCAAAAAGGGTGTTAGTTTCTATCCAGTCACTCGTTTTGAAGAAGTAGAAAAACTTGTTTTCCCAAAATCCAAAGGTAAAAAGAAATGAACAACCAATCCAATTCTTTTGTTCTCATCCTAGAAGTGTTGTACGGCCACCTAACAGATATGTTTCGTTTTTTCTGGGAAAGACGAGTTAAGTTTTTAACTCTTGGTTTTGTCTTAGGAGTATTTTTATCTTTTTTCTTTTTGGGTGGAGCTTATGTTGTCTGGTCGGGAGAAGAGGCCCGCGTACATAAATCATTAGAAAAATACCGATCAGAAGTCTCGAATTTTTATGATAGTTTCCAACCAAAGTCTGTCAAAATTCTGGATCGCAGTGGAAAGGTGATGGGAGAGTTCTATCGCAGGAACTTTCGCCCCATTCGTACTGACAATTTAGCAAAACACAATGTGATTGTTTGGGCAGTGTTATCCTCGGAAGACCGAGAATTTTTCTCTCACTCTGGTTTGAATTATACTGCCATAGGACGTGCAGTGGTTACTAATTTAATCCAATTTCGTTTGTCTCAAGGTGGGTCTACAATTTCTCAACAGTTAGCCAAACTTACGTTAAATCTAGGAAAACGGAACTTATTTAATAAACTAACAGAACTTTATTGTACATTTTATATCGAAAGCCAATACTCCAAAGAAGAAATTTTGGCTATGTATCTAAATCAAATTTTCCTTGGTGAAGGGAATACCGGAGTGGAAGAGGCCGCAAGGTATTATTTTCGCAAACCGGCATCGGAACTGAGTCCCGAAGAAGCAGCCTTGCTCGTTGGAATCATTCCTGCACCAAGTGTTTACAATCCCGTTCGTAATTTAGGAATCGCACTTTCTAGGCAAAAACGCGTGTTATACGATATGGCTAGAAATCCGGAACTCCATCCTTCCGAGAAAGAAATTCCGCATAAGTTTTCCGACTCTATAGAACTGAACTTAAAAAAGTTCCGAACCATTTATAAAATCAAAGAACATAAAGATGAAGAGGGAAATCCTAAATACTCCAGCGAAATTGGAAAATACGGCGCAGATAAGGATTTCCGAGTTAACTTGGCACCCGATTTCAATTCCGAAATTCGTAGGTTTATATTAGAGCGTTTTTCAAATGAAGATTTGGAAGAACGAGGGTTACTGGTTTACACTACTTTAGATTTAGAAAAACAGAGACTCGCTGAAGAAGCATTACGTGTCGGTGTGGATTCCGTCAGAGCAGACCTCACTAAACAAGAATCCGAATACCAAAACAAAGGTAAGGCGGATTTGGCAGAAGTCACTCGTGCGATTTTACCACAACTCAGTGGTTCCATGATTTCTCTCGATCCCGAAACGGGAGATGTGGAGGCTATGGTAGGTGGGTACAAAATATCCAATGTATTTCGCTTCAATCGAGCAGAAGATGCGAGGCGCCAACCCGGATCCACAATCAAAGCACTTGTGTATGCACTTGCATTTGAAAAACGAATCGTAAATCCATCTTCAAAAATCAAAGACGAAAAATTAGATATCTCTGGATATTCACCTAAGAACTGGTATAAGGGATACAAAGGTGATATCACTGTAAGACAAGCATTGGCTCAGTCTGTGAATACTGTTTCAGTTAAGTTATTAAATGAAATTGGAATTTCTTATTTCATTCAAAAATTAAGTGCAATCCTTTCCATCCCGGAAGAAGAAGCAGAAAGTAGGTTCCAAAGAAATTTATCTTTGGCACTTGGTTCTGGGGAACTCAGTCCCATGGAACTTTCAACAATTTATGCAACTCTAATGAATGGGGGAAGACGAGTCACTCCCAGAAAAATTTTAAAAATTACTGATTTAGATGGGAACGAATTTTATAGTACGGTGGCAAACGAGGCCGCCGAACAAATATTAGATCCAGTTGCCTGTGCTATGGCCATCAATACCTTACAATCCGTTTTGACGGAAGAAGGAACCATGACCCTGAAGAAAAAAGAAGGGGAACCTTTTTTATATGCAGGAAAAACGGGTACAGTCCAATCACCAAAATTTAAATCTTCAAGATGGAAAGGTTTGAAAGGTGTTCGCGATGTTTGGTTTGCGGGCCTCACTCCAAGGAATGTAACGGTAGTTTGGGTGGGTCATGATGAAGGCGCACCGTTTCCTGGTTCTGGTTCCGGTGTGTCCGGTGGGATATGGTATCGTTACACTCAAAATGTAAAAACAAAACTTGGGATGGGGAATCAGTTGATTTCTAATTTTGTGGGAGATTTTGTTAAGGTTGATGTTTGTGCCGATGATGGGACTATATTAGAAACTAATCCAGATTACGTTTGTAAGGTGCCTCTATATGCACAGTATTATTATATCGGAGATTTACCTCCGAAACGAGCTGGTTTTGTGAAACCAGAACCTCCGGTACAAAATACAAATCTCAAGCCGGAGCCTATAGATGAGGATGATTCTGAAATATCTACTTATGATTCACAAGGAAGTCGGATCCAACCAACCGCAGTAGACTCAGTGGAATTAGAACCACCACTTATAGAAAATCGGCGAGCGCGTTATAACGAAGAAACTCCTTAGAAACTAAATAGTTTTCTTGGATGGACCAAAGAAAAATCCAGGGTTTGTCTTCTCTGATCCTTTCAATTACCTTGAGGACATCCCTATTGTTTTTGAAAGGTTTGTCCAAAATTTTACCAACCTCTTTGTTTTGATAAAAAGACCTGTTCCCACCATTCCCTAGTTTTTCTGGATGGAAAAGCGGGTCTAAAAAATTCCAAACAGAATCAAAATCTGAATACCAGGTGAGTAAGGTTAAATCTCCCGTCCCTTCTCCATTTTCTTTATAGAGTGGTGCTTTCTCCATTGGTCTGAGTTTGATGGTCAGGCCAATTTCTTCTAATGCTTGTTTGATGGCTCGTCCTTTGGCTTGGTTTTCATCATCACCTCGCATTCTAAATTCCAAACTTGTTGTTTTGATTTTTGGATAACAGACAGATTTTTCTAATTCTTTTTTTGCCAAGTTTTTATCATACAATTCACCTGTCGAAATAAACCCATCGTTGATTTTCTCCATATAATTGATAGGAATGGGGCCATAACTTAGATCTGCATGATTTTCTAATAACTTACTAATGATTAAATTACGAGGGATAGATAAATTTAAAGCTGCTCTAAAGTGTTTATCAAAACAGGGATTGTTTTGATTGATGGTTACATATTGTACGGATCTTCCTTTTTTAGTCAGAGTGGATTCTGAATTGGCTTCCGGTAAAGAAAGTAGGAAGTCCGTGAGTTTGAAGGCGTCCAGTTGGCCTTTCCGATACAAAAATAAAGAAGTGGAGGATTGGGGTAAAATGAGAAAACGAATTTTCCCCGGAAAACCAGGATCAATTTCACTTTGAAATTCTAAGTCCAAAAATTCATTTTTTTTCCAAGTGATGAGTTTGTATTTTCCATAAGTCTTTAAAATTTGTTTTTCCCATTCATCTTTCCCGATGATGGAGGCAAAGGGTAAACTGAGTTTATCTTTCCACTCGGTTTCGTTTGTTCCTTTTTTGAATTCTAATTCCAATAACCCATCCGCTGAAACATGAACATTCAATAAAAATTGGTAATCGCCCTTTCTCGGGTAAGTTTCTGAAACCAAACGAGACAAACTATATTCGATATCTCGAAGAGGAGGAGCCAAAGAATTCAATTGGAACTGCCAAACATCCTTCGTAGGGTGTGACTTTTTTTGGAAGGAAGTAGCCCAGGGAGACAGGAACCCAGAAGGATTACGGATAAATAGCCCTTGGTGGATGAATTTTGCTAATTTTTGGCCGGATAGGTCGGTAATGAAAAGTGGATCTAAATGAGCAGTATCAGAAGGAAGTGCGATTTTTAGATCAAAATGGGGAGATTCTTCCCGGCAAAAAGTGAGGGACAAGAGAAAGAAAACGAGGGATAAGGTTCTCATACGTGAAGATTTACCGAAAACTCTGGCCATATTTGGCAAAATACAAATACAGACTTAGCCTCGGTGTTTTCTTGTCTATATTTGTTTCCATTTTTAACGGGGCATCCCTCACGTCTCTCATTCCTATCTTTGATTCTCTTGGCACCGGCGAAAATTACAAGTTTCAAATTGCCCTAACCAAAAAAGACCAAACATTACTTTCGGAACACAAAACTCCGACGAAACTCCAAGGACTGACTTACTTCGAATGGCAGTTTGCCAATCTCAAACAAAAAACAAATGAAGAACTGGCAGATAAAAAACCTGACGACTTGGTGTATTTATTTTGCCTCATCATCCTTCCCATTTACTTTTTAAAACTGATTTGTCTTGCGGGAACTGTATATTTTGTAAACTCCGCAGGTTTACTTGCGGTTAGTGATCTTAGGCAGGCTCTCTATAAAAAACTCCAAGTATTACCTTTAAATGAGTTCTACCGCGAAAAAACCGGCGTTCTTATGAGTCGGGTGATCAACGATGTGGACATTGTTGGAAAAGTGATTTCGAATGATCTAAAAGATGCGATTAACGATTTTTTTTATATCATTACCCATTTAATCATCTTACTCGTGTTAAGTTGGAAGTTGTTCTTTCTATTATTTATCGTAATTCCATTGATTGTGGGGCCCGTGAGTACATTTGCGGATCGGATACGAAGAACCACAAAAAACCAACAAGAACAATTGTCTGAATTGAATGGCGATCTTCAGGAAGTAATTTCTGGGATTCGTGTCATACGTGCGTTTTCGATGGAAGATAAAGAAGCGGATCGTTTTTTTAAAGTAAACCAAAACCTTTCCGATAAAACTTTTAAAACACATTTTTACCATCAAATTGGCCCCGCCTTAACGGAGTTATCTGGTTCTGTTGTGACAATGGTTTTCCTCGGCATAGGTGCGTATCTATTAGAAGATGCCAGTTTTTCGAAAGGGATGTTCATCGCATTTTTTCTTACCTTAATATTTCTCATGCGTCCTTTGAAACAAATGAGTATCCTTGTGAATTTAATCCAAGCCTCTGTGATTGCGAGTGACCGAGTATTTGAAATTTTAGGGAGAGATGTTGATATCAAAGAACCAGAAACTCCCAATAAACTTGGACCACTTTCTAAATCGATTGAATACAAAAATGTATCTTATTTATATCCAAACACAGATATTTATGCCTTAAAAAATATCAACCTGACATTACCTCTCGGTGGGACTATCGCCATTGTTGGTTCTTCGGGAGCTGGTAAATCCACTCTTGTGGATCTTTTGCCGAGACTAATTGATCCCAGTGAAGGTGGGATTTTTTGGGATGAGGTGAATGCAAAAGAATTAACTTTAGATAATTTACGCAAACGTATTGGCGTTGTGTCTCAAAATATCTTTTTATTTAACGGATCCATTCGTGAAAACATTGCTTTTGGAAAACCAGATGCTTCGGAAGCAGAGGTTCGGCGTGCCGCAGAAGATGCGTTTGCTTCTGAGTTTATCGAAGCATTCGAAGAAGGTTATGATACCATCGTTGGGGAACGTGGGGTGATGTTATCCGGTGGTCAACGACAAAGGATTTCGATTGCAAGGACACTACTTGCAAATCCTGAAGTGTTGATTTTAGATGAAGCTACTTCTGCATTAGATACGGAATCAGAACGCCTCATCCAACAAGCTTTTGTTAGATTATACGAAAATAAAACTGTAATCATCATTGCTCACCGTCTTTCTACTGTTAAAATTGCAGATACAATTTATTATTTAGAAAACGGTGAAATTGTAGAAAGTGGAAGTCACTCGGATTTACTCAAAAACCAGAACTCAAAATACAAACGTTTGTATGATATGCAGTTTTCTGGTTCTACTTAAGTAAAACTCGGAAGTTTAAAAAAAATTAAGCCAAGCGACCAGTCCCACAGTTAGGGCAAAATTTTGCATTGGGAACAGCAACAAACGAGCCACAGCTGGCGCATGTCCAATTTTCATTTATTTTGGGAGGTTGGAGCAGGTTTACATTTGTTTGTTTTAACTTTTTATCTTTTAACTCAATCTCTATAGAATCGAGAGCTTCGATATAAGGAAGTGATTGGGATTGGAATTCTTCTTCTGTTAACTTTCCTGAATCAAAATCAGACCGAATGTCTTTGAGTGAATCGAGCATGTTTCTCTTTCTTTCTGTGATTGGTCCAAGGTATGCTTCCTCGTCTTTTCCGAAAGGAGATTCATCCAGTCGAAATTTGTAATAAAACAATACAAAAGGTGCAATCAGAATGATTCCAAAAACCAGACAATATAGATATAAGAGAAAATCCATACGTTCAGAATTTGGACTTTTTATTTTTAAGCAATCTCTTTATCTTGGGTGAAAGAAGAGATTTTAGATTTATGGCCGTTACAAACTCATTAATTGAACAAAAACTTAAAACAGCAGAAGAAGTCGCAGCATTATTACCTGAAAACGTTACTTTGGGGTGTTCTGGTTTTACTCCAGCTGGTTACCCAAAACTCATTCCAGTGGCCTTTGCCAAACGCATCGAAGATCAAAAAAAATTAGGAAAAGAATTCTCTATTAATTTATACGCCGGTGCATCTACTGGTGAGGAATTAGATGGTGCCTTAGCAAAAACTGGTGCTCTGAAATTAAGAATCCCTTACCAATCTAATTCGCACCTTCGGAATCTCATCAACCAAGGTGAAACTGATTTTATCGACATGCATTTATCGCATGTGGTAAAATACATCGAACACGGAATTTTACCTAAAATTGATGCTGCCATTGTCGAAGCCATTGATGTTACCGTAGATGGTAAAATTTATCTTTCCACATCTTCTGGTATGAGTGCCACTTATATTCGTAATGCGGAATCCATTTTTATTGAGTTAACGGATACTCATCCTTTAGAATTAAAAGGGTATCACGATATTTATCTCCCGAATCATCATGAAAAGGGACTCCCGATCAATATCATCACTCCAGGAGATCGAATTGGTTTACCATACATCCAAGTCCCACCTGATAAAATCAAAGGAATTGTACGTTCGAGTAAACCTGATGCTGCAACTGTATTCAAAACTCCAGATGAAGATTGCCAAAACATTGCAGCCCATGTTTTATCTTTTATTCAACATGAAATCAAAAAGGGAAGGATTCCCAAAGAATACCTCCCATTTCAAAATGGAGTAGGAAATATTGCCAATGCCGTTCTTGCTAGTATGGCAAAAGATCCTAACTTTCATTCCATCCAAATGTATACAGAAGTGGTCCAAGATTCGGTCTTTGATTTAATCGATGCTGGTAAATTGGAAATTGCATCCACCTCAGCTCTAACTTTCTCAGAAGCCGGCCTCAAACGGTTTCATGAAAATATATCAGAATGGAAGTCTAAGTTTGTGATTCGCCCACAAGAGATTTCTAACCATCCAGAAGTCATCAGACGTATGGGACTCATTGCAATGAATACCGCAATTGAAGTAGACATTTATGGAAACGTAAATTCCACTCATGTGATGGGAACTTCGATGATGAATGGAATCGGTGGATCAGGTGATTTTACACGAAATTCTCATTTATCTATTTTTATGACCCCATCTCTTGCTAAAGATGGGAATATTTCGGCAGTAGTGCCAATGGTATCACACACTGATCATAATGAACATTCCACAATGATTTTTGTAACCGAGCAAGGGTTAGCTGATTTAAGGGGATGCCCTCCTAAAAAACGAGCGGAATTAATCATTAATCATTGTGCACATCCCATTTACCGCGATAAACTCCGTGAATATTATGAAAATGCCCTTAGAGTTTCTAAAGGAAAACACACTCCTCATGACTTGGAAAGAGCTCTTTCTTGGCATGTCCAATTTTTGAAAACAGGAAGTATGAAGTGATTGCAGTTGTAGGTTCTGGGATTGCTGGTTTAACTGCCGCTTGGGCGATCCAAAAGTTTAAAGATGTAACTTTATTTGAAAAACATCCAGAAATTGGTATGGCTGCCTTTGGCGCCAAACAAATGATTGATGGCGTTCCTGTGGAGTTTGACATTCCCTTTCGAACCATTAAACGTGATTATTATCCCACACTCTTTCAAGTTTACGATAAAGCAGGGATCAAAACTAGGCCCGTTGATTATTCCTTTAAGGTTGAATCCAATGGTGATTCTGTTTTTGGATTTCGGTCACACGAATTTTTAGGAATGCCTTTTGGCCTACCAACAATGGATTCTTTTGTTTCGGCAAAGGGGCGTAAGATTTTTTCCGACTTACTAAAGTTTTATGCCAATGCAAAATCTGATTGGGAAAAAGAAAAACAAAGTATCTCTATATTGGATTTTCTGATTAAATATGGTTACTCGAAAGAGTTTATTTACGAATTTCTTTTGCCAACATTTGCTTTAGTGAACACTTGCAAAACAGAAACGGTGGGAGCTTATCCTGCTGAAACCATCATTGGATACCATTCGCGTGGTTATTCTTATACACCTCAAGAAACAGCAAGTTTTGGAACAAGAGATATTGTAAATCGCCTCACGGGAAGTTTAACAAATTTAAATTTAAATGCGGGAATCCAGAAGATTTATAAAAAGGCTGAGAAAACAATCATCCAGTTTGCAGATGGAGAAAAGGAATTTGATCATGTAATTCTTTCAACACAAGCAAACCAAGGAAAAGAACTATTAGGTAATGGATTTGAATTAGAAAAAGAAATCCTTGGTGAGTTTCGATATGAGTCAAGTGATGTTGTATTACACACAGATGAATCTTATTTTTCAAATCCATCCGTTTCTTTAATTTTTAAAATACGAAATGGTTATGACAAACCAGAAGTCACATTGGATTTAGGTCGAATTATTCCTGAATTAAATGGCACTAAAATCTTTCAGACATGGAATCCTCACCATCTTCCCAAATCAGAAGATACCTTAAAAATTGCAAAATTTGAAAGACCGGTGATGGATGAAAGGACAACAAAGGCCATCCAAAGAATAGCAACTTTACATGCAGAACCTAATTGTAATCTCTGGTTGTGTGGATCTTATTCTTTATATGGAATTCCCTTGTTAGAAGCTGGTGCTAAGTCAGCTTTGCAAGTTGTTTCTAAAGTTTTAAACCAAAGTATCAATCATTTGATTCAAAAATAACTAGAGGGGTTTTATTTTTCAAATACGTAGTAGTGATAAGTAAGACCAAAGTTTTTGACAAACAGGTTCAAAACTTTGCCGAATATTTTTAAAGAAGCCGGCAAAGTTTTTGAAAACTCAATGAATCCTAACAGGACGGGTTTTGTCCAATTTTCTCGTTTGATTTCTTTGAATCCAATTTCCTTTAATTCAGCGATCGTTTCTTCTACTAACTTTAAATTCTCTTTTGGAATTAGGAAGGGAATGTATAACCACCAAAGTTTTTTGAACCGACTTTCAGTGATTTGAAAATTTGTGAATACAAACTTACCGCCAGGTTCTAAAACCCGGTAACTTTCCTTGTAAAACGATTGTAAGTTTTCAAAATGATAAGAGGCATCCAAAGAAAAAACGTAATGATAAGAAGAGTTTCCAAAGGTTTTTATTTTTTCCCAACCTCCATGAATAAAAGGTACTACTTTTGTATCAGTTGATACAAACAATTGTTCTGCGAAATCTGATTGTTCTCCAGGTAAATTGATTGCAGATAAAAGATTTGGTTGGTAATACTTTGACCAGTAGACTAAACTCCCTCCGAGACCTGACCCAAGTTCCAAAATTTTAGATTGAGGTCGTAAGTCGGAACGGCTCACAAATTTCGACAGAAATTTGACCCCAGCCGTTTGATAAGAATGGTCACCTTCCCAATAACCAAAGTTGGAAACAAAGTAGGGTGGCGATTGTGGAAGGACGGAGGCTGGTGATTTGGAAAAGGGAAAAGGTGTCATTTTTTGCTTGTAGGAATCTTATACCCGCTAGGGTATATGGTATGAGCCTTTCGGAAAACCAAACCAAACTGATCCATCGTATCAATCGAATCCAGGGACAGCTGGAAGCAATCAAGAATACAATTACAACAGAAGAAAAAGACTGCGAAAAAGCCATTTTGCTCTTAAAAGCAGCCCACCAAGCCATGAAAAAATTTGGAGAAGCCTATATCCACGAGTATATGGACACCTGTTTTAAGGAAAAAAAATCCACAGCAAACATCGAATCCGATGTAAAAAAAGCCATTACAGCCGCCTTTTCTCTCTAAACCGCAAAATCCTTTTTTCCAACCTCTAAAATCACTTGCCATATATACCCATAGGGGTATATATGGATCTAGAATCTATATACTATAGGGGGTATGGTAATGTTTCTAGCTTCGACAAAAACTTGGTATTTAGAGCGGGTGGTTTATTTGGTCGCCGGGCTCTTTAGTTTGGTAGGTGTCTCACTGGGAACCTTGGTTTCGCCTTGGTGGTATCTTTTGAATTTGCTCGTGGGTGTGAATTTGGTTGTTTTTTCAACCATTGGTTTTTGCCCGATGGCCATTCTTCTGAAGAAACTTGGTTTTGAACCCAAGGTAAGGGATTAAAAAATGAAATCTATCATTAGCTTTTTGCTTTTGACCTTTCCGATGGCTCTCTTTGCGGAGGCCGTCGGTTTTAATGAATTGTGGAAACGAATCGAGGAAAATTCATCAGCTAGAAAATCCAAATATTTGGAATGGAAAGCAGGAGAAATTGCCAAAGAACGTACCGACAAATATTGGTTACCTAGAGTTTATACCGATCTTAGGACTTTTCAAACCAATGACCCGACTCTCAATTTTATGGGCAAACTGAGCCAAAGAAGTGCCACTGATTCTGATTTTTCCACTGCTTCCACTAAGTTTCGGCCAGGTAACTTTTTAGATTCGAATAACGAGCCTTATTCGACGTTAAACTCCGATACTATGAATCTTTTTGCTAAAGATACATTAAACTATCCTGGAAGTCATACATATTCACGGGGAACTCTTGGTATGGATTTACCATTGTATGAAGGTGGGTCAGGAAAAACTCTCGCGGCCATGAATGAAAAAAGATCAGTGGGTCTTAAGTTTGAATGGCTTGCTGTGCGAGATAGAGAATTTGCTCAATCAGGTTTTTATTATAGAGCGATCCAAACATTAAATGAATACAAACAAAGGCTAGAAAAGATTAAAAAAATTGAATCTAAGTTTCAATCCAGCTATTCCCTCGGTAACAAAGGAAATCCTGTTGGGTATGCGGGATACTTAGCCTTAAAATCGATTAAAAATCAAATAACCATTTTGGAAAAACAATCGGATCTACAGATCCATGATTACAAAGAAACCTTATACGTTCTTTCTGATTTCCCATCTTCTGAAATAGAGATCATAGAATCTGAATTGAATGTATTTTTAGATACTTATTTCAAAAGGCCTATGGTTTACGAAAGATCCAACCAAATGAATGCGCAAATCAAATATGCGGAAGGTGAAAAACTAAAATCCGATATGGAAATGGCTAAGTTTTTACCGAAGGTTGGTGCTTATTCAGAAGCTTACGGATACCATGGGAGTCGGAATACTGCAAATGCTTACCAAGCAGGAGTGTATCTCCAAATGAATCTTTATAACCCCAAAGATATGGGAGTGGTTGAAGAATCCAAACTCAATGCGGAAGCAGCCTTAAAAAAAATTGAAGAAAAAAACAAAGAAGAAGAAGCACATGTAAAATCCCTCCTTCAAAAAGAAATTTCACTTGCTGAGAGTTTAGTGTTGGTGAAAGAAACTGTGAAATACCAAGACGAACAAATTATAAATATGCAAAGGCTTTTTCAAAGTGGTGCGATTACTGCCATTCAATTTGCCGAAACACTGAATAAATCTTTAGAACTAAATCGAGTTCTTATGGAAACGGAAATCGCCGTTTTACAAGTCAGAACAGAGACATCGTTATTTTCAAATAAGGAAGAATCAAATGAATCCATTGGAAGAAATTAGAAAAGGGTTTGCTGGACGATTGGCTGAAACTTTTTTACATTCTCGTCTTACGATTGTTATAGCAATTTCAAGTTTGATACTTGGATTATTTGCTGTTTATTTAACACCGAAAGAAGAAGAACCACAAATTTCGGTTCCTATGATTGATATCCAAATTCCCGCTCCCGGATTTTCACCCGAAGAAACGGAACGAAAAGTTACAGAAGTTGTGGAACGTGCGGTTTGGGGCCTCGAAGGTGTTGAATATGTTTATTCTACAAGTAAATGGCATGGAAGTTATATTACTGTGCGATTCAAAGTGGGAGAACCTATTGAACCTTCTTTGGTTAAGATCCATCATAAATTAATGGAGGTAAAAAATACTCTCCCTCGTAACACACTAAACCCAGTTGTAAAATCTTATTCCATCGACGATGTTCCGTTTTTGGCCCTTAGTTTTAGTTCAGAAAAAATGGATGATTACGTTTTACGTCAACTGATCGCACCACTGGCCCGTGAACTTTCTTCAACTCCTGATTTGGCATCGGTACAAATGTTAGGTGGATTGAAAAAAGTAGTTCGAGTGAAAGTGGATCCAATCCTTCTCAGTAGGTATGGGGTGACTGCGATCGAAGTGGCGATGAGTTTAAAAGAAAATGATGCTCTCATTCCTGCAGGGAAAAATTGGTCAAATGATTCAGTCCTGGATATGGAAGTGGGTGGGGTAGTAAAAAATGTATCTGATGTCAAAAGACTTCCAGTAGCACAAAGGGGAGGTCGAGTGGTTCGTATCCAAGATCTTGCAATTGTGGAAGAAGGGGCAGAAGAAAGGACAAGATCCTCTGCTTTGTATGATAAATCTCTTGGAGATGGAAAACGAAATGCGGTTACGATTGTATTCGCTAAACGAAAAGGTACAAACGTAGTCAATTTATCTAAGGATTTATTAGAAAGGGCCAATCTCTTTCAAAAAGATTTACCAAAAGAAGTTCGTTTGAGTGTCATTCGTGATTACGGAAGTACAGCCGAAGATAAATCGCATGAGTTGATTGAACACCTTCTCATTGCTACAATTTCTGTTACGGTTCTCATTGCACTTTGGATGGGTTTACGGTCAGCTCTTGTGGTCGCCATTGCCATCCCCGTTACCTTAGCACTCACTTTGGCCATTTATTATTTTCTTGGATACACGCTGAACCGAGTCACTTTATTTGCTTTGATATTTTCCATCGGGATCTTAGTGGATGATGCCATTGTTGTGGTAGAAAACATTGAAAGGCATTTGGAAGAAAATCCAAAGTTAGGAATCATTCGAGCCACTTTGATTGCTGTCTCAGAAGTAGGAAATCCAACTATTTTAGCTACCTTCACTGTGATTGCTGCTATTTTACCAATGGCATTTGTTCGTGGGCTTATGGGTCCTTATATGAAACCAATTCCCGTTGGAGCAAGTCTTGCAATGATTCTTTCTCTTATCGTTGCCTTTGTGATCACTCCTTGGGCCTCAGTTCGTTTGTTAAAAGAAAAACATTCTCATACAGGCACTGGTTCCGGCGAAAATAAAATTTCGAAACTCGATGCAATTTATATCCGTTTTATGAATTGGTTACTCGGATTCAAAAAGAATGCTAGTGTTTTTGGGATTGTTACCATTGGACTCTTATTTCTTTCTATGGCCTTTGTTGGATTCAAATGGGTGAAGGTAAAGATGTTACCTTTTGACAACAAAGAAGAGTTCCAAGTTTTGGTAGATTACCAACCAGAAACTACTCTCATCCAAAGTATGAGTCATTCAGAAGAGTTAACAAAAATTCTTTTGAAAAATCCCAATGTAGAAAAAATTCAAATTTTTGCTGGGGAAGCAGCACCCTTTTCTTTTTCAGGTATGGTAAAACATTCCTTCCTTCGTAATCTTGATTTTATGAATGATTTACAAGTCATTTTAAAGAATAAAAATAATAGAGAAGAGTCAAGTCACGAAATCATTGAATCTTTACGATCCGATATACAAAAGTTTGGTGAAAGGTATCGGGCTGTAACTAAAGTTTTGGAAATCCCTCCAGGCCCTCCTGTGATGGCAACAATGGTTGCGGAGGTGTATGGCCCAACGGCAGAAGAAAGAAAACGAGTCACGGAAGAAATTTATCAAGTATTTCGAGAAGAACCAAGTGTGGTAGATTTAGATATTACACTCCGAAATGGCCGTAGCAAGATGATTTATCCGATTGATTTTGAGAAGTCCGGGCTTTACGGAATCAAAACTTCTGCCCTTGCCTATACGGGTTCCCTAATATTCTCGGAGTCTCCCATTTTAAGTTTGGCAACAGCAGATGAACCTGAAGAAGTTTCGGTAAATCTTTCTGTGGTCCAGAGTGCACGTGGATCTAAAAATCCATTCCAAAACCAAAATATCATGTCGATGGAATCTGGTGTTGTTTCTTCCGAGAGAGTGTTAGGAAAGCCATACAAAGAAGAAGACCGGAGTCTATTTCGGAAAAATTTAAAACCAGTGCAGTATGTGATGAGTGAACTTTCTGGAGAAGAGGAAGCTCCCGTTTATGGAATGTTAAAACTCGCTCCAAAAATTAAATATGAAACACAAACTGCTGAGGTTCCATGGAATACAACAAAACCAGTGATTAAGTGGGATGGGGAATGGTTTATCACCTATGAAGTGTTCCGCGATCTTGGTGGGGCCTTTGCTGTTGTGATTTTACTTATCTATGTTTTGGTTCTCGGTTGGTTTAAAAGTTATACGGTTCCTCTTGTGATTATGGCACCGATTCCTATTTCTCTGATCGGAATATTACCGGGCCACTTTGTGATGGGAGCTTATTTCACGGCCACATCTATGATTGGGTTTATTGCCGGTGCTGGGATCATCGTTAGGAATTCTATCATCCTTGTAGATTTTATCGAAGGAGAAATCAAAAAAGGCGTGGAACTGAAGGAAGCGGTAGTCCATGCGGGAGTCGTTCGGTTTCGTCCGATGTTACTTACCGCCTCAGCCGTAGTGGTTGGATCCTTTGTGATGTTATTTGATCCTATTTTCCAGGGTCTAGCCATCTCCCTTATGTTTGGTGAGATAGCAGCTACGGTCCTCAGTCGGTTTGCAGTGCCAGTTTTATATTACTGGTTTATTGGAAAATCAAGACAAGGTGTGATCAAACACGGATAAAAGGATTTAATTTTTGAATTAAATGCGAAAACCCAAGTTCAAATAAAAAAGGCTGAAATTACTTTCAGCCTTTAAAGTCAAAACCTTTGGATCTGTTCTAAAGGTTTCTTTTCAGACAAACGAATTAACGAGTTCCTTCGTTTTTGATCTCACTATGGTTCTTATACAATCCAGTAGCTGTTAAAGAAGGTGCTCTAACATGACCTGAGTATTGTGTATAAGTAGTGCTACCACTTACGATGGAAGATTGGCATTTATCAAGCCCACCAGCACGGTTGTATCCACAAGAAGAGTGGTATGCCACTGCATAATCATCTTCTCCTGGAAGAATAGCAGACGGTCCAAAAGCACCTTTATAACCAGGTACATGGTTGATCTGAATTCCACCCGTATTGTTGTGATTGAATGCCCCACGAGCAGTTCCTACGATGAGTGATTTGTCCATCGCATTTCCTGCAAATCCAAAAGTTACGCCATTCAAAGCAGAAGCAAGTTCCGATCCACCAGAAGCGGCAGCAAGAGCTGTTACTTTTGTAAGATTGAATCCTTTTGCTGATGCGGTAGAACCAAGGTTAGACAACCAAAATTCAATCGCATAACATCCTGCAGAGTGACAAACGATTTTGCAAGAGTTAGACCCTTTGCAATAGTTCGTAAGTCCTGTCGCAATATTTGTTTGTGCACGGGCAGATCCGAAAGTTCTAGGATCCGAAGTTCCATCGTAACCGATGAAAATTTTAGATCCAGAAACTGTATTCGCAGAGGTTCCCCAATACGAATTTACGTCTGTTGTTCCCACGCCGTTGTGGTTTTTGTCTGATTTTCCGTGGATGAACACGGTGTATGTTTGGGCACTGAGTGATCCTGCAAACAGCATCACGAGTACAGTGGTTAAGGTTCTTCGCATTTTTTTTCCCTTTCCTGATTTTCTATATTACGACACAAATTGCAAAAATAAGTCAAATATGTCAAATTATATATCTTTGGGGCAAAAAAAAGACCAACCGAAATGGTTGGCCTTTTCCTTTCTCTTGAAGAGAAAGCGGAGGGTTCGGCTGCTTACCGGTATCCTTCCGTTTTGATTTGGCTGTGGTCAAGGTAAAGACCAGTTGCTGTTACAGATGGAGCACGGTAGTGTCCAGTGTATTGTGTGTAGGTAACATTGGAATTGAAAGGCCAGATTCCTTCACTTTGAGTGAGAGAAGATTGGCACTTATTCAAACCACCTGCTTTGTTGTATCCGCAAGAAGAGTGGTATGCTACAGCATAGTCATCTTCACCAGGAAGAATTGCAGAAGCACCAATCATTCCTTTGTATCCAGGAACATGGTTTACCGCAACTCCCGCAGTGTTGTTATGATTGAAAGCACCACGTGCTGTTCCTACGATAAGAGCTTTGTCCATTGCGTTTCCAGCGAAACCAAATGTGATTCCGTTGAGTGCAGAAGCAAGTTCCGATCCACCAGAAGCCGCAGCAAGAGCTGTTACTTTTGTAAGATTGAATCCTTTTGCTGATGCAGTAGAACCAAGGTTAGACAACCAAAATTCAATCGCATAACATCCAGCTGAGTGGCAAACGATTTTGCAAGAGTTAGCACCTTTACAATAGTTTGTAAGGCCAGTGGCAATGTTTGTTTGTGCACGGGAAGATCCGTAAGTTCTTGGGTCAGTC
Organism: Leptospira kanakyensis; assembly: GCF_004769235.1. Classification (NCBI taxonomy): domain Bacteria; kingdom Pseudomonadati; phylum Spirochaetota; class Leptospiria; order Leptospirales; family Leptospiraceae; genus Leptospira; species Leptospira kanakyensis. The sequence goes on along the minus strand of NZ_RQFG01000005.1, from coordinate 258,946 downwards.
GTTCCATCGTAACCGATGAAAATTTTAGATCCAGAAACTGAACTAGTGGAAGATCCCCAGTATCCGTTTACATCTGTTGTTCCCACACCGTTGTGGTTTTTGTCTGACTTACCGTGAATGAACACAGTGTAAGTTTGGGCACTGAGCGATCCTGCAAACAGCATCGCAAGTATTGTTGTGATTGAGCTACGCATCTCTTTTTTCCTTTTCCTTTCTTTAAATGATACCTATTGAATTATCTCCAACCTTCGGTTTTGATTTGGCCGTGGTCGAGGTAGAGTCCAGTGGAAGATACAGATGGAGCACGGTAGTGGCCACTGTATTGATTGTATGTTTTGTTAGATCCGAATGGCCAAAGACCTTCGTATTGAGTGAGAGAAGATTGGCATTTGTTGAGTCCACCAGCACGGTTGTATGCGCAAGAAGAATGGTATGCCACTGCATAATCATCTTCTCCTGGAAGGATGGCAGAAGCACCAAACATTCCTTTGTATCCAGGGACATGGTTTACGGCAACTCCACCAGTATTGTTGTGGTTAAAAGCACCGCGTGCAGTTGTTACAATGAGAGATTTATCCATTGCGTTTCCACCGAAACCAAAAGTGATTCCGTTCAGTGCGTTCGCAAGTTCAGACCCACCGGAAGCCGCAGCAAGAGCCGTTACTTTTGTGAGATTAAATCCTTTGGCAGAAGCCGTAGAACCAAGGTTAGACAACCAATATTCGATAGCGTAACATCCAGCAGAATGGCAAACGATTTTACAAGAGTTTGCTCCTTTGCAGTAGTTAGTAAGGCCTGTTGCGATGTTTGATTGAGCGCGAGAAGATCCGTAAGATCTAGGGTCACTAGTTCCATCGTATCCGATGAAAATTCTTGTCCCGCCAACAGAATTGACTGAGGAACCCCAATAACTGTTTACGTCAGTAGTTCCTACTCCGTTATGATTTTTATCTGACTTTCCATGAATGAAAACTGTATAGGTTTGGGCACTTAGGGATCCCGCTAAGAGAAAGGCTGTGATGGTTGCTAAAATTGTTCGCATTGTCTTTTCCTGGTCTGAAGGTATGTTCTCTTTGTTTTATAAGTTTGGCAAAACATTGACAAGAAATTTTTTGCCTAGTTTAGACAAAATTTTAACATAAATTTGCCATTGTCAGGGTTTCTCTGACAAGACTAGGGCTAGAATCCTAGGATTTAGCTAGGGGGATGCGGATGGAGAAGAGGGTTTTCCCTGGAAGGCTTTCTACTTGGATGTTTCCGTTATGGTTTTGGATGATCTTCTGGACTATGGAAAGTCCGAGTCCCGTGCCCATCCCTAGTTCTTTGGTGGTAAAAAAGGGCTCAAAGATACGAGGGAGGATGTCGGGGGATATCCCTTTCCCATTGTCCTCGATGGTGATGACTGCCTCCGTTTGTTCTTCCTTTAAAAAGATGCGGATCTTACCTCCATCTTTGGGGCAGGCTTGGATGGAATTGTAAATCAGGTTTGTCCAGACTTGCACGAGTTCGTCGGCGTGACCCAAAATCACTGGGTCACCCTCCACTTTCCAATCGATTTCAATATTCTGTTTCCAGCTGGTGGAATACATGGAAAGGACGGAATCAATTCCTTCTTTGAGAGAGAGGAGTTTTTGGGATTCTTTGGGACCGGAGTATGAATGGTGTTTGAGAGCAAATACAATTTTTGAGGCTCGTTCCACTGCGGTTTCGATAATCCCCAAATGGAATCCAATGACAAAATCATTCAACTTGGATTGGAAGATAAACCTTCCTTCTTCAGTATCAAAAAGTTTCTGGAATTCTTCCGGAACCACTTCCATTTTAAAATCAAAACAAGTATCAGCGAGTGAGATAGGATCGGGAATTGATTTAGATTTAAAAAAAGCGATGAGTTCTTTTTTTCTTTTGAACCTTGATGTCACTTCGGAACGTTTTTGGTTTTTAAATTCGGTTATGAATTTTTCTGCTAAATGATCATTATCTGTTTTGGTTATGTTTTCACCAAAACTTTGTCCTTCTTTGATGAATTGAATACTTCCTTTAATGGCTGCTAGTGGGTTGTTGATCTCATGGGCGACGCTTGCAGCGATTTTTCCCAGAGTAGACATCCTCTCTGCTTGTAAAAGTTGTTCTTGGGTTTCTTTTAATTCTAAAATGGTTTGGTTTAATGATTCGGTGCGTTCTTCGATTTTTTGTTCTAATTGGTGTCTTGCATCGCGAACAATAGAAATCATTTCGTTGAAACTATTCGATAATTCTCCAATTTCATCTCTACTGGATACTTTGACTGTGACAAATAAATCCCCTGCTTGCATTTTTCGGATGCCTGCAAGTAACCTGGTTAAAGGATAAACGATACTTGTTTTGTGTAAAACAGGGTATAACATAAAGATAGTGAATAAAGAAAATAACAGTGTGACAATCAACCAAACTACTGTTTGATGGACAGTGGTTCTGTATTCTATATAAGGAATCGCAACAAAAAAGTGATGGTTTTTTGCATAAAAGTCGGATGTCCAATAAATCCCGGAAGGATCTTCTGAAAAGGAACTTAAGTTAAAATGTTCGAAGGTTAAGGGACGGTTTTTAATCTGCAGTAAATTGGTTTTAGTGAAATCAATTTTATTGATTCTGAAACTATCATCTTGTACATCCACAACAAGATCTGACAGATAAACAAAGGGATAAATGGAACCTAATTCCAATTGTGTTTTGATACTATGTTTTTCCCTGCTCATTTCATTTTGAAAGTCAGCACGGAATCGATTAAAAAGAAAATTAGCAACGATAGAAAGAATCAAATAAAGTACAGTTAAGTTGAATGTCATAATTTTGAATCCAACAGTGGAGGGGATTGTTTCTTGGTTGAGAGAAACCAAAACAAGAATCGTCATGATAATGATTGTTAGGTTGGTAAGTAAAAATAAAAAGGTGGGTTTGCTGAAGTAATTTAAATCTACTAATATATCTGCAAAAGCCAGGGAAAGGATTCCAAAGATAGCTAGTAAAAATCCCCCCGTATTCCTTTTTTTGGATCCTTCAAATCGGAAATACTTAGCAATGAGTGCAACAATGGTATTTCCCAGAATCAAACACAAAACACCTGCAATGGACAGGATCGAGAGTTGGATGATGGGTGAAGACACATGTTGGTTCGGAACATAAAATTCCATCTTAGGATCAAATAGGATTTCTCGAAAGAAAAACCCGGTTCCATTGGCAAGGATGGCGAGGGTGGCAAGAAAAATGTGGATCCGTAAACTCCAGTCTTTCCACCTAGGAAAACTATTTTCCTGGAACCCGAAGGCAAGCTGCGAAGCCGAAACCCCCATAATCAGGATGGCAGGGTTTTTTAAAAAAACAAAAACATAGGCCGTCCACGGGGCCACATACGAGTTACAAATTGACCAAGCCACTGACCAGAAGAAAAGACAGGCAAGTGGGACGAGGAGGCCGCGAAAGGTGGGAGTTAGATCCTCCTTTCTCGACAAAAAGTAGGAAAAGGCGATCCCACTCACCAAACAGAGGCCAAAATAGAAGAAACTATAAAGATTCAGTAGGGGAGCCAAGCAATCCAGGTATCCACGATCTTTGACTTTAGGCAAGCATTTGATTTTCCCTGGGGACTTTCACTAGTGCGGTGCACAAAAAATGAATTGTCCGCATAGGGGGCCGGGAAATCATGGACTTATAGTGCGATGCACAAATGAAAGTCTACTCAAGAGGACCCAATGCGAAAATCTAAATCAATCACCAAAATTCTAGGAACCGGTTTACTGGTTCTAATTTTCCTGATGGAATCATACGGGAAAATCAGCTCGGCAGGTTATAGTGCAAGAAATGACATTTCGAAAAGGAAATTAGAAGCCTATATAGCCAAACACAGGCCTGGACTGAACGAACAGGAACGAAAAGAACTTGTTTCAGTGATGGAGAGAGCTTCTTACAATCTCCGATTGCCCGTAGGAAACAAACAGGAACGTTTTGATAAACTTGGTTTTCTTGTAGGTCTCATTCATACAGAATCCCAATTTCATAAACGTGCCAAATCCCATAAAGGAGCACTCGGCCTCATGCAAGTGATGCCTGCGACAGCAAAATGGCTTGCAACAAAAGAAGGAATCCCTTTCCAATCTGCAAAAGACTTATATGATCCAGAGATCAACTTGCAGATTGGTGTTTTGTATATGAACTATTTGATCGAACGAACGGATTCTGTAGAGGCCGCATTGTTATCTTATAATGCAGGACTTGGCGGTTATAAACGATTTGGAGGCATTCCAGAGTATTCAAAGTCTGTGTTCAGATACTATGAAGATTGGAAATCAATGCAAATCCCTACACAAAGTTTGATTTCCGAATCGGTTGCCAGTCTTCTTTCTATTTAAATTTTACTTTACATAGTTTCAAAACAGACAAGGCTCTTATCCGTTTTATAAACAAAAAGGATGGGAGCGTATGGATTTAATTCGTAGATACGGTGTGTATCTAGCAGCTGTTATATTGGTCGTTGTGGGTCTTATCTTCTATATTTCAAAGGATAATACCGGTTCTGATCAAGATGCTAGCGAGAAAGCCAGACAAGAAAGGATGGCAAGTGGTTCTGATCCAACGCAAGGGGATGATGGTTCTGGAAACGGATCTGATGGGTCTGGTGGAATTCCAGATGATGGTGCCACTCCAGAATTCATTCTCGAAAAGTATTTAGAATGGGCCGAATACCCTCCATTTTCAAGACCTATGTCCATTTTAAATCATGACTTAGCTTTTCCTTTTATCATCGAAAATTCTCCCGACTACTCCATTGATCCAAAAACGAACGAACCAACAGGTTACGTATGTTTGTTCCAACCGAAAACTTGGGCCGTGATTGGTAACAAGGACATGATGTATGTAACTTTAGAATGTCGTGATAAAGCAAGGAATCGTGTGAAGGTATCCATTGATTCTCACCAAGTATTTAAAGAGTGGGAAGGCCAAAGGTATGGTGTTGTCAGTGCTTCTGTGAATGATAACGGAACCGATGGCGACCAAACTCGTGGAGATAATATTTTTACTTTTTCATGGAAACCACAAAAACCGGATTGGGGACAAATGTCTCTTGTGGCTGAAATCACTTATGGCCCAGAGAATTTAAAAACAACTCTTACTTCTAGTTTCTTTTCGAGCCCATCAATCCCTGCAGAATTTAACGGTGTTTTTTCTGATTCCTTACATGATGGATCACTCATTGTTCGTGCGGTGGTGAATGTTTATAAAAAAGGAAAATACCATTTAGAGGCCAATTTAAAGGACGAAAAGAATGGGGAATACATCGCCTATGCTGTGTATGATGGTGATTTGGTTTCCGGTTCTAACGAAGTAGAGTTTACTTTTTTTGGAAAAATTCTTCGTGATAAAGATTTGGACGGACCTTATTTAGCGACATCATTTCGTGGACACCGAGTGAATTTACCAATTGATCCCGAATGGTTCAACCAAGGAGCGGAAGGACTTAGAAAAATCCAAGCCGCCAAAACGACAGAACCAGATCGTGAACTTGTTTTGCCTTACAAAGATGAATACAAAACAAAATATTATAAGGTAGAATCCTTTTCTAATGCAGCTTGGGATTCGGCAGACAAACAAAATCGCATTCGTCAAATTAAATCGTTACAATAACCTATGTTAGAAAGAACTAAAAAATTCATTAGAAAGAGACCATTTATAAGTCTCTTTCTGCTTTTTATCCTAACCCTTCCTGTTTCCTTACATATTTTGTTTTGGGGACTCGTGTCGTTCAAAGCACCAAAATACAGCGGTGAAATTGTCTCTGATAAATTAACTTCAACAGTAACTGTCATTCGAGACGAAGCTGGAATTCCTCATATTGTTGCCGGGGATGCAAAATCCGCCTACTTTGCGCTAGGTTATACCATGGCACAAGATCGGATTTTTCAGATGGAGTTACAAAGACGGATCGGGAAAGGGGAACTCACTGAAATTTTCGGTGAGAAACTGATTCCCACAGACCAGTTTCTAAAGTCTCTTCTTTTGAAAAAAACTGCAGAAGAATATGCAAACAAAAACAATCATATCCATCCTGAGGCTTGGAACCAATTGGATTGGTTTTTGGATGGGGTGAATCATTTTCTAGCGGAAGACAATCTTCCCATTGAATATACCATCCTTGGAATCAAACCAAAACCTTTTGATCGAGTTGATGCTATTTCTTTTCTGTTTTATATGGGGTTTTCTTTTGCGGAAGGGATCAAATCGGACAGTTTGTACACCATTTTGGAATCCGAGTTAAAAGAACGTTCTGCCGCAGAACTGTTCCCACGTTATGATTTTGAAACCAATGCGACCATTCTGGAAACACAACCGGGTGTCCAAAGGTTAGCAAATGGAGGAAATTTCAAAAATTTAAATTCAATTCAAACACAGAGTTTAAATCCAAACCCAAGTCGCAGCCATGTGACTTCTTCTGATATAAAAAATCAAAAGGTTGTATCTGAAGTCCTGAATTTAAAACAACTAGTATCCTTTGTGAACGATCTCCAATTGCCAATTGAACCTTTAGAAGGAAGTAATTCTTGGGTTGTGGCCCCGAGTCGTTCGGAAAGTGGTGGGGCCGTTCTTGCCAACGATCCGCACATTGCTCTTTCCAATCCTGGTGCTTGGTATGAAGCATATATCGAATACCCTGGATATGAAAACTATGGATACTTTCTTTCCATCATTCCTTTTCCACTCATTGCCCATAACAGGGACAAAGCATGGGGACTCACCATGTTGGAACAAGATGATGTGAATTTGTATTTAGAAACCATAGAAGCTGGGAAATTTAAAACTGGAACTGGTTGGAAGGATTTAACCTATTACCGAGATAACATTCGTATGAAAGATGGAACAGAAATTCCATTTGAAGTAGGAATTACAAACCACGGCCCTCTCATCACCGAACATATCAAAGGTTATAAGGGAAGGCCGGTGAGTTTGTATTGGGCTCACCACCATTTAGAGAATCCTTTACTTGATGTTCTTTTTCAAATGGGAAAATCCAAATCGTTTGCAGAACTTGATTCTGCATCTTCTATGATTGGGGCACCTGGTCTTAATTTTAGTTATGCGGATAAAAATGGAAACATTGCTTATTATGCAGTGGGAAGATTCCCGATTTTAAAATCAGGAAATTCACGTAAAATTTTAGAAGGTTCTACGGGAGCAAATGACGTTACGGGTTATCTTCCTGCGAAGAACAATCCAAAGATCATCAATCCTAAAAATGGAATCATTGTGACTGCCAATAACCAAGTAGCCAAATCCATACCGGGACTTGGAAAACCAGAAGGTAACTGGCAACCACCTGATCGTTTCCAAAGGTTAGTTGGGATTTTAGAAACAAAAGAAAAATGGAGTTTAGAAGAATTAGCTTCCATCCAAAATGATACGGTTTCTTCGTTTGCTCCTGAGTATTTGGATCTTGTTTTAACTTCAGTGAAAGATGCAAAAACACCAAATGGAAAAAAAGTTCTTACCATTTTAAAAAATTGGAATTTTGAACATTTTCCCGAATCACAAGGTGCTGCCGTTTATGATGTATTCTTTTACATCACCCTTCGGGAATTGCTCATTGATGAAATGGGATCCACCAATTTCGAGTTATACGGAGATATGGCTGAGTATTGGAACGCCTATCGCAGGTTTGTTCGGAATCCAGGTTCGCCGTATTGGGATGATTTACGAACGGAAGGGGTTCTTGAATCTAGAGAAGACATTTTCAAAAGATCCATTGAAGAAACAGGAAGGTATTTGGAATCCCGTCTTTCTGCATCCCCGAGCCTTTGGACATGGAAAAATTTGTATAAAATCAAACACCCTCATCCACTTGGCGTATTACCTCTCATCGGTGGTGTGTTTAATATTGGCCCACTTCCTTCTGCCGGTGGTGCCGAGGTGGTGAACAACTTAAAATACAAACTGATGAAAGAAGATTGGACGGCCTTTGCAGGGCCTTCGAAACGAAGAGTCATTGACTATGGTCGTTTTGAAGAGTCGGTCACCCAGCTCCCCATCGGAAATAGTGGAAATCTTGCCAGTCCCTTTTATGGAAACTTGGTGGATGATTATATCAACGGAGTGCACAGAAAAATCTTGTATTCGAAAGAACAAGTCGGTGCTGGAAAATACCGATTGGATTTTCGACCCCGCTAAAATTTAAAAAATTTCCCCACTGGGCCTGTGGGGATCTCTCTTTTTTCTACTCTGAAAGATTTAATTCCAGCCGATCCTTAAAGTAGATGTTCCGTTCCTTCCTCCTCACTTTATTTTTTGTAACGGCAACTTTTGCCCAATCTTCTGCAGACAGGTTAGCTTTCGCTTTTCGGAGCCAAGCTTCTCTTGACCCTTTACGAATGATTGTTGTGGGTGAGGTTGTGGGAATTGAAAAAGCCAGTTACTATGAAGTGGATACACTTTCCCAAGAGTTGGAAGTGGACACAAGGCCTGACACAGTCACAATCAAAGTTGCAGATCCCAAAGGGATTCGTGTGGGACAAACTTTATATCTTTTAGAAAAGAACCAAGACCACAAAACATTTCGCGATGGAAACATTGTGGGTATGATTACGGTAAAGTCAGTATACCAAACTACTTTTTTTGGATGGCAGGTTCGTGGAGAAGGGTATTTACGACTCATTGAAGATCGTCCCGTAACGGCCGCTAGACTACTTGATACAACCAAATACGATGAAGCCTTTATGGCAAAAAAGAAAGGAGATCATTATTTTGCCAAAGGGCAAATGGATGAAGCTCTTAGAATGTATAAACATTCTGTTTCTCTTGACCAAGGATCACCTGATTCTCATTATGCGCTCGGAAAAGCTCACTGGAAAGATGGAGAAGGGTATGTATCCACTGCTTTTGAATATTCGATGGCATGGAAAAACAGAGAACGATTTTCCAATGCACAAGAAAGGTTATTATTTCTCGTAGATTATTTACGGTTTCTCACTTTCTACTTTAAAGTAGAAGGGAAAGAAAATAAAAAACAATTGGATCTAATGCCTCAAGTGGCCAAAGAAGCAAGAAACCTTTACCCGAAAAATTATGAGGTTTGGTTGTATAGTTTTGAAACTTCTTTTCTGAATCTTTTGCATTCGAATATGGCAGATGCAGGCGTCGATGGTCGTAAAAAAAGAGAAGAGTGGGCAGAACGTTCGGAAGAGTATCTAAAAAAAGCCTACTCACTCAGAAAATCTGATTATTATCTACATAAATTGGCTTGTGAGTTCTATCATCTAAAATGGAAGGAAACACGAGGTTCTACGAAAGAATCAGAATACAGAGAAAAACTAGTCGAACATGGAAAACTATTACGCCTCTATTATACAGGGGAAACGACTTTATCTGAAGATCTTCTCAATGCGATTCGTTTGGCAGAAAAACAATCAGGATCATTCTGAAAGAATTTTCATACTCTTTTCAAACAAATAAGATTCTAAATACAACATATCATCTGGGGCTGAACTGAAATAGTTTACCCCAAGGTGGTAATGATCTCCTCTGTCCAAAAATCGAATGATTTCCCCACGAATGATCATGGTTCTATCTTTACTTAAAGGGATAAACATTTTGATGATATTGTGTCTTTTTAAGTATTGGAACAATCGTTTGTCATAAATTTCAAAAAGAAGACCATCGAGAGAAATATCCACAACCTTTGTTGTAGACTGCATGGTTTCATAACTTCCATGTTGGATGGCAATTTTAGTGAATACATAACTAATGATTTCTGCTAATTCATAAATATAAACAGCTTGGTTTTGGGAGATTGTAAACCTGTCCATGGCAGTGGAATGTACTTTAATAAATCCGACTACATCTTCGTACAAACGAATCGGAGTGATGATGTAGGAAACATAAAAATCTCTGGATTCATGTTTACGCATGGATTCAAAAAATTCTAATGCAAAATCTTCCCCAAATTCCTTTGCCATTTCTTTGTGTTCGTTATAATAATTAAAAAGTACTTCGTCACCTGGGTCATTGATATAAGAGGCAATTCGATTGCAATCGGGGATATAAATTGATTTTCCCGTTCTAAGAATTGTTTTTTTGACAAAGTCTTCGTATTCATTTAGTTTTTCATCTGGCTGGAAAAAATGAATTTTATAGTCTTTGGAAATACGTTCTATCGCTTCCGTTAACATCACGTTGATGAGTTTGCTATCGGGTCTATCCTTTCGTACTTCTTTCATTAGGTGAGGGAATCGGCTCTCTGCATAAAGGTTTTTCCCGACTTCTCTTGAACCACCTGTCAAACTTCTAAATAAAATGATAAAGTTCATAAACAAATCATCCACTGGGATACGTTTGTTCGTTCTGAGTTGGTAAGATTGTAACTCGGTGGGAGTTTTGATGACTGTTTTTTCTTTTTGGATATCGAGAATGACAACTTCAAATTGGTAGTTGATGTTCATCACTTCAAAACGCACTCGGGCACGTCTGGAACCTTCTTCCACCAAATCAGGAATCATCAGTGTCACTGTATGGGCTTCAATTTCTTCCACAGCAGCGACAAGTGTATGTTCCTCGTAGATAAATTCAAATTCTCTATTGTCGGCTTTGAGGTAGTAAAAGAGGTGTTTGACTATGTTTACATCAGACCCGATGATGGTTTCTTCAAATAACGATTCTAAAATCGTTATCAGTTCCTGCATCGAATCTGTTCTGCCGATTGCCATACTAAAATTATCGATTTTTAGAGTGTGAAAATCGATTTTCTCGGTCGGAAAAAGTGATGGGAAACGACAGAATTCGCCGAAATGGGAAGTATATGGAACTCACTCTCCCCAAACAAGTCAATCCTGAGCTTTTACCGATGATCCGCCAAGGACTCCTCAGTCCGGAGAAATTAGCGATCCTCACTGAATTGTATGCCATTGTGGAGAGGTTTTCAGGTTCACTTTATACGGATGAGGAAACCCAAAAGAAAATTTTAGAACGCACAGGTTCCATCCCTGACCTCATCACTTGGAGTGATTATTTCCAAACGGAAGTGGCTTCCCGTTATTTTTTAGAGTCGGAAGAGTCCTTACAAAGAATTGTGGATACCATTCGTTTCGATTTGATCTCCGCACATTTGATCTTTAGTGGAAAACCAGATCATTATAAAGATAAAATTAGAGCCGAAGTTTTGGTCAGTAAGGGCATTGATTCCGCTCTACCCAATCAAAACCAGGAATCACAACACCTAGAAATTCTACTCAATTACTTTGAAAATATGGAGATCGGGAACAAACCTTTATCTTTACAAGATAAAGCCTGGTACGAATCCTTTCAGATAGATGAAATCGCGATTTGAAACCAAAGAGTATGAATTCCTAGAAATTGAATCCCGTGATACTGAAGATGGAAAGATCGTTTCCATCTTCCTAAACAATCCCTCTTCTCGTAATTCCATGACTTGGAAAATGGGAGAAGAGTTTGCCGACCTCATTCATTCCTTAAGAAAAGAAAAAGTCCTACCACGAGCCGTGATTGTCTCCGGGCGAAACGATGTGTTTTGTGCTGGTGGTGATTTGAATTTACTCAGATCCTTCTCTGAAAAGTCTTTCTCACAAAACAGACGTGATATGAGAAAATTCTATGGTTTCTTTTTGTCCGTTCGTAAACTTCCCGTTCCTGTGATTGCTGCTGTGAATGGGCATGCCATTGGAGCTGGTCTTTCTTTAACATTTGGTTGTGACTTACGAATTTTTGCAGAAGAAGGTAAGTATTCTTTTAATTTTGTGCGTCTAGGAATTCATCCAGGGATGGGTTCTAGTTTTCTTTCTCCTGAGTTACTCGGTAAAAGTTTAGGTGGAAGGTTGTTACTCACTGGTGAAACTTTTGATGGTAAGTTTGCTAAGTCTTGCGGCCTTGCGCTTGACAGCGTTCCTAAATCAGAAGTGTATTCTCGTGCCATGGAACTTGCGTTGTCCTTATCGAAGGCTGCACCTCTCGCCTTACAGGAATTAAAGAAGAATTTATACTCCTGGAAACAGCTCGATTCTGCTCTAAAAAAAGAAGCAGAATCCCAGGCGCGGAACTTTATTTCGGACGACTTTAAGGAGACAATCAAAAGTATCTTAGAAAAGCGGGAACCGAAGTTTACCGGCAAATAAAAAATTTAGAAGGTTTCTAAATAATGGCTCGACAAGGGTTTTTTAAAAGGTTACACCAAAGCTGAATGGCGGAACTTCCACTCAATCCCGATTGTTTTGCATGTGATTATAAAAATCACAACGTCTTACACTGTGCTGCGCATGAGACCATAGAAAGGATCAACGCGGGCAAAGATTTTACTGTGTTCCCTCGGGGAAAACAACTCGTTACCTCAGGTGAAAAAGCAGAAGGTTTTTTCTTCATCAAATCGGGTCTCGTGAGAAGTTACGTGCAACTCGCTAGCGGAAAGGAACAGACCTTACGTCTCAGTGGCCCAGGAGACTGGGTTGGGTTCCGGGACTGTATTTCCGACTCTATCTCCCATCACAACGTTGTCGCCATTGAAGACACACATGCCTGTTACATCACGGGAGCTCTAATTGATGCTCTTGTGAAAGATGATATGAATTTCCAAAAAGAAGTTTTTAAACAAATGGCTAAGGAATGGCAGGAGATGGAGGAACATGTAGTTTCTCTCGGAACCAAACAAGTCCATGAAAAGTTAGCGGAAATTTTAATCGTTTTAGACAATGCCCAAGGCCGTAAGAACCAGGTGGAACTCAAAGTCACAAGGGATGTCCTCGCCACTTTCATTGGAACCAAAACAGAAACCTTGGTTCGTGCACTTTCTGACCTAAAGGCCAGGGAATTCATTTCTGTGGACAAAAACCGCATCGACATTCTGAACAGGGAAGCTTTGTATTCCCTTTCAAAAATCGCCTAAATTTTTTTACGAATCTATTAAGCCGGAGGAAGGGAATTCCGATGGTAGAAGTGATTGATAATCAAGGTAGGGTCTGTTGCCTGATTTTACCTTAAGTCACTCCCGGGGGGCATTCCGAAAGGATTCCCCCTTTTTTTATTTCCCTTGTTTCTTTCCAAGCCATCTAAATTCTGGAAGTTACATGAGCAGAAATCGAAGCCAGGGTCCAAACCTCTTTGGGAATCCCATCCTTCATCCCTTAAATGTCATTCTCATCGTTAATTGTCTTATTTTTTTTCTCCAATACTTTGCCAACCAACAGTTAATTTATCGGTTTGGTTTAACACCTGACTTTGTGTTAGGTGGTGCGATCTGGCAAGTATTTACCTATGGTTTTTTACATGCAGTGGAACTCATTCCATTTCACCTACTTGTGAACATGTATGGTATGTATATGTTAGGAACCAATATCATTCCTATCATCGGAAAAACTAGATTTACGATTTTGTATTTTGCCTCTCAAATTGGTGCCGGGATTTTTGTGGTTTTGTCTGCCTATTTAAACGAAGTGTTAGGTGGTAATATTCCATTTTTAGAATCCATGACCACACAAACCATCGGTGCCTCTGGAGCCTTGTTTGGGGTACTGGCTCTTTTTGGAATTTTTTATCCGAATGCAGAACTCCTATTATTTATTTTTCCAGTAAAAGCTAAGAATGCTGTTTGGGTATCTCTCGTGATCGGATATTTGATCTCACAATTTGGGAACGGCGCCATTTCGAACACCTGCCATTTGGGTGGGGCACTCACAGCACTCTTACTCTATAAACTCTTTCAAAAACAAATCAAACCAGGAAGTTTGCCTTACATTCCAGGTTTGGAATGGGAAGCCCCAAGGGATCAAAAAACTCAGTCCAAACCAAAACCAGTAGCTGTAGAAGATCTTTTTCTCGATCAGAAAAAATACAATGAAAACATACTAGGTCAGATCCATTCTAAAAAAGACAAGGCTTCGGTAATAAATTATTTACAAGGATTACAAGTGGCAGATGCCAATATTTGTCCTCCTGCTACGTATAACACCGAGGATCCGATCTGTTTGCGTTGTGAATGGTTGGCAAATTGTGCGCTTCGGAAGGTAAAAGAATAAATTTTCGTCTAATTCCTTGACAGCCTCCTTAGATAGGGATAATGAAACCATGCCTGTAGAAAAAAAATCCTCAGTAGATGAGGTTTTAAAACGAGAAAAATTAGCGAAAGAATTCGAAAAAGAAAAACGTAGTACCGAACAAAAAGCGATCGAACAAGCAGCTGCTAAATTGTCGGCACAGAGTCCAGAAACTACCGATACCACAAAATCTTCTAAATTCATTACCAATATCGATATTGCGTTTTCTCAGGCGAAAACGGATCTTAGGTTTTATTTTTTAAATGATGGGACCTATGCAGATGATTTTAAGAAATTATTCCAAGAGAACGAATCCCTATTCAAACGGTATGGAATCACAAGCCAAAAGTATTTAGAATACATTCGAGAGTCTTTTGACCGTTACAAAAAGATCCACGATATGATGCCACTGGATCCCATGAAACCCAAACATTTCAAATATGTAGAGGATTCCATCGCCGAACTTGTTAGGATGTTCAACCAACGATTTGGGAAGTAAAACTGACTGAGAGAGAAGGGTCAGGAAAAAACATAGGATTTCCCTAATTCTTTGAGAAGAATTTGCCTGCCAGTTGTTGGTTTTCATAGAGGGACTTCTTTGCAGGAACATTGGAAACGCATTCTTATTTTTTCGGTCATTGCCATGGTTTATTTTTTTTGGGTATTTATAGGGTATGATTTGGCCGGGGTTCTCGGCCTCGCTTCATGATCTTTCCGCACATTCTCTCTTGACACCTAGGTTTTCTGCCAAACATGCTAGGAATATGGTGGAATCAAGAAAGACATCCGAAACAGACATCCGGTTGGACTTAAATGTCCGAGGCACAGGGGTCTACCAGTTTGATACAGAAATCCCGTTTTTTGAGCATATGCTCTCCCATATCTCCAAACATGGTCTCATCGATATGGATTTAAAACTCCGAGGGGATATTGGTATCGATTGCCACCACTCGGTAGAGGATACCGCTATCCTTATGGGACAAATGATCCACACCCAGCTAGGTGACAAAAAAGGCATCTTTCGTTACGGTCACTTTACTTTGCCTATGGATGAGGTTCTCACAACTGTGGCTGTGGATCTAGGGGGACGTTTTTATTTTAAATACTCAGGTCCTCCTATGGACGGGAAGTTTGGAATTTACGATGCTGAACTTTCTCTCGAGTTCCTCCAGAAATTTGCTCTCAATGCGAAGATGAATTTACACGTAGTGGTTCACTACGGTGAAAATCGCCACCACATCCACGAATCCATTTTCAAGGGACTTGGCAAAGCTTTACGCCAAGCGATTGCGATTGATCCTTCCGCGAAAGACCAAATCCCTTCGACAAAAGGCATGCTCGAGTGATTGCAGTTTTAGATTTTGGAATGGGGAATATCCATTCCTTACTCAAAGCTGTTTCTTTATACACGAGTGATTTCCAATTCACAAACGACTTGGCAATAGTCAAAAAGGCAGATAAAATCATTTTGCCTGGTGATGGCCATTTTGATAAAGCCATGCAGAATTTAAATGAAGCTGGTTTTTCATCCGTTTTGAAAGAACATGTGGCGGCAAAAAAATCCTTACTTGGAATTTGTATCGGATATCAGGTGTTATTTGAGGATTCGGATGAAACATCCAAAACAGGAACCACCATTCCTGGCCTTGGGCTCATCCGTGGAAAAATCAGAAAGTTTGAAGGAAAACAAAATCTTAAAGTTCCTCATATGGGTTGGAACAAACTTTTTGATATCAAAGCCAAAAATACAAAATTACTAAAAGGAATCTCCAATGAATCCTTTATGTATTTTATCCATTCCTATAGACCTGTTGGTGTGGATCGGTTAGATGTAACAGCTAACTGTCATTACTATGGGGAATCTTTTCCCGCAGTAGTAGAAAAAGAAACCGTATTTGGAACCCAGTTCCATCCTGAAAAATCGGATAAAATAGGACTAGGAATCCTAAAAAACTTTATAGAACTTTAATATGTTAGTATTACCTGCCATTGATCTTTTGGACAACGAAGCTGTTCGTTTACTCCAAGGGGATTATTCTAAAAAAACTGTTTATTCTTCTGAACCAGAAAAAATGATCCAAGTGTTTGAAGAACAAGGGGCCACTCTCATCCACATCGTGGACTTAAATGCAGCAAAAACTGGTAAGTCAGAAAACGAGAAGGCCATTCGCAAAATCAAAGAAAAATGTTCTGTGAAACTAGAGTTAGGCGGCGGAATTCGTTCTTTGGAAAATATGAAATTTTATGATGGGCTTGGGGTATCTCGGTTCATATTGGGAACAGTCGCTGTAGAAGACAGGACTGTTGTTGAAAAGGGGCTTAATGAATATGGTCCAGAACGGATCGTCATTGGTGTGGACGCCAAAGATGGATTTGTCCGCACCAAAGGTTGGGAAACCAATTCCGGAATTAAATACACAGATTTTCTAAAAACAATGTATGCGATGGGAATCCGCCATGTCATTTTTACTGACATTTCTAAAGACGGAATGATGGCAGGACCAAACACAGCGGTTTATTTGGAGTTATTGTCTCAATTCCCAGATTTACAACTGGTTGCTTCAGGTGGGGTTTCTTCCACGGAAGATCTAGTGAATTTGTATGATGCCTCTAAAGGGAAACTTTTTGGGGCCATCACCGGAAAAGCCATTTATGAAGGAAAATTAGACCTAAAAGAAAGTATCAGGATTCTAAGTAAGAAGAGGAATGAAAATTGATGAATCGTAAGAATTTAGCATTAGCAGGAGTGATCGGTGGAGTCATTGGACTCATTGTCTCTTTCCTATTAGCAATTGAATACTTTGGCATAGGAACAGAAAACATTGCCAATTCCGCATGTTCCGCGCTAGGTGGCGGTGACTCTTGTTTGAAAGTAGCAGAGAGTTCTTATTCTGCAATCCCCGGTGTTCCCTTTTTAGGAAATGTTCCCATCGCCTTACTTGGTTTTGGGTTTTATGGATTGTTAACCTATTCATTCTTTTTGATCACTAAGGCAAAATCAAACGAAGAAGTGTCTAAAACCATTTCTCTCCTTTTTCCTGTTCTAGTTTTAGGACTTGTTTTGGATTTAGTTCTATTTGGAATTTCTGTAGGGATCATTGGAACCATTTGCCAACTTTGTTTTGTGACTTACATTGTCACCATTGCACTTCTTAGCATTTTATTCCTACTTTGGAAAACGGAAGGAAAACCAAAACTGGATATCCCTGCGGCCCTCAAAGAAGGAATCGCCACATTAGGACTTGTTTATTTTTTTAGTTTCTCTTTAGGTTTTGCCACAAGCAAAATGTGGGTGAGTAATGCTAGTTCTAACACTTTAGCAACCTCTAGAGGGATGGACTCAGCCGAAGTTCAATCTAAAATTGCGGCTTATTTCCAAGAACCAACACTTGGAATCCAAGTTGCGGGTTCTCCATTTATTGGTAAAAAAGATGCTCCTATAACAATTGTTAAATATGCGGATTACAACTGCGGACATTGTTTGCACACAAGCCATATTTTACATACAGTTCTTTCTGAATACGATGGAATGGTTCGAGTGGTATATAAAAACTTTCCTCTCGATGGAACTTGTAACCGCCTCATGCAACAACCAAGACCAGGTGCCACCTCTTGTGTGGCTGCCATTGCGGCCATTTGTGCGGACAAACAAGGGAAATTTGAACCCATGTATCGTGGGCTTTATGATAATTTAGAAAAGGGTGTGGCTCACTCCGGATCTAGTGTTGTGAATTTAGCCAATTCCATTGGACTCAACGTCAATTCTCTAAAGGCTTGTATGGCTTCTAAAGAAGCACAAAACCAATTGAATGCTGAAATTGATGAAGCAGAAAAATTAAATATCCAATCCACTCCTTCACTTTATATCAATGATAGAAAGATAGAAAGTGGAACACCAAATCCAATTTTTCTAAAAACACTCCTCGAACAAATCATCCAAAAGATGTAATTTGATTTTGGCACCTACTAAAACTTAGGTGCCAGGCGGATGGGTCCTTCTTGCAAACGAGAAGGATCACCCACTCGTTCCAACTCCCAAGAATCCAAAACATTTTTATCTTTTGTATGTAATGCCGGTCTTAAACTAAGAACGGAATTTCCTTTTTTGTACAATGACCTTCTGCCGTAAAACCAACCCCCAGTTTCTTCTGGATGTGTATTTTTCCCATACACTCCACCCATTTCAAAACTAAGTTTTAAGTCTTCCGCAAGTCTTGTAAACATAACTGGATCCATCGAGATTCCATGATCTGGGCCTTCTAAATGGCGATCCAAGGTAAAATGTTTTTCAAAAACAACAGCACCCAAACCACAGGCAACGGACGAAGCCAAAGTCCCATCTGAATGATCACTAAAGCCGACAACATAGTCCGTTGTATCCAAATAAAAAGGAATGGATTGTAAATTTACTTTGTTTAACGGAGTGGGATACATCGAAACACAATGGAGAAGGCATACTTCTGCCCCAGTTTTTTTAAATAAAGAAATGGCTCTTGTGACTTCTTCTGGTAAGGCGGCCCCAGTAGAAACAATGATTGGTTTTCCTGATTGGATGGCTTTATTTAGTAAAGGTAAATTAACAATATCACCGGATGCAATTTTTAAAACAGGAACATTCAGTCCACATAACAGATCTACTGCGGAATCACAAAGAGGTGTGGAAAAAAAATCGAGTCCCAAATCCAGAGCTGTTTTTTGGAATTCCTTGTGATGAGTTTCGGTTAATTCATATTGTTTAAAAATATCATAAAGAAATTTGACATCGGGATTTGTGTTGTCTATGAATTCTTCTGTCCGATAAGTTTGGAATTTGACCGCGTGCGCTCCCGATTCTTTGGCTTTGGCGATGGTTCTTTTCCCAATTTCAAGATCGGCATTGTGGTTCAGACCAATTTCTGCCACCAAATAGGGTGCCGACTTTCTCGTAAGAGTTTTTTTTCCAATATGAAAATCCAAGTGTAACCTCTTGGATTCATTGTCGGCAGTTTAAACAAATCCTAAAATCTTTCCCAATTGGAAAATCAGAAAGGAAGCGGTAAAGGCAAGGATTGTCATATATAAAAACTGAACCACGGGCCAAAGAAGAGTGCCCGTTTCTTTTTTAGTTACAGCCAAAGTGGACATACATTGGCTGGCAAAGGCAAAAAATACGAGTAAAGATAATCCGGAAAGGGGAGTCCAAACGAGCGATCCATCGGCCCTTTTTTCTGTGCGTAGTGTGGAACGTAAAGATTCGCCTTCTTCGTTTTCCTCTGAGCCATATAGCACTGCTAAGGTGGAAACCATCACTTCACGTGCTGCAAAAGATGTTAAAATGGAAATTCCAATTTTCCAATCAAATCCAAGTGGTTCGATGGCTGGTTCCATCACTTTTCCTATCCTTCCAATATAAGAAGATTCAATGGGACTAGTTTCCCATTCGTTATTTTTATATTCTGCGGGGAAATGGCTGAGAAACCAAAGGAGAACAGAAATATATAAAATAACTTGGCCTGCAGTGGATAAAAACGATTTTACCTTTCCGAAAACAGTATGAAACAAACTTTTTAAAGAGGGGAGATTGTATCTGGGGAGTTCCATCACAAAGTAAGAAGAATCTTCTTTAAAGACTGTTTTGCGGAATACATAGGCAAATCCAAAACTTGCAACCATTCCCAGAAAAAACATAGAAAACAAAACAAAACCTTGGACATTAAAAATTCCAAAAACGGGTGGAAAACTAAAAACAGTTCCCACTATCAAAATGTAAACAGGATATCTTGCCGAACACATCACAAGAGGTGAAACCATAATCGTTGTAAAACGGTCTGATTTGTTTTCGATGGTTCTTGTTCCGAGGATGGCAGGAACGGCACAAGCGGCAGAAGAAAGCAGAGGGATAAAAGATTTTCCTGATAAACCAAATTTCCCCATCACCCGATCCATTAAAAAACTAGCACGTGCTAAATATCCGGATTCTTCTAGAATCCCAATGAATAAAAATAACAGTGCAATCTGTGGTATAAAAACAATCACACTTCCGACACCGCCAATGATTCCTTCCGCCACCAAAGACTTGATAAGTCCTTCGCCAAGATACGGTTCCACAATCGATTGTAAGTTTGTGATTCCGAGTTCAATTAGATCCATGGGAATTTCTGCAAAACTAAATAAACTTTGAAAAAGAAGTCCCATCAAAAGAAAAAAACAAACAAAACCAAGAATCGGATGTAATAAAACCCGATCCAACTTTTCTTCCCAACTTCCGGGAATGGATTTTGGATAAGTAATGGCATCGGCCAAAACTTTTTTAATAAAAAAGGAACGATAGATCATTTCTTCTTGGTAATAGAAGGAATAACCTTTCCCCACAACTTGTGATCGTAACCAGTTCTTTGTTTCTTCAGGAAACTTTAGGTAATAACGTTCCTCACTGAAATGAGGGTCTTCGTTTAGGTATTTGAGAGATTGTGATAAAAAGAATTCTGCTTCGTTAGAATCGATCCCTAGTTTTTGTTTTGCTGTTTTTAAAAATGTTTCTTCTTTGGTTCCCCAAGTCCAGAGGCGGGCGCGTTTTTGAAATTGATTTGGTTTTGTGATCGTTTCTTTTAAAGTTTCAACTCCCTCTCCTGATTTTGCATTCACTAAAATGAATTGGAGTCCAATCTGTTTTTTTAGTTTATCCAAATCCAATTGAATTCTTTTTTTCTCGAGGACATCTTTCATGGTAAGAACCACGAGTGTGGGAACACCCATATCAATGATTTGTAATAAAAATTGAAGTCCTCTTTCAAAGTTTAAGGCATCCAAAACATAAATAACTTGTTCTTCTGGTTTTCTTGAAAGTAATACTTCATAGGCAATTTTTTTGTCTTCGGCAACTCCACCAAGGCCGTATGTTCCTGGTAAGTCGGTGATGATCCATTCGGAACCATTGGCACTAAAGATACCTTCTCTTTTTTCTACGGTAACTCCGCTAAAATTTCCTGTTTTTTGTTTGAGTCCAGTGAGTTGGTTGAAGAGGGTTGATTTCCCACAATTGGGATTTCCAACTAAAAAAATTCTTTTGTCTTTCATGTTGATTTGATTTTGACTTGGATGGCGTTCCCATCTCCAATCCTTAGAGCAATAGTGGTTCCACTTAAAACACAAACCATCTTCCCAAGAAGAGAAGATTTATCTTTGAGTGTAATTTCGGCCCCTGGGAAAAATCCAAGTTCCAAAAGTTCAGTTAACATAGGTCTTGTGAGTTTGCCTGAATCTAAAGAAACAATTTCCGCTTTTTCACCAATTTTTAAATCTTGTATAGTCATTGGATTATGAGATGGCAAACTTCTGTGAATCGCGGAATAAATTGATTTCTGGTGCCATTGACTTTACATACCGATCAAAGTATAACATTTGTTTCATAAGAAGGGCAAATTCTCTTGGAATTTTGAGTCCATTTTTTTCGGCAATTTCCTTCATGTCGTACATGATTCGATTTACCCTAGATTCGTCAAACATCTCATTGTCAGTCAAATGAACATAGACTGATTCTAATTCATTAAAAACAGAATCTAATTCTTTGGCTAAAATGGCAGGGTTTACTCCACTATCTGTTGAATCCATTTCTACTAGACCTTGTGCAACTAATGTAGGTTCACCGATCCCAATGCCTTGTGTGAATAACATAAGTCCTTTCCAAATTCGAGGAGAGATCCTTCCCACAATTCCAAAATCGATAAAACCGATGGTTCCATCTTTTAGAATCATTAGATTTCCTGCATGAACATCGGCATGAAAAAATCCTTGGTTGGATAAAGAGGAAAACCAAATTTCCAAAGCGTCACTTAAGACCTTTCTTGGGTTGTTTGTAAATTTACGAAGCCCCGCTTCATCAGTGATGGGAACTCCATAAAATCTTTCCATGGTTAAAACTTTTTTGGAAGATAACGTATGGTAAACTCTTGGGACTCTCGCTCTGGATTCTTTAACACGCAAAAGATATTCTTCAAACTCTTCGATGTTTTTTGCTTCTTGGATGAAATCAATTTCTTGTAAGATAGAAATTTGAAATTCTTCAAACATAGCCGTAAGTCCTGATTTTTTAAATTCAGGCGCAATGACGGCTAAGATTTTGGTTAAAATTCCTAAAATCTGCATGTCGGTTTTTAAAGTTAGGTGGACATCCGGCCTTTGGACTTTGACTACTACATCGAGACCTTCTTTTGTGACTGCGGCGTGGACTTGGGCTATGGATGCGGAGGCAAGGGGAGTTTCTTCAAAACTATGGAATAGGGTTTCGAGTTTCCCACCCAATTCCCGTTCGACGGAGGAACGAATGTCTCGGTAGGCTACTGGTCGGACTGAGTCCAAACAGGCTTGCATCTCTTCGACATACTCTTTGGGAAAAATAGACGGAGCACTTGCTATGAATTGACCGAGTTTGATATACGTGGCACCCAGGTTGGAAAAGGCATCCCTTAAGGTGATGGCAATTTCTCTGTGGTTTGGTTCTCCCTTTGCCAGCTGGGCGAGAATCCCGAATGCTTTGGTTGTGAATACAAAACTGGAATGGGCGACGCGAAGGCTTGATTGCCAACCAAAAGAAACAATTTCAGAAAGGGAATCCATACGCCCTAATTTGAGACCTAAATCGGGATTGGAAACGAGAAAATCCCCTTCGCTCCTGCAATTGAAATAGAGTTGCAGGATTAGGTCTCAAACAAAAACTTATCAAATCACACCCATGAGCCAAGAAACTGTCCTGTACCAAGAGTTAGAAAAACTCGATCTGAACGAGATCAAAAAAATCGCCAGCCTTTGGAACATCCAAAAGATCCCGGGAAAGGACAAAAAATCGACCATTTTGGGCCTCATGGAGATTTTCCAGAACGAATTTTACCTAAAAGGGGTTCTGGAAAAGTTCACCCCCCTCCAAGTCAACATTCTGACATCCATATTGAAGAACAAAGGGGTCATGACTCTCGGAGAAATTTCGAGAAAGGTCAACATTCCGCCTATCAACGTGGAAATGGAACTGAACGTTCTTAGAAAATATTATCTTTTATACCAAAGAAAAAACCGTGAACGTCTTACTAACAATTTAGATAAATACCATACTTATGACGAATATTTAAGACTCATCAAGGTAGAAACAAATCCTAAGGGTGAGAAATTTAAGTTCTCTACAGAGAAGGCCTTACACAAAGCCACTCTTGCTGAACTTCCTGAAGAATGGAAAGAAGCAGTTGGTGCCAAAAAAGGCGAACACATTGAAACATTTTTAAAGAACGCTTTAGATACGGAATTCCTTCAAAAATTAATCGAAGGTCTTTCTGATTTTGATAAAGATGTTCTACACCAAATTTATATCCATGGTGGTGTGATCGAAGCGGATACCATCCGTAATTACATCACAGTCAATCGTGGACGGTTTGAACAAACCATTCCACTTTTAACATCTCTTTATTTAGTTCGTGATTTATATTACGTAGAAGACAAATTCATTCGAGTGATTGTCATTCCAAAAGAAATTTTGGATCATCTACAGTTCTCTCCGATTTTACCTCCGGTAAAAAAAGGAACTCGCGTTCGTCAGGAGAAAATTTCGGCCAATGGTTTGGATTTTTTCTTAAACGTAAAAAAACTGATTTCTTATATTTCACGTAAAGGTTTGAACCTTGCAAAATCAGGAAAAATCAAACAAGCAGACCATAAAAGAACGGAAACAGAACTTTTATCTCCTGACATTGAAATTTTCCCAGAAAAAAGCCAAGTTTATCAAATTGAACTCATCCTTCCGATCCTAAAACTTTTAGGATATGTGGATATCAAAGGTGAAAACGTAATCCTTGTTCAAGAAACAGATGAGTTTCTAAAGAAAGATATCTTCGAAATCATGAAACTTGTGATTCACGAAGTGAATGAAGCAAGAACTCGACGTTTGAATCCTGCGGAAGTTTTTACTGCCACCGAAGTTCCGTTCTACGAAAAAGGAATTTTGGACAAAACGGTAAAACTCATTATGGCGCATGGAAAGATCAACACATCCGTAATCTTTTCACATATCATTCGTGACCATTTGGTTTTTTCACCAACCTTCCAAATTAAAACTTATGAAGAAGATTTGGCAGACCTACGGAAAGAAATCATTTCTGCTATTTTCTATTTACAACTCTTTGGTCTCATTGAAGTGGAATATCCACAAAGAAACCTAAGTCTTTCGGAACTAGGGGCTCATTACTTCAACCACGAAGCACTAGTGACGGTAACAGAAAAAGGTGGAATCACCATCAACCCAGACTTTTCGATCATTGCCTTCCCGGATCGAGTGTCTCTCAATGGAATCCATTTGTTAAAAGCTTTCTGTGAATTGAAAGATTATGACCGTGTTTATACTTTTTTACTCACCAAAGATAGTTTCCAATTGGGGATCCTTCTTGGTTATGACAAAGAAACCTTTGTTCATTTCTTAAGAGAATCTTCGAAGGCAGATCTTGCTCAAAATTTACTCTTCTTACTTGATGATTGGGGTAACAACCTTCCTATTGTTACCATTACGGAAGATTCGGTTCTTCTCCGAACCAAAGATTCACAAGTAATGGAACTACTTTTGGGTCAAATTAAAGGTAAAAAATTTGTATTAGAAGAAGTAAGCCCCACTGGGATCATCATTGAGAAATCAAAGGTGATGGAAGTGATCACAATTGCCGAAAAACTCAATATGATCATTCGTTTGAACCGGTAGGGAAGACAAACATCCCTAAACATAAAAAAAGACCAACGTATGTTGGTCTTTTTTTTGCCCTGATGATCTAACTAAACTTTAGTTTAGGCCAAGTTTTCAGATTATTTCTTTTCGCCGACAGTCAGTTCTGGATCGGTGATTTTGATTTTGTTTTTAAAATCCCATTTGCGAAACGGAGAGACTGCATCCAATCGTTCTTGGGTCACGAAGAACAATCTTTCTCCGTATTTGACAAGCCCACCCTTATAATAAGCATATTTCGTTTTGTGGTCTACAGTTCCCACTTCTACGACCTTATTCCAATCTTCGCAGGTTTTTAAAGAAGGTACCTTTCTGAGATACAATTCCTTAATAGAGTTTTCTTTCACCGCATCGCGAAGTATTTTTTCCCATTCCATATTCGAATAGCCTTTCTGCCCTTACCTAAATTTCAATTTCATTTTTCATTTTATGGTACTATCGGCCCTGGACTTATGGAAAAAAACAAAAAATAAAAGGAAAACCACCATGATTCGCCAAGGACCTGGGCCGAATTCGATATAGGGAGTGGTTCTATCTTTCTCCACTGTTGGAAGATCTAAGTATCCGATGGCCTTTTGGAATGTTTGTAATTCTCCCATCATCTCTCTTCCCCATGGATCAAAGGCCGTGGTGATGCCAGTGACAGCAACTCGGACGACGGGCCTACCCGATTCAATCGAACGCAGCCTTCCTGCTCCTGCGTGTTGTTTGGATTCGGTTAAACTCTCAAACCAGGAATCATTGGTGAGATTGAGAACAAATTCCGAAGGCGAATGATTTATGATCTTTCGAAGAAAATCAGGATAAAGGATTTCATAACAAATCAGCGAACTGAATGTAACCCTTTCCCCCATTTTGGTTTGGAAACTTAAAACATCAGTTAATTCTCCTGGAATATGATTGCTCGTTTCCGGAAAAATGTTTCGTAACCAAGGAAGTTGTTTTTCACCCGGTAAGTACTCTCCAAAAGGTAATAGAACTTGTTTGTATCTTCTTTCTGAGGAAAGGTTGAGGGGATGGAGGAGGGTGAGTGTGTTCCTTGTTCCTTTGTCCCAAACAAGTTCATTAAAAACAAGAGGGGTATTACTGGTTCTTACCAAATTTGAAGTAACATCCACAAAACTTTTGCTATACGTTGTATGGGGATTTTGTGAATCGAGAGTCCCTAGGAAAGGAATGGCAGATTCTGGTAATACGAGTAAGTCTATTGGTTTGGATGCATTACGAATGGCTTCCTGGCCAATATCATAAACGGATTGTATGGTTTTTGTCATCCATACTTCGTTTTCTTGGATTTCTCTTTTCGCATAAGGAGTGTTTGGCTGAATGAGGGCCAAATGGATTGTCGGGCCCTGGGGAATGGATTCTGCCAGGAAATATAAGTTGATTAGGAAAAAACAAAAGATAGGAATCAGATAAGAAAAATAATGTCTGATCCCTTTATCCGACTTTAAAAGCATGAGATAGAGAAGGGCAGCAGAGAAAATAGAAACAAATCCTAATACCTCAACTCCAAACCTCGCCATTTGTCGCCAAAGGATATTGTTTCGAAATAAGTCCCCCCAATACACAGGAAAAACCATCGGGCAAATCCAATCCGAAATTAAAAACAAGGACGGAAGAACCAGTAAAAAGAAATGTGAGTTTTTGATGGTTCTCTGTTTTGTCAGAAAAACAGACCCGAAAAAAACGATTCCAATCTTATAAAAAGATAAAAGTGCATAAACCAAAAATAGAATTATGGAAACAAAAACACCCTGGCCAGAGATATTACGAATCGCATTCCAAATCCAATAAAAACTTGTGAGTGTTACTAAACTGGAAAATAACAATGTCGAAAGGAATGTATATTTCCAACTGGATTTAATGGTTAGTTGTTTGGTGAAGTAAAGAAGTAGGAAGATACAAATAAACCCTGCGGATGCAAATCCGAAGGGTTCTAACGCCAGTGCAAATAAACCTGCGACTGGAAAAAGTAAAAGGAGAGGGTATTTAATTTCCGGAATTTTTGAGTGTTTTCTCATATTCCATTCTTCTTGAATATTCCTCTGCCAATTCTTTACTACCTAAAGTTTGGACTCTTAGATCCATTAATTTCTTTTCTCGTTCTGATTCAGAAAGATTGGGATAATTCTTTAAAAGATTTTTTTCTTCCACTTGGAGTTTGGAAATTTTTTCCTCTTCCTCTTTCATTTCTTTTAAAACCTTTTCCATTCGGTCGTTCCCATCTTTGCCAAAATAACGAATCCTAACTTCTTTTTCTTTGTTTTCTCTTTCCGAACCAGATAACTTAGAAAGTTCAATCTGTCTTAAATCCATTTCGTTTTCAAACTTATCATACAAAGGTTCTCTCGCTGCCACAGCATTGTAAAAAGTCCCAAAGGATTTTTTACGATAGTCCTCATACAAACGAAGTCTTTCTTCTGCTTTTAGATTTTTGGTTTCATCTAAGAAATTTTTTCGATTAAAACTAAAATCGGCAGTGGCTTCTTCTAATCCGAAGATGAGTTCTGCATCTTCTTTGGCAAAATACTTCCTACGAAGTTGTTTGATTTGTTCGTATCTTTCTTGGTTGGTGTAGGATTTACTGGAAGGATCCAAATGCACCATAGCCTCTTCATATTTTAGATAATTGGAAAGCATGGTAACAAGTCGTTTTGCCTCTTCCCCACCATATTCATTTTGGAGGAAGGCTTTGATGTATTCATGGCATTGTTCGCGGGTGCTACCTTCTGGGCATTGCCGACGTAAGTTCCAAAGTTCTGAAACTAAATTCAATTCACCTGATTTGGCGCGTGCCAATATTTCTTCAAATCGAAGGAACTGTCCATCCGCTGAAAAAATAGTTTTTGCGGACTCTAAGTAAAATGGATCCACAGAAAAACCATCACTTTGTGTGCGAAAGTATGATTCCGCTTTGTCATTTGGGTTTTCATCAACACTAGTTTCTAATTCTCCAGGACTGAAGATGCGAAAAGCGACAAAGATAAGGAGTAGGGCTCCAATGGCATAACCAAGGTAACGTAAATTTTTAACATTCATAGGAGATCGTATCGTAGTAAAGAATGGATTTATACTTCTGGAAACAAAAAAACCCAAGCATCTGCTTGGGTTTTCTGAAAAAACTCCAGTAACGAATTACTGGTTCGACTTCATGTTAGAAGCCATATTCAAGTAGAAACCTTCTACATCATACCATAAACTTCCTGAACGGAGAGTGTTGGATACTTGTAAGTGGTCAATCCCTGTAGTGAAGATTCCATAAGAAGGTCCACCTTTCCAAGTTCCCCATTTTTGTGAAGAAAGTGGAACGAGTCCATCGTTAGTAAATCCTTGTCCTTGGAAAAGTCCACCAGCCCCACAAGCAGGGTGAAGGATTCCCATAAGAGGGTGTTGGATGAGGTCAGGAATTGTAATGGAAGAACCATAAGAGAAATACTTCACACCTGATTTGTTGGGAGTGTATCCGTTAAAAGAAGCGAGTCCTTCTTTTGATAAAGAGGAAAGTGCAGCCAGAGCATTTTGTTGGTTGGTTCCACCGTAAACAAGTTTCACAAGAGACTCAACAATACTTGCTACGAACGGTTGGATCCAACTAGGAAGAACGTTTTTTACGATGTCTGCAATGGGTGATCCATAGTGCGGAGTGTTAAGAGTTGTCAGAGTTGCTGTGCGACCAGAAAGTCCTAGGTTAGACACTGCGTAACGGCTATCGAGTCCACCTTGAGAGTGACCGAGAATGTGGAATTTTCCAGTGTAGTTTGTCGCAGCGGCGTAAGTAAGGATAGCTGCTTTTAGTTCCCCAGCACGCACTTCATTGGAGTTTGCTGCAGTTTTGCCAGGAGCAAATACAGTAGCCCCTTGGCTTCTGAGGTAATCGTCTGTTCCACCCCAATAGTTTACGATGCTAATGATTCCACCGGAGTTTTCGCCCCAACCAAAAAGACCATGAGAAAGGATGATGGGATAAGTACCTGCAAGCGGTTTGGAAGAAGAACCGGAGCTAGCGAGAATGGGAGTCGCGAGCGCAAATGTAAAAAGAATGGCTAAAAGACCTTTACGGATCATATATATTTCACCTCTGAATTTTCTAAGATAAAACTGTGTCAATTTGCCTTATTTAGGGCAAGGATATTTTTTCTGGGAGATTGAAAAAAAATCCTAAGTTTTGTAACAATTGAACGTGTTCAAAAATGGTTTGCTTTCATGCCATCAACTGTTTCCTTGTATACTGAAGGTTATGCCCCATTCCGTTCCCAAAAAAATCTCTCACAAAACATCGAGTAAACGAGAACTCACGAAAGAAAGAATTTATAATTCTGCCATCACATTATTTCAGAAAGAGGGGTATGAGTCTGCAACGATGCGTCGCATTGCTAAAGAAGCTAGAGTATCTTTAGGGCTTACGTATTATCATTTCAAAACAAAGGAAGAGATTGTTTTGCATTTTTATAGGGAATCACAAATTGAAGTCAAACAACTGACATCTCAATTCTTCAAGTCTACTAGGGATTTTAAAACAAGACTTAAATACATCATCTTAACTCAGTTAGAAAGTTTTTCTGAGTATAAAATGTTTTTACAGGTATTGGCAAGGCATGCAGGAGATCCAAGTCATTCTCTTTCCCCATTCAGTCCAGAGACAATTCTCATTCGAGAAGAAGCAGTGGGTATCATCCGCGAAGCACTAGAAACATCGAATTTAAAAATTAGAGATGATCTTGCAGAAATTTTACCAGAGTTACTTTGGTTGGAACAAATGGGTTTAATTTACTTTTGGCTTTCCGATTCTTCGAAGTTTTATAACAACACAAAACACTTAATGAATGATTCTTTAGAATTAACATTCAAACTGATCAAACTTTCTAATTTTCCTTTGTTCAAAAACGTGATGGGCCCTATCTTTCGGATGTATCGATTGGTAAAAACAAATCCATTGATCCAAAAACGATAAAACTATACTTGCCATCGTGCAGATCTCTATGTAAAATCTGTCGCATGAAACTATCCCGAAAGAATTGGTTCCGCTTTGGTTTGTTCATTAGTGTTTTGGTTCAAACCTGGGTACTTCCCCTTACGGCAAGAGAGGTGCGAATCCTCACAAGCCCCTTAACGGATGAAGTTGGAATTTTGCCTTTGGAGAAACAAAATCAAGTTACAAACATTCTTTCTGCCATTGAAACCAAAACATCGGCCCAAGTATACGTTTACATCATTCCAAGTTTGGAAGGGGAAAATATAAATTCTTATTCATTCGCTGTGGCAGAAAAATCGAAATTAGGACAAAAGGATAAGGACAACGGGGTTCTCGTCCTATTATCAACAGGGGATCGTAAGGTTCGAATTGAAGTAGGTTACGGTTTAGAAGAAACATTAACCGATGTTTTGTGTAATCGAATCATTCGTAATATCATGATTCCTGAATTTAAAAAAGGAGATATGGTTTTGGGTTTAGTGAGTGGAGTTCTTGCAATAGAATCCATTCTTTATGGAGATATTGATTCCAATCCGGCTCTGAATACGAATGATTCTGATGGGGTAGGTATGGCATTATCTAACGATTCTACACCTCGAAATTTTGCTTATACACTTGGGATTTTACTCCTAACTGGGATCATTTATTATGTTTTAAAAGAAAACGGAACCTTTAAAGGGAAGAAGTGGTTGGAAGTATTGTATGGATTTGTTGTTTTATTTGGTCTTGGTTATTTTTTTCCCGATGCCTTATTTTATCTTTTTTGCTTAGGAATTGTAGTCGGGAATTTGTATCTACTTTATGGATTATGGTCTCCGCTCTCGTACTTATATTCTATTCTTTCTATCGCATTTTGGATTCCCTTTTTATATTTTACCTTTAAGATAGATGGGGAAGCTCTGTCTTGGGTGGTTGGAACTCTCGGTTTGATTTTACTAGTATTTAAGATCACGTTAGATGATGTTATCAAAGAAAAGTTTAATCAAATCGCCAAAGGTTTTGGAATGAGTTCCAAAGGATTGTTTTTGCATATCCTTTCGTTTTTAACGTTTTCGTTTTCTATTTTCTCTTTTATGAATGGAGAAAATTTGGTTTATATCCTCTTTTACCAAGGCCTGATTCTATTGACCATTTATGGATTGGGGTTTAGATCCTTTAGTTTCAAACCAATTCACTTTTTTTTAACACTCATCCTTTGGTTGTCATTTCTTTGTGGACTTATCTTTTATTTACCAAGTTCAGAAGAAAGTTCACCCAGATACAATTTAGAAACTATGGTTCTCTGGTTCCAATGGTTCAATTGTTTGGTGAGTGGTTATATCTTAGCAAAAGCCATCGAAGTGGATTCGTGGAAATATAGATTACTCAAATATGTTTTGATTTCCTTGGTTTGGACTCTCGGATTTTCCATACATAACCTTCTAGGATTCTCTGAAAATAGATTTGTTTTTACTTTTTTATTCTCCTATGTATCCTTACTCATCCTTCATTTTCTTTATATCATTGCCAATGAATCTGGAAGTGGGTCTTATTCTTCGTATTCTTCTAGCAGTAGTTCGAGTTCCTATTCCTCATCCAGTTATAGTAGTTCCTCTAGTTCTAGT
The DNA here is from genome assembly GCF_004769235.1 of Leptospira kanakyensis. Classification (NCBI taxonomy): domain Bacteria; kingdom Pseudomonadati; phylum Spirochaetota; class Leptospiria; order Leptospirales; family Leptospiraceae; genus Leptospira; species Leptospira kanakyensis. Next base: position 227,575 of record NZ_RQFG01000005.1, on the reverse strand, counting down.
TCGTCAGGCGGCGGCGGTGGTAGTTTTGGGGGAGGGGGAAGTTCGGGAAGCTGGTGAAAAAATTTTATTCCACTCGTTTGCGGTAACGAATGTAAAATCTTTCGAATTTAGAATTGTCCCAGAACTTTACCGCTTCTTCGTTTTGTAAAATGGCCCGAAGTTCGATCGCAGGAATGGATTTTTCTTTGCACCATAGGTCTACATCTTTCAGAAGTTCGGACATATATCCTTTTTTCTTTTTTCCCAGTTTGGTAACGGCAAGATCGATAAATAGGCTTCTTTCTTCTTCGAGATGGGGTTTTTCTTCTACTCGACCAATGAGTAAGGAGACAAGTTCCTCTTCTACAAAATACCCACGCATATACACTTTTCCAGTTCCAATGAGTTTGAAATAGATGTCAGTGAATTTGGTTGCGGCGCGGGGTCGGATGCGAAACAAACCATCTAACTCGAGTTCGTTTACTTTTCGGTAAAACTGGTTTACGAGTTCGATGGTTTGGTTTCTGTCAGATTCTGTTAAATCCCGAATCACCTATACCATTCTGTTTATGAGGTAAGATTTGATTTCAGAGACGGCAATCCTTTCTTGTTTCATTGAATCTCTTTCACGAATGGTGACGGTTCCATCACTCATGGTATCATAATCTACAGTGATGCAGAAAGGAGTTCCGATTTCATCATGCCGGCGGTATCTTTTTCCAATGGCTCCACTTTCATCGTAGTCTACATACCAATGGTTGCGAAGGTCAGCATAAATTTCTTTGGCTTTGGCATCGAGCCCGTCTTTTTTCATCAGAGGGAAAATAGCCACTTTCATGGGGCTCACTCGTTTTCCAAATCGTAAGACAGTGCGAATGTCGTCTTTTTCTAATTTTTCTTCCTCATAAGCATCACAAAGCACAGCAAGGAAAAGTCGGTTCAGACCGAGTGCAGGTTCTACAACATAAGGAAGGTATTTTTTCTTATTTTCTAAATCATGGTATTTTAAGTCTTCTGAAGAAAACTTTTCATGTTGGGTGAGGTCATAATCTGTCCTTGAGGCCACACCCCAAAGTTCTCCCCAACCAAACGGATATTTGTATTCGATATCACTTGTGGAATCGCTATAAAAAGAAAGTTCTTCTTTTTCATGTTCTCTCACACGAAGGTTTTCTTTTTTTAGACCCACTACATTGACAAGCCAGTCCATACAGTAGTCCACCCAATACTTAAACCATTCTTTTTGAGTGCCTGGTTCGCAGAAAAACTCCATCTCCATCTGTTCGAACTCGCGCGTACGAAAGATAAACTGGCGGGCCATGATTTCGTTTCGAAAAGACTTTCCAATTTGTGCAATTCCGAAGGGAACTTTTTTTCGCGCAATTTGGGTTACGTTTTTGAAATTGATAAAGATCCCTTGAGCCGTTTCTGGGCGAAGGTAAATGTCTGTGGCACCTTCTTCGGACGCACCGTGAGAAGTTTTGAACATCAAATTGAATTGGCGGGCATCAGTAAAACTACCCACAGTTCCGCAAGTAGGGCAGGCATATCCTTTGTCTCGAATGGTGTTTGTTAGTTCCTCTAAACTTTTTCCAGTGGCAGCACCTTCGCCTTCCTTATCTTCCAAAAATTTATCCACTCGCACACGAGTTTTACATTTTTTGCAATCCATCAGGGGATCATTAAAGTTGGAAATATGGCCAGAAGCCTCCCAAACCCGTGGGTGGAGGAGGATGGAGGAATCAAGACCCAAAACATCGTCCCGTCTGTGAACAAAGTATTCCCACCAAAGTCGTTTTAGATTGTTTAATACTTCAATTCCATTCGGACCATAGTCAAAGGTATTGGAAAGGCCTCCGTAAATTTCGGAACCTGGGAAAACAAATCCCCTTCTTTTGGAGACTGCGACTATGGGTTTGAGCGACTGTTCTTCTTTCTCTTTCGGCTGTGCCATATCCGCCAAATTTTTTGTTTTCCATGAAAATTCAAAGTATTTTCCTTGAGATAAGACTAAAGAATGGATTCGGCAAATTCAAAACTACTCTCTCCCTGGGCTAAAAAATCCTTAACCTTCTTCCTTTGGATGTCCCCCATGTTTTCTCTCGGGCCTTTTTTGGCTTTGGGTGTCCTGTTTGCTTTCCCAAATGAGTTCCGACTCCGCCTTCGGGCCTTAGCGGTGGTCGCTGTTTATATCCTTTCATGGATTGTTTTTTATCCTATCGAACTTGTACACAGGTCGGGACTTGAATGGGAAGCTGTGATCAACGAATTCCTCGCGAAGGAATCTAGAAGTTTTCAGTTAAAGTTTGGATTTGTTGTGATTTGTTTTCTTTTACTTCTCGCAAACTACATTCATAGCCATAAGAGAAATAAAAAAAGGGAATCCATAAGAACTGCCAGGTTACAAACGGAACATCCTTATGGAAAGATCCGCACAGAGATGCGGATTCGTGATGCCAAATTTGATACCTTACTGCTCATTCTTTTTCTGGCCCTCCTTCTCAATTTTGGATTCCAATACATTTCAGAAAAATTACATCCAGCCAAATCAATGTCTCCGCTAGCACCACTTGCGGATGTGTATCAATTTGTATTTAATTATTCAATTTCTCTTTGTATCCTGTTATTTAGTTTCAATCGGAATAAAATTCCTTCTTTGATTGTAAAACCTTATTTGCGTTATATGGAAGGGATTCGCATCCGAGAAAGATGGAAAGCTGCAGTAGTTTCTAAGTCCCGATTTCCTTTTCGTTTAGAACTCATCGTTAAAGAAAAAGCAAAATTCCGAGATCATATCCTTCCTGGATTTGGACATATTTATGTTTATGAATACTGGCGTGGTTTCCCTATATTATTTTTGACATTACTTTTGTTTTTGTTTTCAGCCGTTTGGGTATTTTCTTATTTAAGCCCTATATTCGGGATTCAGTTTTTGGCCGGTTTTGGATTAAAACCTGGAGTTCCCGATAAAGATTTTTTTATCTCTTCGCAAAATATTGCTTATGCGGTATTTTCTGTTTCGGCTCTCATCGGAATTTATTTATATTCCTCATACCTTTTGGAAAAATCTTTTAGTTTGGAAAACTTAGGAGTTAAGGAAGACAAAGTAGGGGAGTCCGAACCATTTTTCAAACCAGGACTACGAAAAGGGTTCCGAAATGTATTACCACTTTCCTTACTCTTCCATTTGATTTTGATTTCTCTTGTTTTTCTGATCCCGATCACTCTGCAACGTGGCAAAAAAAAAGAACAATCAGCACAAAAGAATGATCACTTCCGTCCAGAAAAAATGGAATTCTATTTTATCGATCCCAATGTCCCTGATGACACCAAAGGTCTGAACGGTGGGGTTGTGACCGGGAATGAAACAGAAAACAAAGAAAAGGGCGAAAAAATCTCCAACGAAAAAGTCGCAGACAATGGCCCAGTCAAAGGTTATATCAAAAAGATCCGAGGGAAAAAAGTTCCACCAACTTACTCGAACTATATCTCCGCTAAAATGCGAATCCCTGAAAGTTATATGGATTACTGGGCCAAAGCTCCCCACCCTTATTCATCTGTAGTTGCTTATACCATCACCCAAGATGGGGATGTGATTGATGTGGAACTGGTAGAAGGATCAGACTACCCTGACCAAGATCTTCGCACCTTACAACTAGTTGAAAGTTTAGGACCACTCATGCCACCACCAGGCACAAAAAACGACATCCGTGTGACGGAACTATTTTGGAATGGACCAATTGATCCTGAATTTGTTCCAACCCCTCTTCAAAAAGAAATGATCAACTTATTCGACGGCCGTTATATGGAAGAGTTACCAGAATGAAAGAAATTGGATTTTTTGATTATTTTGTTGGGTCTTTAACAGTTCTTCCTTGGGCTATTGTGATTTGGAAGGCCTACCAACCCAAAAAAGGTTGGCAGGAAGTTTTAGGAATCTTACTCGCATTGTTTTTTGGTTGGTTGTCGACAGACCTCATCTTAAGACTTCACCCCATCCTTTGGCCAGAAGCGGACTTCACTCCAAAGAAAAAAGTAAGTATGCTCACCCAAACAGCGCATTTAGCTTTTATCCAAGCAGGAATCACGGAAGAAACATTCAAAATATTTTTTATTATGATTCTGTCTTTTGTGTTGGGTTATGATAAAAAAACAAAAACATTCTCGCCCAACGTGGTTTTGTTCGGATCTTTTGTGGCTATGGGTTTTTCTTTTATCGAAAACACTCACTACATCGCAAGGGAACCTGAGGAAAAAAAGTTAGATTTATTTTTTGCTCGAACCATTCATTCATCTAACATACATTTACTCATCAATCTTTGTTTTGCATTTTTCCTATTAAAGAGCAATCAACAATCAGAATTTGCAGGCAAACGATTATATATAATATTTGGATTTATACTTTCCGTTTTACAACATGGGGTTGTGGATTTTCTTTTAATCCCAGGTTCCACCATAGGTTTATGGATTGCTACATCGTTATTCGTTGGGATTTGGGTTTGGGTTGTGAATGACTGGAGGACTTTTGTGGTGGAAGAGAAAAATTTAGTGATAGCGGAAAGTGATTTTACAACAGAATGAAGTACATTTTATTTTTTTTATATAATTTTGGTTTTGTTTTATCAATATATGCAGCCAATCCAAATCAAACAAAATCGGAATCAACTCAGTGTTCCTATTTCCGTACTGGTATCTTTGAGAATGTATGTAAATCAGGTCATACATCAAAATTTAAACGGTATAGTAACTACCAGATCCAAGAATACAATTCGATGTTTTTGAAAGAAAAAATTGTTTGGACAGGTCCCTGTTCTTACAAGGTAACATTACTGGAAACTAACGATCCTGAAATGATCGATTACGTAGGAAATTCAATTAAAGTAAAAATGGTGAAAATCGAAAAATCAGGTTACCAAACGATAGAAGAAGGTAGCTCCGGAAATATTTCAACATGTAGGGAAACGAAAGTTGGCGAAATCCAGAAGTAACTTATTTCGTAGATAAGAATACTCGAATCCCTGCTTCTGAGTATTCTTCCCAATCCATTTGGTAAGTTCTAATTTTAGGAATTTCTGGATGGTTCCAAATCTCTGCCCAAAATTTAGGAACTACTTCTTCGGGAGCCCCTGGTTGGATATGAAAATAACGACCGTTTTGTGTTCCCACATGAACCATCTCCATACCGGGAAGTAGTTTTGTTTTTGAATCCACTGCATAACCTAACAAAAAATCATAAGCCCCTGTTTCATCTGAGGCATAATTAAAATATACCGCGAAGAGTGGATCGAACTTTCGTAACAACTCCATTTGTTTCGGAAAGTCTTCCTTGTAAAACCTAGAGTAGACTTTTGGAATGTGAATGTCAGCCTCTCCAGGGGCATTGGAAGTCCGGATACGAAGCCCCATTACCGAGAAACTAGCTGTTTTTACCAATGGTTCCGTCACTTCAGGCATAAAGAAAAAGTTTCAGTTTGTGAAAAAAACGCAACCTTTTCTTATAGAATGGTTTGACAAACCGGAGGTTCCCGTACATATGGTAAATACTCCTGGTGATTATGGAGAGAAGGTAATACCCGTTCCCATTCCGAACACGGAAGTCAAGCTTCTCATCGCCGATGGTACTATTGGGTTCGCTCAATGGGAGAGTAGGACATTGCCGGGTTAGCACTAATAACTCAATAAAAAAAGGCCAACCGAGAGGTTGGCTTTTTTTATGTAGAAAAAAAAATCCATTGAACGAACCCAATAGTACCGCTAGTAACCAGTCGTTCGCGAAATGACAGACTTGCGACCCATAGGGAGCAAGGCTCGGACGCTCGCCCGCGGAGCGGAAAAGCGAGTGGGGGGGAAGTAGGACATTGCCTTTGTTAGTCATTATTGTTTATTATGGCGTTCACGAAAGTGAACGCTTTTTTTATTTTTGGACGCGCGGTTTTTGCCGGCTGCCGTCCGCGACTATTCGCTAGGCAAACAAAGTTTGCTCCGCGAATGTCGCCTGCTCGCTCCCTATGGGTCACTGCGCAGCTTTGCCGGGTTAAACTTTTTCTCTTTTATCTACCTTCAGTTTCTAATAAAAATAATTCTACTCTGAGTAACGGATCGTTCGTGAAATGAGTGAGGCTTCGTAAGAAGCCGAAGCCTGCCAGGATTTTTCATTTGAAAAATAGGAAGTTTTTAGGAGGATTAAGTAAGGCTAATGATTTTTTACACGGTCGTAGGAATGGCAAATGGTATGAGCCATTTTTAGAACTTATTAATGAATCTATTAATAGTAATTTTTATGATTTTACCTTTGTTAAACTGTGCTTTAACTATTATATCTCCTGGCTTAAACTCAAATTTCAAACTGAACAAAACAACGGGCATAAGATTTCAAGAAGCGGCATTTTATGGATCGTCCTATTATGATCAATCAGCCTACTTTCTCGAATTTGAAAATTTGAAGGAAATCGTCAAAGATCCTAATAATGCAACTTTTAATAAAAATGATATGATTTATATAAATCAATTCAATCAAAATGATATAAACTTATTGTATGAGATTTGTTTTGATAAGGATAAAAATATAAATATTATGACTGATATAGAAAACTATAAATTTAAACTTAATGGCGATAATTCACAATCGATAGTCTCATACTTTTATCCATATTCTTATTTTAAACGAGATAATTATATCAAAAGACATAGGCCTTATTATATTAATGATGTTCATCCTAAGAAAGAAAATTTATTAAAAACAGGAAATGATTTCTATATGTGTATCAGAAACATAGTTTCCTTTAATACAAACGCCCAAAAGAAATCAAATTATTTCGAAATAACTACGCCTAGAAATCTACTCATTAATTTTACTTATGATTTTGATCATAAATTCATATACTATACAAATGAAGAAATGGAATTTTCGGCAAAATAGAATTATACTTTTATAAAAAAGGATAATTCTTGTGAAATGATAACAATCTTTCTCATTTGTTTTCTAAAATATCAGTCGCTGTTTGGGTGCCAATTTGTTCGGCGAGTCCGATAAGAAGTCCTTCCACTCCACGGATATAACAGAGTCGGTAGACATTTCCAAATTGAACCACTTCTCCGACGAGTTCTGCGCCAAATTTTGTTAGGCGAGATAACAATTCTTCAAGATTGTCCACTCTGAACATAATGCGGAGGTAACCAAGAGAGTTAACGGGGGCAGTTCTGTGGTCGGAGATTGTTTTAGGAGACAGGAATTGCGAGAGCTCTAGCCGGGTATGTCCGTCGGGAGTCACCATCATCGCAATCTCCACTTTTTGGTGTCCAAGTCCTGTGACCTTTCCTGCCCATTCCCCCGCGACGACCATTCTTCCTTCTAAACTAAGACCAACTTCTTCGAAAAATGAAATTACCTGATCTAGTGATTCAACGACAATTCCGACATTGTGCATTTCTAATAGTTTACTTTTGCCCATGACCTTCTTTTGGAATGAACTTAAAATAGATCAAGTTGATTTGTCATAGTTATGGTTTAAAAGAGATCTCTTGAGGAATTGTTTACTAAACAAAAAGTGGTTTTTTCTTGGTAACAAAAAAGATTTTATCGATGATCTCAATTAATTTATATAACTTCTTTTTTAAGTAGAAAGTAATCGACCTAAATTGACACTTTGACTAGTTTTTGTTCCCAAGAATAAACCTGATTTAAATACTGAGGAAATATGAAGTATCAGTTTTCGGATATAATTAATCCCAATTTATGGAAAAAGAAGTTTTTATTATTTATCTTATTGTTGGTGATTCTTCCTAGCATATTAAACAATAATCCTTCAAGAGATGTTTATTTATACGATGAGACTTTTTACTTAGAGAGTGGGGACACTTTATCTGGATTTCAAGATGCGGCATCTTATTCTTTTTATTATAAGATATTGTCCAAAATTTGGAAAAATCCTGTTGAGAGATATTTTTCCAATTATTTATTGTTAGTGTTTGGTTTGTGTTTTATATTAATTTCTATTGCAAAGAGTTCTCGGGAATTATTGATTCATACTTCTTTCTTATCTTTGGTAATAGTAAGTCAATTAATTGTTTCGGCAATGCCTTTCATTACAATTTTTTCATCAATATTAATTATCTTAGCAATTTATACGTATTATCAAAGAAATTTCACTGCGTTTATATTTGTTTCGTTTGTTTTGGCTTATGCAAGGGTTGAGTTCTTTTCGTTTTTTATATTAAGTATCATTTTTGTGTTTCTTTATTTTTTGAAAAAAAACAAGAAAAGACTTATTTTACCAACTTCCATCTACCTAATCGGTTTCTGCATTGCAATTTTAAGAAATCCATCTTCTCAAGAAAGAGCGTATATTGCTTTTTGCCAGCATTATGCTTTTTCAAAATTTCAAAGGGGTTTGTATTTTGATGATCCTTGGACAACTTGTGATGGTTTACTTCTGCAGGATTTTGGTCATTCGGGGACTTTGTCGAAAGTCTTATTTGGAAATATACCTGCTTTTCTGGAACATGCCTTCCTGAATATAGGTTTGTTGTTAGAGGTAATTGCAAAAAATATTAATCTCCCAATAGTCTTTGTATTAATAGTTCTAGTGATGATTTTTTTGGCGGAAATGTATCGACTTGCCGTTAGTATTCGGCGACGACGATTGAGTTTGTTTTTGGATTCCGTTTTCTTATGGGTACTTTTTGGTTTTTCTATTGTCGGATCTATTCTCTATTATCCGCGAGATCATTATATACTTCAAATCCTTGTTGTTTTACTGTTTAGTGCCAAAAGGGGAATGCATTTTTTAAAGGTTTCATTTGTTAGAAAGAAGATTCGGCAATATAAAATATACTTATTAACATTTGGATTTATCATCTTCATGATGCTAATTAGTTTGTACTTTAAAAATCAAAAGAAGATGACTATCTCTGGTCTTGAAAAGGAATGTAGTGTCCTTCGTTTGGTTGAAACAATCAAATATTTGAATCTCAATGAAAACAATATTCTTAGTCCCGACGGAAGTTTCTGTGTATATTTGGGGAAAAAGAATTGTGAGAATGTTTATTCTTATGAAAAAAATAAGAACTTTCAAGAATTCATAAAAGAACGAAAGGTAAATATTATCATATTGACTGAGTATTACGAAAAAAATACAATCTATCGTGATGACAGTGAATTCAGAAAGTTCATAGAAAGTAACTACAAATTAAACGAGAATATTTCTTTTGAAGAAGTATCATTATACACATGTAAAGCGAGAAAAATACTTCTTAAAAAGGAATGATGCAAAAATAGTTTTTAATTGTTGGAAAATAAGGCTGAGCAAATACCTTTTATGATTGTAACCCTCTCACCCCAACTCCACCGACGAACTAACAGTTGTTTTGAACAATTGAATGACATCCATTCCCTCTGGAAGGACTAAATGTCCTTCAATAGCGAGAGAGGCAATGCCATGTACAGTGGCCCAAGCACCAAGGGCTCTTGCATGGGCTAAATTTTTACTCACACGTTCGTTGGCAAAGGCAGCGTAAAGCAAACGAAACGGACGCTGTGAACTTACCCATATTTCACGATCTGGGCTTTCCAAACTTATTTTTTTTTCTAAATCAATTTGGTTCATCATCAAACGGTATAAGTTTGGATTTGCAATTGCAAACTGGATGTATTCCACGCCGTAGTTGTAGGCCAAAATTCGGCCTCGGGCTTTCGGCTGGATCTTTTGTACCTTTAACATGTTGGTTGCCAATTCATCATAACCAGAGGCGGCAACAGCCTGAAGTAATTCCTGTTTCCCCTTAAAATGAGCATAAGGAGCCATATGTGTGACACCGATTGCTGAAGCTATGGAGCGCAGTGAAAGGGCATCAGTGCCTTGGTTCTGTAATAGTCCACGGGCAGCCGCGATGAGTGCAGGACGGAGATCCCCATGGTGATAGGGGGTTTGTGGTTTGTTTTCTTTTTGTTTCTTTCCGGCCATTAACAACCGAATAGGCCTCGAAGCAAAACAGGTAAAGCCTTTTCGAAGCCTTTCAAAGAGATTGCGGTAGAGAACTTTTTTCTCTCAAAAACTAATTTTTTTTTCAAAAGGGAGGCGAAAAATCATTGCAATCTTTACACTGTAAAGATTGGGTATCTCTCAGAAGGATTACCTTGGGGGAAAAATAAAATGTCTCACTATGACACAGTCGTAATTGGTGCCGGTAACGCTGGTTTGATGGCAGCCACTCGTTTGCAACGTGAGGGTTCAAAAACCTTGTTGCTCGAGAGGCATAATGTCCCTGGAGGTTGTGCTACTTCTTTTGTCCGAGGTGATTTTGAATTTGAAGTCGCCCTCCACCAACTCAGTGGTGTCGGAACAGAATCCAATCCATTCATTATGCGCAGTGTTTTTGAAGAACTTGGTGTTTTAGATAAAATCGAACTTGTACAAGAACAAGAACTCTATCGGATTATCATTCCAGGAAAGTTGGATGTCACTTTACCGGCCGATTGGATTGAATTGCAGAATCATCTTAAAAGTTTGTTTCCCGAAGAAGGAGAATCCATTGAACGGTTCTTTAAACTTAGCGAAGCCGTAGTCAACGAGTATTATTTTGTTTTGCCGCGAGTTAGGTTGTCCAATGATGAAGAAAAAATTAGAACCAAATGTCCGAATTTTTCAGCTTACGGCCTTCGTTCTACCACTGATGTTTTGAATGAGTTTTTTTCTAATGAGGATTTAATTAATGTAATTACACCTTATTGGAGTTATGTTGGTATCCCCACAACAGATTTGGTATTTTCAGAATTTATCGGCATGTTATATTTTTACTGTGTGTATAAACCTTGGCATATCAAAGGTGGGTCTCAAATGCTTTCAAGTTCTCTTCTTTCCTCTTTCGAGGAAGCAGGTGGAGAAGTAAGATTTCATTGTGCGGCAGAAAAAATTCTCACTGAAAATGGTGCCGTACGTGGGGTTCTTCTCGAAACAGGAGAAACTGTAACTTGTGAAGCAGTTGTATCGAATGCAAGTCCTCTTATCACTTACCATGAGATGTTAGATCTAGAAACACCTCCTCCTTCAATCCTTAAAGATTTTAAGTCAAGACGGATGGGTGTTTCCGCTGTTTGTCTTTATTTAGGTTTGGATTGTTCTCCTGAAGAGTTAGGATTCACTACGGCCTCAACCTTCGTAATGACAACTTCAAATGCTGAAGTCACAGAAGATCGTATGTACACTTTGGATGCTCCCGATTGGGGGATGGTGACTTGTTATAATTTCATTGATGAAGAGTTAGCTCCTAAAGGAAAGGCGGTTGTCACACTTGTTGCATTACAATACGGAGAGGCCTGGAAAAATGTCCCCCCAGAAAAATATATATCCACAAAATATGAGTTTGGTGATAAATTAATAGATCTCGTTGAACGTGCTTATCCTAAAATCAGAAAACACATTGAAAAGGCCGAAGTTGCCACACCGATGACGATGATGCGTTATTTAAACACTCCCGGAGGTGCCATTTATGGATTCAAACAGACGTTACAAGATGGTTCCCTTATGCGAGAATCAATAGACGCCATTGATGGACTTTATTCTTCCAGTAGTTGGACAAGTATGGGTGGGTTCCAACCAACTTATTTGAATGGATATTTTACCGCACGGAAAATTATGAAACAACTACGTCGTAAAACCAAATCTACTGTTTAGGTTATGTGGTAATTTATTCATTAGTATAGAACAATGAATCTCTGATTTATAGGAAACAAGATATGTTAGACAATAATCAAAAATTAGAAACAAATATTTTAAACTCTGTTGTTGGCTTCCAGGAAGCAGTTTTAAAAAAAGAAGAACTAGAAAAAAATGGTTCTAATTTTATAGAAGGGAAAGGTTTGGTTCGCGAAACGATTCGTAGCCTCCACCCAAAACGAATTCGATTGCGTGTTGAAAATATTCGAATTGATACACCATCTACAAAAACCTTAGAAATGGTTTCAGTAGATGCTAGAAATTTACCTCCCTTTCAAGCGGGGCAGTATATCAATTTATTTGTTTCTCTTCAAGGAGTTTTGACAGCGAGACCTTACTCGATTTCTTCCTCACCAAAAGATTTAAAATCTTATGAGTTAACCATCAAACGCGCAGAAGGTGGATTTGTGAGTCCCTATTTGTTAGATGATGTAAAGGTCGGACAAGAATTTGAATCCACGGGACCTATGGGTTCCTTTCATCACAATCCCCTATTTCATGGTTTGGATTTGGTGTTTCTTGCTGGCGGATCAGGAATTGCTCCTGCCATAAGTATGTTGAAATCGTTTTTGGCATCAAAAGAACTGTTTCGTTTCCATATCATTTATTCTAATAGTTATGAGAACGATGTGATTTTTATTGATGAACTTCGAAACTTAGCAGCGGCTCATAAAAACTTTATTTTGACCGAGTTCCTTTCTCGTGAGGTAAGTTCTGAATACAAAGGTTATCGTGGTCGATTGGATTTTTCCACATTGCAAACTTTACTATCTGAACCATCATCTAAGATGTATTATGTTTGTGGACCCACTCCTTTCAACGAACATTGTGCTAAACTTCTATCCGAACTAGGTGTCAAATCTGGACGTATTTTAATCGAAAGTAATGGGCCACCACCAAAGCCGGAAAAAATGGATGGTTGGCCGAATTCACTCCTGCCTACAAAGGAAGTGAATGTCAAAGTTGGAAACCAAAAGCCTTTCAAAGTAAAAGTAGGGGAACCTCTTCTGAATAGTTTGGAACGAAATGGATATTTTACTGAGAACGCATGTCGCTCCGGCGAATGTAGTTTATGTCGTGTGAAACTAAAATCAGGAGAAGTATTCAGTCCCCCAGAAGCCAAAATTAGAAAGTCTGATAAAAAATTTGGCTGGATCCATTCCTGTGTGGCCTTCCCGATCACGGATGTCGAAATCCAATTATAAACTAAGACAGAAAAATTGGAGCGTTGATTGATCCAGAATTTTGTTTTCGTTTTTCACCGACTTTGATAAAAGAGAATAAAAAAATCTTTTATCAAAGTGCGAATGATCACAACCTGACGAAAATCTTAATTAGTATAGAAGTATTTCGTGATACGTTATTTTATTTTTTTTCTATTTTTGTTTTCGCTGGGTTCGTTGTCTGCACAGGAAACAAAGGAAGGGTCTAGTGACACAGATTCTAACGCTGATTCAAAGAAAGGCCCTTACAAGTATATTTCCATCAATCCTGGTGTGACCTTAGAAAGTGTATCCTTGTCCATCCAAGGTAGGAATCGGGACGCACAGATGGTTCAGGATGATCCTGGTCGTGTTTCTTGGTTATTAGATGTTAAATCCCCTGAAATTCAGTTCACAAAATATTTTGGAATGAATTTACTTTTACATAATTCAAGTTTTTATTTAAATCGACAATCGATACCTAAGGTATTTTCAAAAAATCAAACTCCTGAGGTTGCTTCTTCAGAGTCTGAGTCTGGATCTTCAGGTTCTAACAATAATTCTTTAAAACCAAATCGTACAAAGGTAACGGAAGATGTCGATACTAGTATCGAAGGAACCTATTCCATGTTAGTTCCTATATTTTATCTTGGAAACCCTGACACATTTCGTTTTGGTTTCGGTTTTGGCCCTGCTCATGTTAAGTTAAGAGGAAATGTCGATTTTAAGGATCCAGCTTCCAATATGTTAATCGCATATTCAGGATCCAGTCGGGATGCTTTTTTAAACAATTTACGTGGATACCAATTTGTTTCAGGAAATATCAATCCGGAAACAGATCCCACTCTTACTTATCTAATCGCAAATCTTTCAACAGGAAATAATTTAGAATTAGTAGGGTATTATTTAGCAAGCCAAGGATTACTTCGTCCTGATTTGACGGCTGCTACAGCCTATATGAGTGGGAGATTTAATGCGGTAGAAGCTCTCGCTGTTAGTAGTCTTATGAGAAACCAAGTGGGTGTCAATTCTGTAGCAAAGTTTGCCTTTATGATGTATTTGGAGTCACCGCCTTTTCTTGGTATGCGAGGGAGAGTATCCTTCGGTGGCCCCATCGTGAAAGAAAATGGATACACTTATGAATTAAGAACATTCCATTTTGCTTTATATATGCCCTTAGAATTCTAAGTTTCGACATATGTTTGTTCATGTGAATCCCATAATATTTTTCAGGGATTTGGATATAGATTCACTTTAAAAAAGAACATTACTAGTTAAATTTTTCTTGAGTCAGTCCTCTGTCAGTTGTTATTGACTGGTAGAGGTAATACAAATAATGAAACGGAATCTCGTTTTTTTTCTGGTGGTCATATCTTTATTTACCGGATCTGTTTATGCACAAGGTAAAGTAGAAGGGAATACAGTTCGATTTAAGGGTGCTTTGTTTTTTGGTGGCCTTCGTCCTGACTTAGAAAAGAGAAATTTTTATAGCGACATTGTTGGTTTGGAATACAACCAAGATTGGCAAAACAATCGTGGGATGTCACTCATCAACGATTTAGGTTTTGATTACTTCCATTCTCTAAATGCCGGTGTTTTAAGTAATGTATTTTTAGGATTACATCTAAACAGATTTGGTCGTGGTTATGAGTGGAATTCTTATTATGCCAGTGGTTTAGGAATCAAAGAAGCAGACTATCGTTTGTTATATTCTGATATCAATCTTGGAATCACACTCACTCCTGTTTCCAATTTTCGAATTTTACCTAAATACGTAATTCGAAGTATGAGCCAGTCTCTAGACGGAACTTATCTGGGATTAGGTGCACCAAGTTATTATGGACAAGATACAAAAACAACAACAGGAACCTCTGGTTTGATTGGTGTAGGATTTGAATTTGACTTAAACGATCGTGCCACTCTATTTGCTGACTTACTTCTTTTCGGACCCTTCCTATTCAATTCTTCTGGAACATATAATTCAGAACAGTTTAGAATTTATAATGGTGGCGCTATGTTAAATTATGCTAACGGCGGTTATACCTTCTATTCCGAAAAATTTAGTTTTGGGGCTAGTATCGTAGTTGTACCAAAACTTCGTTTATTTGCTACTTTTGAAAGTGAACGTATGACAGCAAAGTCTAGAAGTCCAATCGCGATTAGTGTCAGCGATAACGGCCTCGATCGAGTAGGAACATTGATGGAATTTGTTACCGCAACTGCGGAACACAATATCCTCGTTTCCGGTTTAAAATTTGGAGTCACATACGATTTAAATCTGTAAATTTTCTTTTAAATGTACTTGCAAAACCCGTGCACCTGGAAGTAATGGTAAATACTCCTGGTGATTATGGAGAGAAGGTAATACCCGTTCCCATTCCGAACACGGAAGTCAAGCTTCTCATCGCCGATGGTACTATTGGGTTCGCTCAATGGGAGAGTAGGACATTGCCGGGTTAGCACTAATAACTCAATAAAAAAAGGCCAACCGAGAGGTTGGCTTTTTTTATGTAGAAAAAAAAATCCATTGAACGAACCTAATAGTACCGCTAGTAACCAGTCGTTCGCGAAATGACAGACTTGCGACCCATAGGGAGCAAGGCTCGGACGCTCGCCCGCGGAGCGGAAAAGCGAGTGGGGGCGGAAGTAGGACATTGCCTTTGTTAGTCATTATTGTTGATTAAGGCGTTCATGAAAGTGAGCGCTTTTTTTATTTTTGGACGCGCGGTTTTTGCCGGCTGCCGTCCGCGACTATTCGCTAGGCAAACAAAGTTTGCTCCGCGAATGTCGCCTGCTCGCTCCCTATGGGTCACTGCGCAGCTTTGCCGGGTTAAACTTTTCCTATTTTTAAAATAATAAATAAAACCATTCGTTTACGAAAAATCAATCTACCGATAGTAACCAATCTATAGAGAAAAACAGAACTTTATCGTGGTGCGAAGAATATAATCATTACACCGATCAAGGCAATGCTTGCTCCGATAATGTCGAAGCGATTGGGAACGAACTGGTCAAATTTCCATGCCCACGCTAACGACATCACGATAAAGATCCCACCATATGTTGCATAAGTTCGAGCAAAATTTGTTGGTTGGTATGTTGCGACTACACCGTAAAAACCTAAAATTATGAATCCGAGAATTCCAATAAATATTGATTTGTTTTCGCGAATCCAAAGCCAAATGAGATAACCACCTCCAATTTCGCAAAGTCCAGCCAAAAAGAAGACTAGGGTAGGGTTTATGTATACGGAAAAAAAATCGGAATTTAGGAATTTAAACATAATGGTTTTTTAATAATAAAACTTCAAATTAGTATGCAAGTTGTTTCTATTTTCATTAATTCAGTTTTTATAACCCCTTGGAATGGTTTTGTATTTCTATAAGTTAGTATCATCTTTCTTTTGATTTAGCTAATCAGAAAGAAGTCACGATCCTGTTCTGTCGATTGTTCTGGTAAATTAGGATCTAAGGTAAAATTTGAACATTTTCACCTAACATCGTTTTGAAACCATCGATGAGCTTTCAAATTATGGGTAGAATTCCTAAAGGGTTGTCCTGAAAAGGAAATTCAGATTCAAAAATAGATGGTTTTGAATTTATATTTGCCCCAGTTATCGCTTGCAGTTTTTTCGAAATGACTCTGTCATTGAAGCCAGATGGAAAACCTGATTCCTAGTGAAGTTTACTCTTCTCTCATCCTGCAATACCTCTACGATGCGGTCATTGTTACGGATTTGGAATTTCGGATCACCAGTTGGAATTTGGCTGCGGAAAGAATTTACGGATTTACTGCCGAGGAAGTTATCGGTAAATCCACTCTCCAAATTTTAAAAACAGAACAAAATGACACTACAAGAGAGAGTCGTATTTCCGAATTACAAACAAAAGGAATATGGCAGGGCGAAATATTCCAATACGATAAAGGATCTAAAAAACTAAAAATCCGATCTGCTGCGAGTTTTCTCAAAGATAAATCTGGCCAAACCATTGGTGTGATCGCCATCAACCGAGACATTACCGACGAAAACAAAACGCAAGAAGAACTAGAAGATAGTGAAGAACGTTTTAAAATGAGTTTTGATAATGCCGGGATCGGAGTTTGTTTTTTAGATTTAAATGGAAAATTCATTAAGGTAAATAAAAAACTAGAATCCATGTTAGGTTATAGTGAGGCCGAACTCATTGGTAAAAAATCTAATGAGTTTTCCTATGAAGAAGACAAACCGCTATTTGATTCTTTTCGTGATGCTGCTTTAGGTGGTGCCAAAGAAAGTGTTATTTATGAAAAAAGATTTTTTTCAAAAGATAAAAATATCGTTTGGGTAGAAATTTCAAATACCCTTGTGAAAGATCGTAATGGGAATCCATCTTATTTTGTGGTTCATTTAAACAATATCACTGATAGGAAAAATGCAGAGTTTCATTTACTCAATGCTAAAAAAGATGCAGAGAGAGCCAACGAAGCAAAATCAGAATTTGTCGCCAATATGAGTCATGAAATCAGAACTCCTCTCAATGGAGTCATTGGTTTTAACGAATTATTACTCACTACAAACTTAGATCCTGATCAAAAGGAATATGTTAGAAACGCAATTAGTAGTGCTCACGGCCTTCTCGGTATCATCAATGATGTATTAGATATTTCCAAAATTGAGGCCGGAAAACTCGTGCTCAACGAAGCCACATCTAATTTAAAACAAATCATCAGTGATTCCTTAGGTGTTTTAAAATGGAAGGCTATCGAAAAAGGAATCTACTTGCGACTCGAAGCAGATTCAAATGTTCCTGAAATTATTTATATAGATGCGACAAGACTCCGACAAATTTTAATCAACTTACTAGGAAATGCAGTAAAATTCACAGAAGAAGGTGGAGTCGTACTTAAGGTAATCGCAACACCTGCTTCCGATCAAAAAACAAAATTAGAATTTAGCATTACCGATACGGGAATTGGAATCCCGGAGGAACATAAATCACATCTTTTCCAATCGTTTTGGCAAGGGGAGTCCAATTCCAAACGTCGTTATGGTGGGACTGGACTTGGTCTTAGGATCACAAAATCTTTGTTAGATTTGATGGGAGGTCAAATTGAAGTTCATTCTGAATCTGGGGTTGGAACCGAATTCCGATTTGTCATTGAATGTAATTCTGCCGATCAATCAACAAGCCAACTTTCCCAAGATTCAAACGATTACCAAAAGGAATTGGTAAACCATTTTGACCAATCGACTTTAAGTCACATTTCACCAAATATTTTGTTAGTGGAAGACAATGAAATGAATCGCAACCTCCTAAAGAGGATGATTCAAAAATACATACCAAACTCTAAGATCAAAGAAGCCGTGGATGGATTGGAAGCGGTTCGTTTTTTTCATGAATCCACTCCCGATTTAGTATTTATGGATGTTCAGATGCCCAATATGGATGGGTTGGAAGCGGCCACTGAAATTCGGAAACAACCTAGAGGGATTTCAGTTCCCATCATTGCCCTTACCGCAGGTGCTTTATATGAGGAACGTAAAAAATGTTTTGAAGTAGGGATGGATCAGTTTTTGACCAAACCGATCGATATTTTAGCTCTCAATCAAATTCTATTTCATTATTTGAACCATTAATCTTTCGAATAGAGTAGCAAAAACTTATCCAACCGGCCATTTTGTCCAAAATGAGACGATTTCCTTTTTTAGCTTATCTTGGTCCTGGCCTTCTTTATGCCGGAGCGGCCGTTGGTGTTTCCCATCTTGTACAATCGACTCGGGCTGGGGCCGTTTACGGATACGGTTTACTCTTTGTTGTACTTTTTGCCAATTTGATCAAATATCCTTTTTTTGTTGTGGGCACTAAGTATACAATCATTACCGGTAAATCTCTGTTAGATGGTTATGAGGCGCTGGGCCGATTGCCCATTTGGATATTTTTCTTCATTTCGGTTGGAACCATGTGTATCATTGTTGCTACGGTAACACTTGTCACTTCTGGGTTATTTTCCAATCTCCTTGGCATTTCCATGGAACCATGGTTACTTTGTGCGATCATTTTAATTTTTTGTTTCCTCTTACTTGCTATCGGTAAGTTTGCAGCCCTTGATGGACTGATGAAATGGATCGTGGTTTTACTTACTGTATCTACAATAGTAGCCATGGTTCTCTCCTTTTATGCAGGGATTCCCAAATTAGAAACTGCTGGAAAAACCTTTTCCATTGGAGATTTAGGGGATGTTGCTTTTCTCATTGCTCTTATGGGTTGGATGCCCATTCCGATCGAAGCTGCTGTATGGCAATCGGATTGGACACTCGCTAAAAAAACTCCAGATGGGAAACTTCCTCCCATGAAGTATGCGATGATTGACTTTAACATCGGTTATATTGGAACTACTTTGCTTGCTGTTTGTTTTTTGGCTTTAGGTGCCAATATGATGTACAACACCGGTGCCGAGTTCTCTTCTCAGGCAGTTAGTTTCGCCTCTGAACTTGTTAGGCTTTATACTTCTGCCATTGGCTCCTGGTCATATCCCATCATTCTCATTGCAGCATTTTTTACTATGTTTTCAACCACACTTACTTGTTTTGATGCCTACCCTCGCGTGGTATCCAATGCAAGTCGCCGGTTGTTCAAACCACTAGAAAAAATTCCTACTGAAAAACTATATTGGTACTGGATCATTCTTGTGGGAGTGGGATCCATTTTGATTTTATTATTTTTTAGGACGAATATGAAAAGCCTGGTGGATTTTGCGACTACAGTGTCGTTTTTGAATGCACCTGTACTTGCTCTCATCCATCATTTGATTTTATTTGGAAAAGAAATTCCGAGAGACCAAAGACCAAAACCTTGGATGAATTTACTTTCTTGGTTTGGTATTTTGTTCCTTTTTGGATTTTCTATCTATTATATCAATATTACCTTTTTCTAAAATATGGAGAGAGAAAAATCACACTCCATATTTTTCTCTCTTTCTCCACTTTTGTATCTAATCCTTACGATTCTTTTTTTTAGATTTGTTTGGGTAGTCACTTACCCGCATCCAATGGCTTTGTTTGTTTCTGGAGTGATTTCTTTTTTACAAAGAAGAAATAGAAAGTTTGTATTTCTAAAGTCTTCTTTTCGTAAAAATTTTGTTTCGGTTCTTCCTGCCATGGAGATTCTTTTTTTTGTAGGGATGCTCATTGCCTCTTGGGCTTATTCTGGAGTTCTCTCCACTATGATCCAAATTGGAATTTTATTTTTACAACCAGACTATTTTTTGCCTTCGCTTGCCATTGTGTCTGCTATCGCAGCAATGGTTTCTGGTTCTTCTTGGACCACTGCAGGTACGTTAGGTGTCGCTCTTATGGGTGTGGCAGAGGTAATTTCATTTCCACAAACCATGGCCGCCGGTGCCATTGTGAGTGGATGTTATTTTGGTGATAAACTTTCTCCACTTTCTGATACAACGAACCTTGCATCTAGTTTGACCCATGTTCCCATTTGGAAACATATCCGGCATATGTTAAAAACAACATGTATCAGTTTTGGGCTTGCGATTATAGGATTTTATTTTTTAAACCTTTGTGTTTGGGATTCTACGCAAACAACAAATATTACCTTACAGTCCGAATCCTTTGGTGATATCTCTTTGTCTGGTGTTTCTTGGGCCAAACTCATTCCTGTAGTTCTTGTTTTTGGTTCTTCCCTTTTTCGAATGCACATTCGCATTTCTTTGTTACTTGGGATAGTTTCTTCCATTGTATTGAACCTAAATGAATTTGGATTTCCCTGGGAAATTGTAAAAACCTTGGTATATGGATTTGAGTCTCATTCAGGAAACGAAGTTTTTGATCGGTTTTTAAGTGGTGGTGGAGTTGTTGCCATTTTGCCCACAGAAATTTTGATCCTCGCCGCTGTTTGGTTTGGCGCTGTTGTAGAAGGATATGGGTATTTAAACGAAATTTTGATTCAAATTAAAATTTGGGCAAAAGACCAGTGGGATATTTTACTTTCTACTATGGGAACTTCTTTTCTTTTGAATTTGGTCACAGCAGACCAGTATTTATCCTTGGTGATCCCTGCACGTGCTTTTAGAAGCCTTGCGGAAGAAAAAGGAATCCCTGAAAAAGACATCTCACGTTCTTTAGAAGATTCTGGAACCATCACATCCCCTCTCATTCCTTGGAATAGTTGTGGGGCGTTTATGTCTACTTCCCTTGGTGTTTCGGTGTTCTCTTTTTTTCCGTTTGTTTTCTTTAATCTAATTCATGTTTTGTTAGCCGTATCACTCTTGCTTGTTGCAAAAAATAAATCTAAAAGTTCATAGTTAAACAGAGCCGGTTCACATATAAGAAAAACGATTCTAACTATAACAAATATTACAGTATCTTTTGTTTCTGGATGATTTATACATTCCATCCATGTTACCAAAAATACTAGATGAAAAAATTCTCCCTCTCATTCAAGAAGCTAGAAATAGTAACGATCCGAACAGTTTGAAAGAAATGTTACCCATTTGGATGGTGGATCGGTTGGCTAAAAAAAGAAAAATCACTGATGATGAGAGTTCCGAGATGGTTCTAGTCATTTTAGAAGTTTTTCCTAAGATGTGGATCCTTAGTTTAAGTTACCATATAACAAATGTTCTTGGATTTTTTGTAACCTATGCCTTCAATCAATATAGAAATCGTTTCCGTCACGGACAAATTCCAGAATCAGGAGAACTCTATTTACAATTATGGAACTATGATTCACCTGCAAACGAGGAGATCCCAAAAGAACTTTTGGAAGAAACCAGTCCGCTCAAATCAGAATTAGAAAAATTACCAACAGTCACTGCACTAGTTTTGTCCTTACAGTTTGACCTACCGATGAAACAAAACCTAAAGCAACTCCTTCTCTGGAAGTTACGCGAAACAGGTCAAGATATTGACGACTTCTATCGGGAATGGGAAGAAAAACGATTTCGCCAACGCCAACTTTTATCCCGGCTTTCCGGTATGATTACTAGATATACTAGAAAGTTATACGAGACAACGGATCCGAATCGTAGGAAGTGGTATCTCAAACAAAAGAAACTCTGGATTTCTCGCAGGTCTCGGGCCATCGATCGAAGTTTTTTTTCGGAACGTGAAATCGCGAAAGCATTAGGCATTTCCAGAAAGGCCGTTCGCAATCATTTGTCACAGGGAAAACATGAACTTCGTAAGGTCGGCAAAGATTTATTGCACTATGCATAAAAATTTGCTTTACATTCAGCAAAATCGAAGGATGTTAATGGCAACACCACCTTCCGAAGGGTTATGAAAATCAAAGTTACTAGTAAAAACGACGTGCACATCATTAAAATTGAAGGTGCCATCAAAGCCGGAAATGAGTTCGAGCTATCTGAAAAGATTGAACAGTACATCAAAAAAGGCCAAGTCCCTAAATTCATCATTGATTTGAAAAAGGTTCCCTTCATCAACTCAGCTGGTTTAGGAACGTTTCTCAATATCTACAAACATATTGATGGCCTGAATGGTAGACTTGTATTTGCGAACTTAAATTCCGATATCGAGAACCTCATGGAAATCACAAAGCTTTCCAGCGTTTTCGAGATTTATAAAACTCTGGAAGAGGCTGAAGACTCCTTCGAATATTAATCGCACGAGGCGATTCTAAAAATGAATCCAATCCTGAAGGTAAGTTTAGGGATCGCCAAAACAAAAACCTTTCGTGGACTTCTTGTCCTTTTTCTCCTCTATAAATCTGTTTTTAATGCCTTCACCGCTGACTTAATTGTTCCTAAATTAGTTTCTCATTTTACGGCGGGAAGGATGGAGGGGAGTTTTGGAACTTTTTCTCTTTTTTTTGGGATCGAAATCAATGACTTTCGAATTTACCCAGGGGCTCCTTTTGACAAAACCCCGCTCGCAGAAGCAGAGCAGATTCGACTTCGTTACAACCTCCCTCTTCTCCTTTTAGGAAAAATCAAAATTTCAGAGATTGGACTTACGGGTGCAAAAATCCAAATTGAAGAAAGTTTAGGGAAGTGGAACTTTGTTGCCCTGACCAAACCTTCCTCGCAACCCAAAGAACCAGAACCTATCCCGGAAGAAAAACCACCACTCACGGAAATCAACACATATCTGCCGTTACAGGCGAGTGCATACATACATTTCAATTCTGTAGATTTCCAATTAAAAAGAGACACTGGGTCACTTCATTCTTTTTCCATCCAAGACTTATCTTTGGAAACGGAATTGGAAACCAACCGGTTTACATCCATCCCTCTGGATTTATCAGCGGTAAACCAAATAGATCATGTCCTACTTTCACTCAATTCAGCTCGTCCCATCCCTTTGGATTTAGATTCCAAAGACTTACGTTTGCAACAAACCATTCCTATGTCGTTACGATTTGAATGGGATAGAACCGTATCTCCCGAGATGTTTCTTTTTACCACTGACATAGGTAAAGATGATATCCTTTTGGAGGTAAAAGGGAAGCCAGTTCAATTGGGCTTACGCCTGTTATCTGACATCCACTATGACAACAAGTTGGACAAAATTGGCATCAACCAATTTGATTTAAGAGTCCTCGGGCAGTCTTGGTTGAATTTGACTGGTTCCATTCTTGAACTTTCTAGTGAGAAACCTAAAGTAAACATCGTGGTTGAAAAGTCAGAGATGCAGCTGACTTCACTCCAAAGATCACTAGACCAACTCCAAGGGATTGTTCCTGAAATGAAGTTGTCTGGAGACTTATCATTAGAAGGAACTGGCATTCATGGGAACTTTGAAAATGCAGAGGCCAAATTAAAAGTAAAAGCTTCGCAGTTGTATTTGAAGATGGGAAAATCAAAAGCACATTCCATTCCTTCGGCACTCATTGATCTTTCTTCTGAAATAAGTCTCAGTGATACAAAAATACTAACAGCAGAAAAACCAATTCCTTATCTTAAATCTTTAAAGGTTACACCATCACATTTGGAATATAATGGTGCTTCTTTGGCCTTTCAAGGGGAATATTTAGAAACCAAGGGATTGGACTTTCATGTAAACGTAGACAAGTTCCAGTTAGGTGACTATGTTTCTGGACTTGGTGGAAAGTTGCAGATGAATCTGGAAGTTATAGGGGAAACTTTTGCATCTTTAAGTATTCACTCTAATGCGAAAATTGATGGATTCCGTTATCAATTGGATAGGTCTAGGTCTCCATCCTCACTACTTGGGCTTTCTTTAGATTCTGTTTTATTCTTTGATCGTCCCTTTGGTCTTTCCGAAATCAAAATTTCTAATTTGAAGTTAGATCAAAAAACTATGACAGGGAATAAAGCATTGGAGTTGGACTTAAAGGGTGATTTACGACCAGGTGCCAATCTATCTGCCAACTTGCAACCATTAGGTTTGAATGTTTACACTCCAAACCTTCTCCTTGTATTACCCTTGGTTCTAAAAGAAAAGATTTCACCCATCCAGAATCTTTTAGGCAATCAACCCAAGTTGAAATTGAATGCTAAGTATCTAACATCTGGTAGTTCCAAACAATTCAAAGCAGACTTGGGTGCAGAACTTCCAGGATTGGAAATCAAAGACCTAAAATTATCAGCCGATTTATCTTTATCTGGTGCCAATACAGATGAAATCATAATTCGAACTTTGAAGATGAATGCTTTCGGGGGGATATTCCATTTGTCGACCAATGGTAAGTTGGCAAAAACGGGAAAACCAAAACCACCACTCGGCCCTTATTTTGGTAACTTAGATTTAGAATTTGGTCTCACTTCGGCCACCAAACAATACTTAGCAAAAGGTCTCAGTTTTCAAGGTGACCTGGGTCTAAACTTAAAGATTCGGGACTATGACATTGGTGGTGAGTTTCATTCCAAGGTTCCTTTGATATCGTATAACAATCAAAAATGTCCTGGGGAACAGTGCCAAGCTTACCTTTTAGAAGAGGTAATAGCAAAAATTCCGATCCAACACAATTTAGCCCGCAGTCATGAAGATAGTTTGATTGTCGGTGATAAGTCTATATTCATAAAAAATTACGGACGTAATCATCCTCCTAACCTAACAATTGGGCAGGTGCTCGGAACTCATCCAAGTATCCCTAATTTACCTTTTGAATATGTTAAAAAACAAAAAGATACACCAGGCCTAACTGCATTTATCGAGTATAAAGAGAATTATGCTAATATTGAATCCTTACGTTCTTATTCATTGGATGGGTTGGTTTTAGGAAAAAACTTAGTTTTTAATTTGGGAAATTTAGATCCAAAATCAATGGAGTTTCGCGGTAATTTTCTCATCCGAGATATTGATTTGAAACAACTTATGGCTCCAAAGGTTCGGGACAAAATTGACGATGGAAAATTGAAAGCAGATCTTAATATTTCTGTTAGAGATTTAAGTGAACCTGTTGCCAATTTGGATTTGTTCTTTTCTATCTTTCAGATCGGCCGCGATTTTGGGAAAAGTGCGTTAAACGTTATTTCTCCACAAAACTTTCTCATCGATCGTATTACAGATAGTTATTCGATTAATAAAATCGATGTATCCCTTTCTAAGGGACTTGTTTATGCAGATGTGTATTTTAACCGCTCTTTGTTATCTCTGTTAATCAATCTTGAAGATGGTAAAATTTCTCAACAAAGAATGCCACTTGCAAATTTTTTGAAACGAGCACAGAGCGAAATCCAAACATACCAAGAGTGAGGTATTTATGAAACGATTGATTCTTGTATTTTTGTTACTAGGATGTAAATCCTTCTTAAACTTAAAAGTTCCCCCGATTACCATCACCAATGCACAAACTGCTGCAGAAAAACAGATGGTCGGAGAAGATCGGGAACTTGAAAAAGAAGGATGGATGATTGCCTCGATCCAATCTTCTTCCAATGGTAAATCCAATCGTGAAAGGTTAAGTTCAGAAGATTCTGATCCCGAAATCAAAGCTCATAGGGTTCGATTGAATTATCTGATGCCTGAGTTAAAAAAGTACAAAATGCACGGAATGGTAGGAGAAACGCCTATTGGATTAGTTAAATTAAATCCACTTGCATCAGGATTACCCACTTATAATCAATATGAACTTCCTGCAAAACGGAAACGTGTAGAGGATGTCGTTGTTTTTCTAAATGAATCCAGAAAAATCATTTGGGAAAAGGAAGTTTCCAACCAGAAGAAAAAAGGTAAAAAAGAAGAGGAACTTGTAAAATACAAACAATCCTTAGTTGAAGAATACTATAAATCCGTTTCTGCTGGAGAATATTTTGAAACAAATGCTGGCAGATGGGAGAAATTCCAATGAAACCCATGATACGGTTTTCATTTTTTTTGGTTCTGTTTGTTCCCTTTTTTTTCTCTAATTGTGTTTTATTTCAAAAAAATGTTAAGATGACAAATGTCGACTTTGACTATTCGGCAATTTCTAAAAATTATTTTTCTCCTACACAATCAAAACCATTCCCTTTGACGGTCCAACGAGGGAATAATTTATACAGTTCCACAACAAAAGATGGTAGGTATTTATTTTACGCAACCGACCAAAAAGGAAATTTTGATATTTGGTTCCGTGATTTACAAAGTTCAGTTGTTGTTCCCGTAACCAATCACCCGTTTTCTGAAACTAAGCCTTCCATTTCACCTAACGGTAAGTATTTGGTTTTTGTTTCGGAAGAGTTTGATTCTGAAGGAGATCTGATCCTTTTGCCAATGGATACGGAGGAGTGGACTCGCGAATTATTGAAAGGGAATCGTTTTATTGATGATAGTTTCATTAACTTAACGAACAAACCAGACAAAAAAGGAGAATACACAAAAGGGATCATTGATACGGATCCAGTATGGTCTCCCGATGGCACCACAATCTATTTTATATCAGATCGATTCACACCTGGTTTACCAAATCTATGTGAAATGAAATTGGAGAATCCCAGCCAAATTACCGCAATCACTTCAAAAGGTGCTACTTCGCCTTTTGTTTCTTCAGATGGAAACTTTGTTTATTTTATTTCTTATTTTGAAGATCCAAAAGGTGAAGTTTATCATATTAACTTAAAAACTTCTGAGATCCAAAGGATTACAAAAAATGATTATTTGGATTTTTCTCCCACCGTTGATTCAAAATCAAAAAATTTATATTATGCCTCGATTCGGAAGGATACTAACAAAAACGGAAAGTTAGATGAGAGAGATCATAGTATCCTTGTGATGATGAACTTAACAACAGGTGAAGAACGAATTTTATCCTCTGGAGAAACTTCCAACTTCGATGTCCGTTATTCACATTTTAACGGAGGTTCTATCCTCTTTTCAGCTTCTTATTTTAACGCTATTAATATATATTTTATCCCTGAAAACGGCGCAATCCCCAAACAAACAAACATTCGGGAACAATATCAATATGCTAAAACTTTTTCGAGCGGTCAAAGTTTAGAATCATACTTTTTGGCATTAGATTCGGTAGAGTTATTTTATTCAGATGATCCGTTGTTTCCCGTTTATTCAGCAAGGGTTGCCGTACTAAAATATTTATCTCTCATCAGAGTGGGAAAACGTGAAGAGGCAAAGTTGTTTTTGGAAACTTACCGTCATAAGGCCGGGGTAGAGAGGAATTTATTTGCATTAACGCTAGTTCGATGGGAGGAAGCCAAACAAACTGGGAAAAAGTTTGATTTTGCTTCGGAGATACATTCCCATCCTTCTTCGAAGTGGACAAAGGATGCAGAGGCCATGTTGTATCATTTGTATGCAGATGAATTGGAATCTGAAAAAAAAATAACTCCTGCTTTTGAGTCTTTGAAATTCGTTTATGATAAATTTCCAGATTATCACCAAATTGATGAAGTCAAGCGACGATTAGGTGGATATGAATTTAAACCAAATTCCATGGTATTGTCCCAGTTGTACCAAGAAATGATTTTAGGATGGGAGAAGGAAAAAACACGGTATTTGTCTAGTCCTTCGATTCCTTTCTCGAATGATCAAAAAAGAGATCTTCGTTATCTTCTGGAAGATGTAGTTCAAAAAATCTCAGAAAATAGAAATAGTGAATCACTAACTTCGCATGTAAATACATTGTTGGCCGATGCAGAAGTGAACAAAATTCCGCAATATGTAATCACTTTAAAATATCTAAAAGCAAAAGCATTGTCTGACGTTCGTAAGTTTAATGAGTCAAATGAAGTTTTGGATTCGATCATTCCTATTCCAATTCAAATTGATTTGGAACCACCGGGAAAACCATCTGTTTTCGAAATACCAACTTATATTGCTGCGTATAAGAGTCCAATTTTGCTTCGAGCAAATTTGCTCAAATATTATAACCAAAAAGCAACAGGAAATACTTCGGATGCTCTACGTAACTTAAAAATATATTTAGAGTTTTATGATCCTATTTTAGGTGTCGATTTAGGTGCCGAAGACATCCAAAGTGCATTTTTTTATTTTGAAAACAAGGCTGTAGAGTTTGAGAGGATAGGTGATTTGCTTCAGTCTTCCTTTCATTATTTTTTCAATAATCAAAATATGTTTTTGGTAAAAACTAGAAATCTTTATTTGGATTCTTTATATAAAGAATATGCCATTTATTACCAAAGGAAGATGGTTGATACAATCTTTCTTTACGGAAAAAAAATCAGAGAGGAAGAAGAAAGAGCCTTATTAAGCCAACTTAATATTTTGAGTAAGGATAAGTTGAATGTCGTTGGAAATTTATCCGGTATCACCTCTCTTGTTACAGATAACGAACTCCTCCGTGGTGTTGTTGATATTAAAGATTTCGAAAAAATTGAAGTATTATCAGAAAAAGCTCTGAGTTGGACAGAGTTGTATTATAAACAAGCAGTCCCTCGTGCACGACCATATTTGGATCTTGCCACACTTTATGGATATTCGTATTATTTAATCAATAAATACGTAACTTTTGAATCTTATTATTATTCCACAGGTACAATGACAGATGTTCGTAAGGCTGAAATTTTAGAAAATTTCAAACGGGCCGAATTGGAACTTCGATGGATCATATATGCTGATCCCACACATTACGATGCTTATCAATTACTTGGTTGGTTGTATCAGTATGTTGATTTGATTAAAATGCAAAAGAACCCTAAATCGGGCGAGATCGATTCTGAAGTTTATGAAACACTTTATAAAAAATATTTCCCTGATAAAAATTTAGAAGCAAATATTGAACTTTATAACCAAATTCTTGTGTTTTTGGGAGAGGATTATGGAGATCGAAAAGTTGTCTCCGATTTGAATCTTAATTTAGGGAATAATTATTTTTTACTCAGTAATTTTCCTAAAGCAAATGAAAGTTATCGCAAAGTAGAAGATGTATCTTTATATCTTTCAGTAAAAAACCAATTTGAAGGTTATAAACAAGAAGCAATCTATCGTTTTAATTATGGAAAATCTTTAATTTATCAAGGTCAGTATAAAAAAGCATCAGAACAGTTTGCAAAATCCATTGATATCTATTTTAAAAATGAATATTACCAATCAGTAAACTCTTATGCATCGGAACCAAATTCAATGACTTTGGGACAGTTGAATGCAATACGATCCAAGTTGGCGTTGTTATTTTCCTTAAAAGGACTCTCTGAATTGGAGTTTGGAAATTTTGAAGAGGCTATCGCGTCCTTTCAAACGGGAATTGCTTACAACAAAGATGTAAAATTTATTAGTCCGGTTAATCTAGCAAATTATCTGGCAATCGCTTTTCAGAAAAGTGGGCGTTTTCGCGATTCCTATCAGATGTTGAATCTTGCGGAACAGGAATACAACTCCAATCGACCATCATTATTACAGAGATTCCGTAAATGGACTTTCTGGGATGTAGTTTTTGGAGATGATTTACGAGTGATTGGTGATGGTCGGTTTCCTGGAGAGTTCCCGAATGATTTTAAATATCTTCTAACACTTGGTATCCGAATTGAAAATCATATTGAACAGGAAGAGTATTCTGCTGCTTTATCTGAGATCAAAACAAGAAACGAACTCATTGCCTCTAAAGATCTAGATAATACAATTATCGGAAAAAATATTTTGGCTAAGTCTAGACAAGTGGAAGCACAGATTTACCAAAGAAGTCAGCTACAATTGGAAGCTGTCCAACATTACAATGAATTGGCGGAACTTCTTTTTGAGAATCCTTCAAATAAAGGTTTTGAGAAATTATTTCAGAACTATGCACATTCTGTTTTCTCCTTACAGGAATCTACAGAATTTAATTTGGATACAAAAGAGAATGTATTAAATCAGTTTTTAAAAAACCTGAATCTTTGGAAAGATAGGAACTTATCAAATTGTCCTGAAAAAAATGAAATTTGTGAAAACGAATTTAGAGTTAACAATCCAAAATTTGACATTGTTTACGGAACCAGTCTTTATTATTCTGCCTTACTTTTGGAAGAACAAGGAAAAGACTTTCAACAAACACTAGCTAAAGCGATCGAATTGTTAGAAAACCCAGGTCTTGTTGATCCACGCGCTGTTGGATTGTCAACGGATCCTATCTCAAGGCAAATGCGAGTGCGTATGGGTTTGAACTTATATTCTGTTTATATGAAGTTAGGTGACTTTCCGATGGCAGAAAAAAAATGGAAGGAAACCTCCGAACTTGCCTACGAATTCCGTTTGGATGAAGAAATGTTTTGGGCAAATGCACAAAGATTCAAATGGGAAAAATCTCGGTTTTCGTCCGAAAAAAACACAAACTATCTGAGTTATGGAAAAGAAGCCATTCAGACATACCAAAACAACTTAACAGTTCGACTTTTTTCACCCAAAAATCGTTTGATCAATTTTTTAGAATCTTATTCGGAAGCGGAGCTGAATTCCCTTGATTTAAAAGGACTTGTAAATCATTGGGAAAACTTTCGAAGTCTTGAGTTGTTTCGTGATTTGGTTTCTGCACAATTTGAATTCGAAGATTCTAAGTTAAATCTTTATTATCAAGATTTAGTGAAATGGGTGAAAGGTTATCGTAAACTGACTTTATCTATCTCTGACAAAACCTTAAAACGTGAGTCAGTCACGAGTATACTAAAACAACAAACAAATGAAATCCAAAATTTAGATGGGATTCTAAACAAACTAAAAGTAGTGTCCCCAGAAAGGTCTGCGTTTTTAGAACCGAAACGACAGGCTCTGGAACAATTTTCAAATGGTTGGATTGGTTTATATCCAACTAACCAATCGTTTTATTTTTTATATCTCTCTCAAGGAAAATTAAAAAAGGAAATTTGTGAATCAACTGCAGAGATCCATTTATGTTTACCCAAATTGACTGATCCAGCTACTACCTTACAGATCATTGGAACAAGAGCTAATGGAAATTTGGTGAACTCTATAATAAGTGGTTATAAAAATTCTGATATATTTCCTGCACTTATTTTTGATAGAACTCATAGCGGGTTATTCTCTGAACGAAATGAACGTAGGCTTAAATGGGTGACTGTTTATGGTGAGTCAGAAAAAAAAGAAAAAAATTCCAACCTTCGTCACTTACCTTCTGGTAACTTAGGTATCTATCTTTATGATACGGATTATTTAGTTACAAATCGTTCTATCGATAAACAAACTAGTTTATTTGGTGATGAGAAGTCTCAGATTTTACCACTCCGTGAAATTTTTCAAGGGAATGGATCGGAAATTTCAGTCATCGGTTTAAATGAATCTAATTTTAATACTAACAAACAATGGAACCTATTAAGCAAAGTATACGAAGTTTTGCGTTCTAAACGAATTCAAAATATAGTTTCCTATCCATTAAATACAAATATAGATATCTCTTCTTTGAAGTTGAGTTTGTTCGCAAAAGATAAAACTCGATTGTTGATTGGAAATTGGGAAGAATTTTCAATTTCTAAAGATGGGCTTGGTAAAAAAGCAAGTGAATTGATTGAGTCTGGTTTTCTTAAAGAAAAGTCCAAAGACTTTGTAGATGCTTATGAAAGTTATTATACAGCTTCCACTCTTTTAGAGGATGACGATTCTCGTTTACCTGGTTTAGAGTTAAAGTTAGCAAAGTTAAAGACAGAAATTTTTCCTAATGTGCCACGAAGGTCTATTTTTAAACCACTTTGGTCAAAATACGCCAATTCGAATTTTCAAAACCAAGTTCGTTATGAATACCTTGTTTCTTGTTTGTCTTCGAAGGATAAGGAAGAATGTAAATACAACTCTTCTGATTTTATTGGAGAAGAGAAAGATTCCTATTTGGGTGCCTTAGAGTTTTACATTCAGCTTCGGAGTGGTAAGGTTGGAAACCTAAACGCCAAAAATGAACTTAGATCTAAAACAGAAACGAAAGAAGATCCTTTTTTGCAAGCCTATCGTTTGGGAACTTTATACATCCAAAACTATATGTTTTATGAAGCAGAATCTGAAACGAGTAAACTCTCTAAACTTGCAAAAACGCCAAAAGAGAAAACTGTCGTTAAAAATCGATTTTTGGAATTGTACTTTCACAAAGGATTTTTGTTAGGTGATAAGGATATTTATTTAACACCTTTAACATCTACCTCTGCTTATAACTACGGATTCAAAAAAGACTGGAAAAACTTTGATGAAAAAGTTTTGTCTCGGGATTTTACAAAGTTTGGGTATGCAGATTCCATTTACGATTCTTACCGGTTACGATTGTATGCTGCTTGGAAAGAACAAATCCAGACAGGTTATTTTGAGCCAATGTCATTAACTCCGGAGTATTTAACCAGTGGTGACTCAGTAATTACAAAACTTTCCCATCTCAATAAAACTTTGTTATATCATTTGCTTTTGAGTTCGATTCCATTCCAAAAAAATCAGGAAGTTAATTCTTTGATTGAACTTTTGGTAGCAGAAGAACTCAAAGAAGGCAGAACTTACAGAGCTTTATTTTTCCGATTAGAATTGGCAAAGGCATTATTACTTCGCGGTGAATCAGAAATGGCAGATTCTTTGGTTTCTAAAATCCAAACGATGGATAAGGGCTTAGGTGGAGGGAATCGTTTTTGGCAAGAAAGATGGGATGATTTTAAGTGGAAACAGGAGTTTCTTAAAAACCAAACATTTCAGTCTTCGCATTCCAATCCCTTTTTGAAATTGTTTCAAGTAGCGAAATCCAAAAAACCTGAGGAGTATGTTTCTCTTTTAAATGAGTTTAACAAAAAAAATCGAGGGGAATATTTAAGCCCTGAACTAAAAGAGGAGTATGAATTTTTATTCCATTTCCTTTTGCAACAAAGTTTAGAAAAAAATAGTTCTGAAAGTTTTTTTGATTTAGCTGTGGCTCGGGAAATCTTTCGTTTTACATCGGAACGTTTCTCTAATACAGAAATGTATGTAAAACACCTCCCGAACTTCGAGGTTTATTCGGAAAAATTAAAAAAGAAAATGGTCGGTAAACAAGAGTTTCATGGCCTATTTGATCTTGGTAAAAAAACATACCTCTTGAGTTTTGCTTCTGGAAAATCTCTCGGTCGGGAGATGTTTGCAGATAATAAATCGATTTACAGAGAGTCGGTTCGTTATTTCCGCTCGGCAGAATCGGGTAACCAGGAAGTGATTTTAAGAGAATCCTTGGCCGATAAGTATCGAACCAGTTTGAGATTGAATAAATCCAATCGTCACTATATCTATAGTGCAGGCATCCATTCTGTTGTTCCTATGGTTTTGCCAGACACGGAACATTATGCAGTTTCTTCTGTATCTGATTTCCTCACCAATCCATCGATCAAGTTTAGTGCAATCACTCCAAAAAAACCAGATGTTTCCGTGGTTGGTTGGAAGTCTTCTTTAGAGAATGAAATTAATGCAGGTCTTCTTGTTTGGGAAACCACCGGTAAAAAAGAAGGGTATGCTCCATATAGCGTTAATTATGCGGAAATTGGTTGGTGCCAAAATGATTGTTTGTGTATTGGAGATAGACCTTTATTGGATGGATCTCTAAAAGTCGATACTACGGCTACTTTGTATGCAAACCAAAAGATCGGAACATCAGCCCAGTATACAAATGATTTTAGTGGAGTGGCATATTACCTAGGCCGAGAGAATTCCGGACTTTTTGTTTTACATTCGGGAATCCAACCGGGTGTTCACAATTTGTTCTTTTTGAAACAGTTTTTGTTAGGTAGTGATTTACCAAAACCATTACATGTTCGTTTGGTGGAAGGAAAAGAAGCTGCAAGAAACTCGGCCATTGATGACCGCTTTTGGATTGGTTATAAACTTTATACTTCCGCAATGATTGAGGACTAGGGTTTTTTATTTAAAAATTCTTCTCTCGATTCCGGTGGTAGATCAAAGAGGTTTTTTACTCGGTTATGAAATTCTGGGAAGTTGTTTCCCGATTGAATGAACAAAGATTCAAAACTAAATTCTCCCGAATGGTAACGAAGGGCTCCGAGAAAGTCTTCGTTATTCCATTCTCTAGTTAAAAACTCTTTGGACTTTTCTTCTGGGACTAATTTTTTTTGGATCACTTCTTCTTTGAAATTTTTAATGATGTTTTGTTTTTGGATTTGTTTGTTTTCTTTGTTCAAATTAGAAGCGTATAAGTGTTTTAATTCTTCCGCATATTTTTTCAAAAGGGTTAGGGTTACCTCTCTCCGATTTTTTTCTTTTTTAAACTTTTGTAGATGGGAACTGGTTTCTCCTTCTTTTTTTGTATAATAAATTTCGACACCTTTTTCTTCCACATAACTTGCGTAAGATTCATTGAGTGTGGAATCACCAGGTAAATAAACAGTGGCATGAGCCATTTCATGAAAGACCAGGCCTACAAGTCTATGGTCTGACCAATTCAATTGGGGTGACAAAACGGGATCTGAAAACCAACCAAGTGTCGAGTATCCGCCTATGGCGCGGATGCGTGTGTCATAACCTTCCGATTGTAATTCTTTTTCGAGGGCAAGGGCCAATTTATGATCAAAGAATCCTTTGTAGGGAACGGTGCCGGCAATGGGAAACCACCATGTATAGGATTTTAGTTCTAAGGCCTCGGAGGCACTGACATTCCATCCGA
Source organism: Leptospira kanakyensis (assembly GCF_004769235.1). NCBI lineage: Bacteria > Pseudomonadati > Spirochaetota > Leptospiria > Leptospirales > Leptospiraceae > Leptospira > Leptospira kanakyensis. The sequence continues at coordinate 192,709 of NZ_RQFG01000005.1, read as the reverse complement.
TTTCTTCCCGATCTAATTTGGTATAGTATTCAAACCCACCTTTTTCATTTAATGCGAGTTCCCCGATGGCAAAATTTCTGGCCTCTCGAATTAAATTTAATTTTTGTTTTGTTTTTAAATCCAATCCTTGGAGATTTAGAATATCTTCGATTTTTTCGCGACCCAAGATAATGGAAGATTGTTCCTTACCTAAATGAAATAAATACGGTAAACAACCAGAAAGAAAAATGGGGAAGAGTAAAACCGTTAATATTCTTGGAATCTTTTTGGTTCGACAAGGATAGGGAATCGACAAAAGTGGAAGTGGTTTTGGCATTCTATGGAAAGAAAAACTTCGATTCCGCCAGTCGTCTACATTAACTTTGCATTAGTTTTTGTACTTTTGTTTGCCATCTTTTTTCCTGAGATTCGATCGGCAGTGACAAAACTGTTTGCTTCCCCAAAACCGATTTCTGCAAGCAAACAAACCCAGGCCATCCAAATCCAAACAAGTTTCCGCAACGTATATCGCGAAGCACAACAATTTGTAGTTTCTATCCGTACGAAAAAAACAGAGATGATTTTTCATCCTTACGCTTTCGGTGAAAGTAGAGAGGATCGAATTTCGTCGATTGGTAGTGGTTTTATCATCGATGAAAGAGGGTTTGTTGTTACCAACTACCATGTCATTAAAAATGCAGAAATCATAGAGATCATCATGTCGGATGGTCGTATTTTTCCGGCACGTTATGTGGGAAGCCATGAACGTGCTGATATAGCTCTTCTTAAAATCCCGAGTAACGATCGTTTTACTCCAGCCTTTTTGGGTAATTCCGATGAAATCGAAGTGGGCGACTGGGCCATTGCTGTTGGGTCTCCTTATGGTTTGGAAAAAACATTTACTGTGGGTGTTGTTTCTGCCAAATCACGTGAAGATTTGGATGAAACCGGTCAAACTCATATCCAAACGGACACTGCCATCAATCCAGGTTCCAGTGGAGGACCACTTCTCAATATTTACGGAGAGGTGGTCGGGATCAATCGGATGATTCGTTCTTCTTCGGGTGCGAGTGCGGGGATTGGGTTTGCCATTCCCATAAGCTACGCCAAAAGGGTTCTTCGCCAGATCGAACAGAACGTGGGCCAGAACATTCGACCCGCCACCTTAGGGGTGATGGCTACCGCACCTCTCCCTGACCACAGGCGTTCTCTAGGCATTCCTGGGGAAACCATTGGGGTTTTGGTCTATGATATCGAACCCAATTCCTCTGCAGAAAAAGGGGGGCTTCGGCGGTATGACTTTATTGAGGGCGCCAATGGCCTCCAAATTCGCCATATCAATGATTTACGAGAACAAGTAGGACTTGTTGGTCTCGGGGGCGTCTTACGGTTGAAGATATTACGGGATACCCAAGAGATGGAATTATCGATCCCTTTGGTCGAAGCCGCCTATAAAAAAGGCCAGTAAATTTTATGAGAAGAAATATAGTCCACTCGGGTGCTGACGCACTCATTTACGAAATCCGCCAGATTGTAGCCCTAGCCAAACAAATTGAGGTTATGGGAGTTAACATTACCTGGGAAAATATTGGAGACCCCATTCAAAAGGGAGAATCCGTTCCTAATTGGATGAAAGACATCGTCAGTGGGCTTGTCGCCCAAAACAAATCTTGGGCCTATACGGCAACGCAAGGGGATGAAGCCACTCGTAAATTTTTAGCAGCAAAGGTCAATGAAAGAGGTGGAGCTCAAATCACATCTGAGGATATTTTATTTTTTAATGGCCTCGGAGATGCGGTTGCAAAAATTTTTGGATTTATGAGAAGAGAAGCAAGGATTCTTGGTCCTTCTCCCGCATACTCGACGTTATCTTCTGCTGAAGCAGCGCATTCTGGATATGAACATTTAACTTACGAATTAAATCCTGATAACGATTGGATGCCCGACCTAGAGGACATCGAAAATAAAGTAAAATATAACGATTCAATCGCAGGAATTCTACTGATCAATCCTGACAATCCAACAGGTGCTGTTTACCCAAAAGAAGTCATGCGAGAGATTGTCAAAATTTGTGAGAAGTATGACATCATTTTGATCTGTGACGAAACATATGCCCATGTCAATTATTCAGAATGGGGAAGTATTCATTTATCAGAAGTGATTGGTGATAAAGTTTGTGGATTTGCACTTAGATCCATCTCGAAAGAATATCCATGGCCAGGTGCTCGTTGTGGTTGGCTTGAGGTGTTCAATCGCAAGAATGATCCAACCTTTGAGCGATACATAAAATCATTGTTAGATGCAAAAATGTTGGAAGTTTGTTCGACAACTCTTCCGCAACTTTCGATTCCACTTGTTTACTCGCATCCTGAATTTTTAAATCATTTAAAGTTTAGAAATCAGAAATTCAAAAAAAGAGCAGAAAAGGCAACTTCAATCCTTACTGGAATTCCAGGTGTGAAAGTCATCCAACCAAAGGGAGCTTTTTATTTAACAGTTCTTTTTGAGGATGGGGCATTAAAACCACATATGACCCTTCCTATAGCAAATACTAAGGTTGGTGATTTTGTGGCACCACTGATGGAGAAAGCAGCCCTTGATCGAAGGTTCGTATTGCATCTATTAGCTTCTGCTGGTATTTGTGTGGTTCCACTAAGTTCTTTTTGTTGTAATCGAAATGGATTTCGTGTCACCTTACTTGAGGAAGACGAAACAAAGTTTGAATGGATTTATACCACACTCGCGGAAAATATCAGGAAGTATCTAGCATCCTAAATGAATTCTCGCGGTAGATATAAAATTGGAATTTTTGATTCGGGGCTCGGTGGGCTTTCCGTACTCCGCACATTGTGGAAAGAAACTTCCAATATTGATTATATTTATTTTGGTGATTTGATTAATTCTCCCTATGGTCAAAAATCCAAATCGGAAGTGTTAGAACTTTCGAAAAATGCATTTGAGTATTTGATCGAAAAAGATTGTGAAGCTGTGTTATTTGCTTGTAACACGGCCACCTCAGCAGCAGCAGATTTTCTTAGGGCAAAACATTCAGTTCCCATTTTTGGAATGGAACCTGCTTTAAAACCAGCCGTGACCCAAAATCCTGGTGTTAAAATTGCTGTATTTGCAACAGACCTCACTTTAAAAGAAGATAAATTTAAAAACTTAGTATCTGGGTTTCCTTTAGGAACAGAAATACTTCCCGTCCCTTGTGAAGGTTTAGCAAAACTTATCGACAAAGATCTTTGGGAAGATGCATGGAATCTTTTTGATTCCAAAATCAAAACCGTAGTGAAGGATTGTGATATTTTTGTGTTAGGTTGTACTCACTATATTTTTTTAAAAGAACGTATTTTATACAATTACCCAAAAGTAAAAGTATATGATGGGAATTTGGGAACCACTCTTCATATGAAAAAAATTCTAAATCTCCCCGATTTCCAAGAGAATAAAAACCAATTAGATATCCTTCTGAATACGTCAGATTCTGATTATGTACATCTTGCTGGAAGGATTGCAAAAACAATCACACCCAACCATACTCTCTCCCTTATCAATACTACTACAGGAAAACTCCATGTCTGATCCAAACAAAGTTACATACAAAGATGCAGGTGTTGATACCGAAAAGGGACAGGAGTTTGTAAAAAGAATCAAAACAAATGTAGCTTCCACTCACAACAAAAATGTATTGGGTGGACTTGGTGGTTTTGCCGCATGTTATGATGTTAGTTTCTTAAAATCATATAACGAACCCATCCTTTTGTCCGGAACAGATGGTGTTGGAACAAAACTCCAGGTGGCACGTTTATTAGACATTCATGATTCCGTTGGAATTGATCTTGTGGCAATGTGTGTGAATGATATTCTTGTGAATGGAGGGAAACCTCTGTTTTTTCAAGATTACATTGCTTGTGGTAAACTTTTTTTACCAAGAATGGAAGCCATTGTATCAGGAATTGTAAAAGGTTGTCTTTTAGCTGATTGTGCTCTTGTGGGTGGAGAAACTGCAGAACACCCGGGTGTGATGCCTGACGACGAATACGATTTGGCAGGTTTTGTAGTTGGTGTAGTTGAAAAACAAAAGATGATTGATGGAAAATCCATCAAAGCGGGTGACTCTATCATCGGACTTGGTTCTTCTGGCCCACATAGCAACGGTTTTTCGCTCATTCGTAAGTTGTTACTAAAGGATGGCAAGTTACCTTCCTCCTCTTCTGAATTAGAATTCTTAAAAGATCATGTTTTTAAACCAACTAAGATCTATGTAAAAACGATTCTTTCTTTAATCGAAAAGATTTCAATTAAAGGGATGGTGCATATTACAGGTGGCGGTTTTTACGAAAATATCCCTCGGGTATTACCGGCTGGTATTGGTGCTGAAATCAATTTTCTTCCCGAAAGTTATGTTTTTTCTAAATTAGAAAAAGATCATAGTTTAGATCGTCATGATATGTTTGGAACTTTTAATATGGGGGTCGGTTATATTTTGGTTGTTGATTCAAAAATTGCAGACTCTGTTATGACCGAATTACAGATCTTAGGTGAGTCGGCATATATAATCGGAAAAACAGATAATACGGGTAAAATTTCGATTAAGTAATTAAGTAGTTAGAGGAAATCTAACTTTAAAAATAGTCCTTCCTGGCATTGATTCGAATTCAACATTTGCATTGTGTCTGTTTGCGATTTCTTTAACAAGATACAATCCAAGTCCAAGACCATCACCGGTAGTTTTTGTTGAGAAAAAAGGCATAAATATTTTTGAATGGTTTTCTTGTGGAATCCCAATTCCCGAGTCTTCAATTTCTATATATACAACTTCGGATCTTTTAAAACTTCGAATCTGTAATGTGCCTTTGGCTGCTACCGCTTGGATGGAGTTCCAAATGATTTGGCTCCAAAGTTGCACAAGATCCCCTTGGATACATCTAACATTACCACTGTATTCTAAGTTAAGTATTAGATTGATATCTCTTAAAAAATGTTCTTTATATAACGAAACTGCAGAATGAATGGTGTCTGATAATGAATAATCACTAAGTTCGAGATTTGATTGTAGTCCTGCAAAGTTTTTTAATGTATAAGTAATTTTAGAAAGTCTTTTGACTGAATATAAAATATGTTCTGATGATTGTTTTACTAACAAAAGTCTTCGTAGTATTTGGAAATCTTCGTGGTTACGAATGACTGCTTTTATTTTTGTTATGACTGCATTGGAAAGATTTCGGATTCCTGAATCAACAAATAGTTCCGCCAGTTCTCCTTCTAAAGGAACCGAGTGGATTTTGAAATTTTCTACCATGGATTTACGAGCCTGCCGATTCGATAACCCTGTTAGAATGCGAAGGCCACCTGGGTCGGTATCAAGGATGAATTGTATTAGTTCATTGATACGAATACTTGACTCATGGATTTTTTCTTCTTCCCATTCTGATATCAAGGTTTCCACAGATGATTTAATCATTCCAATTGGATTGTTGATTTCATGTGCGAGTCCAGAGACTAGTTGGCCAAGAGAAACCATCTTTTCGTTTTGAATTAACTTTTGTTGTGCCTCTCTTAATGCAAATAGAGCAGAATTGAGTTCAAAGTTGCTCGCTTGGAGTTCTTTGGTTCTTGCCTTTACTTTTTCTTCCAAAGATTTGTTAAGTTCTTTTAGTTCAATTTCTGCTGATCGTTTTGAAGTTTGGTCAATTCCAATCCAAATGATTTTTGATGGTTCATTGCGATTGTCGCGTATGATTCCAAGTCTCCATTCTAAATATAAAATGCGATTGGAAGTGGTTACACAACGTAAGATCAAACTTTCTGCAATTTTCTGGATTTCGTTTACATCATCCAAAACTGCTTTCAGATAATCGCGATCTTCCGGAAGTAAAATCACATCTTGAATGTAATTCCCGATGACTTCGTTTTTTCGAAGACCTAAGATTGATTCTGTAGCTGAATTGATACTTTCAATAAGTCCTTTTGCATCGGTTAAAAGGATTAAGTTTGCTGCATTGTCAAAAACAGTTGTATTTAAGTTTTTTTCCTGGAGTAAAGAAATTTCCGTTTTTTTTGATTTTGTGATATCAAGAGCAACCACATCAATGCGTTTTTCAATTCCTAAAATATCAAAAGAAACATTTACATAATGTTCCGTCCAAATAAGTGAACCATTGGCATGGATCATTCTTAAGATTATGGGTGAATTGCCAGCATAAAGTTCTGAAATTTTGTGTTGGTCTTCGGGAATGACAATGTCTTTAAAAAAATCTGTATTATCGTAAAAGTAACTTAATCCGTAACCGGTAATCTCCTCCATTTTCGGGCTGATGTATGAGGTTCGAGGTTCTGGTAAAAATTCAATATTATAGATAATGGCTGGAAGTTGGTTATACATAATGAGCAAACGAACGTTTACATCTTTGACAGTTTTTTGTAATAACTCTAACTCTCCTAATGATAGATTTAACTTATTCGTTTGGATATTGAAGTTAAATAAAATACAACCAACTCCAAATAAAAACATAAATAAGGTATTTATAATATAGCCAATTGGTCTATACCATTCTAAACTAAAAAGATAAGGAAAGGTGATTCTTTGTGCCGCAATGATGAGGCAGACTGTTAGGAAGAAGATTCGAAAAACTTTAGGGTATGTGTCTAGACTAAAAACAATGATTCCAAATAGAATCAGAGCACTTGCATTAAAAACGGAAGAAGGTAAGGCTTTCCAAAAAAAACTTAGATCTGTTAAAAGAAACGAAACAAATAATACATAAATAAATACGGATAAAAAGTAAATATTAGAAGGATGAATTCGTTTGCTGGCAATGGGAAAAACGGCAGCAATCAATAGGTAAGAACCAAAGATCGAACAACTTTCAGAAAAGAAAAAGAATATAATTTCGTTTCCGTCACCAAAAAGAAAAAGGGAAAAATTTCTAAAAACTAAAACTGCTAGAAAAATGGCTGTGTAACCAAGACGAACTTCTGATCTAGATTGTTTTGAAAGGAAATAAATGATAATTGCCATCGAGGTGTTGAATACCACCGAGATGACCGTCACGGCAAAAATTACATTTACTTCAAAAGGAAGCATCGTTCTCAAATAACTCCGCTACCTGTTTAATCAACTCTTCATTGTTAAATGGTTTTACCATCCAGGCATCGGCTCCATTAAACAAGGCATTGGAAATAATATCCGGTTTGTTTTCTCCGGATAAAACGATGATTTTAAAATCTTTGTTTTTGATTATTTTTTTGGATTCTTGGATTAGGTTCACTCCACTGAGTCCCGGCATATTAAAATCAAAAATTCCTAACCGAATGGAAGGGTCAGAATTTAGAATTTCAATAGCTTTTTCTCCCGTATTACAGGCTTGTACGGAATGTCCTTGGCTACTGAGAGCTAAACGGACAATGTTTAAAACCGTTGGAGAGTCGTCTACTACGAGGATCGATGCCATTTTGTTTTGTTGTTAAGTAAGTTGTGAAATTAATTTGAGTAAGGATTCGTTTGCAAATGGTTTTACAAGCCAGCCCACAGCTCCAGCAGCTTTGCCTTTGTTTTTCATTTCATCACTAGACTCAGTTGTTAACATAACAATTTTCATGGACTTCCCATTTTCAGTTTTTAGAGTTTTTTCAGTCAGCTCAATTCCTGTCATACCGGGCATGTTCACATCAAAAATTCCTATATCAAATCCTGTAGCTTCTATCTTTTGAAGTGCTTCCATTCCGTTGGATGCCGAAGTAACTTCGTGACCTTCCGTTGTTAACACCAAGTTCAAAATTTTTAACACCGCCGGTGCGTCATCTACTGTAAGTATTCTAGCCATTTTTATTTCTCCTCTTCTATTAATGGGAATCGAATCGTTAAACATATATCTTTTGTGTTTTCATTTCTAAAATTGTTTTCAATATTATAGATTTGAACGTTTGCTTGGTGTTGGTCCATGATTTTTTTTACTAATGGTAATCCTAAACCAAATCTGAATTGTTCGAATTTAGCATAACTATCATCTACAACTGATGAAATTCTAAAAAAGGGTTCAAATACAAAGGATTCAAACTTCTCAGGGATACCATTGGTTCCATCATTATTTTGATAAGCAGGATTGATTACCTTCAATTCCAAAAAATTTTCTTTATGAAAGAAAATTAAATAAATTACATCCTTATCTCTTGAATATTTGATTGCATTTAAGAAAATTTCTCGAACTACGTATGAAAGTTTTGTTTCATCGAAGTGGATTTTTTTTCCAGATACAGAAGAAGGAATTTGGCTTAGATTTATCTTTTGTGATTTGATATCCAATGCTTCGTTTAGAAACTCTGCTTCATTTTGGATGATCGAAAGTAGTTTTGCCGGTGATTCCATATTTTCCACAAGCATTTCATCATCAATTACTGATTGTGAAATCGACATACTATCAAACATACTTTTGGCAGCTTCATAATTTTCAGAAAGCAGATCCATTACCGGTTTGGGAATGGAATAATTTTTTCCCTCCAAGTCTAGTTTGCTTTTTGAAATCAGAATACTGACAACACTCATCAAAGTTCCAATCCCACTACCTTGGAATAAATTAATATTCATTTGGTGGATGATGTCGGCGGCAATGTTCTCGTTTTCTTTATGTGTAAGAGATTTTTTCCAATCAAAAATTTCCACCATCCTTTTGTAGAGGTGGTTTTCTGCTTCGTAGATCAATTGTGACTTTTGTTTTGTTAGTAAATATTGAAGCGAACGATCCAATGTAATTTGTAAGTGGCTAACATCAATTGGGGTTTGGATGAAATCATAAACTTTATGTTGTTTTAGTAGAGAAGCAGTAACGTCCCATTTTGTGCTATCGGTGACGAGGATGATGAGTGTGTAAGGATGGTTTTTTACAAACTCCGTAAGTTTTTCTTGAGCCTCAGGGTTTTCTACATCTGTGACATGAAAAATTAAAAAGTGAAATTTACCTTCATCCAGTGTTTTTGCCACTTCATCTAGTGAGTGTACCCTTTCGAAAGTATATCCAATTTCTTTTAATGTATCTGCTAGTGAATCAGTATGTTGAGATTCAAGAAACAAACTATGCGGAATCATAAGGATGCTACTTCCTTTATTTTATCAACAATATCACCGAGTGGGACTTGGTAGGAAACTGCTCCTAATTCATAAGCAACTTTTGGCATTCCATAAACTACACAAGTTTCTTTGTTTTGTCCAATGGTAAGGCAACCTTGTTCTTTGAGTTGCAACAAACCTTTGGCTCCATCACTTCCCATCCCAGTTAAGATGATTCCGATACTATTTCCTGCAATTTCTTGTTCGGCAGCGGATTCAAATAATACGTCAACAGAAGGTCTGTGCCCGTTTTTTTTATCTGTCTGAAAGATACGTGTATAATATTCGGAACCTAGTTTTTGAATTCCTAAATGGTAATTTCCTGGAGCAATATAAACATGACCTAGTTGTAAAAGTTCTTTATCTTTAGCTTCTCTGACTTGGATTTTAAGCTCTGCATTTAATCTCTGTGCAAATAGGGCTGTAAAGTTTTCTGGCATATGTTGGGCAATGAGAATTGGTGGGAATGATTCATCTACCTCATCAAGTAGTTTTCGTAATGCAGTTGTTCCCCCTGTAGAAGATCCAATTAAGATAAACTTTCGTTTGAAATTTGTTTTTAGTTTTTCTTTATTTGTTGGTGGAAATTTGGTTTTGAGAGCAATGCTGATGTTTGACTTGTTAAAGTTTAAACTTTCGTTAAGTTTCGAAAGTAAGTCTTCTTTTGCTTCGGCTAAACTTTCTGGGGTTCCAATTGGTTTTGTAACATAATCAAAAGCACCTGCTTCTAGTGCTTCTAATGTAATGGATGCTCCTTCTGTTGTGGAAGAGCTAAACATGATGACAGGCATTGGATGTTGCGGAAGTAATTTTTTCAAAAAAGCAATTCCATCCATCCCAGGCATATGTACATCTAAGGTCATCACTTCTGGTTGTTTTTCTACAATTAAGTCTCTGGCTTCAAAAGGATTGGCCGCTTCTCCGATGACTTCCCAGTTTGGATCAGACTCAATCCAACGTTTGATCATACTCCTAACAGATCTTTGGTCGTCTACAACGATGACTGTATGTTTTTTCATATAGTCACCGAAGTTAAATGGCTGCTGATTAACTTTCTAACATCCAGAATTAAACCTGCATGGCCATTACCAAGAATGGTGCAACCGGCAAGACCGTTGATATTTTTGAAAATGGGTGATATCGGTTTGATGACGATAGATTGACTTCCAAGAATTTCATCAAAAACAATACCCATTTGTTTTTCATGTGATTCTGTTACGATTACGTATTTTTCCTTTAATGACCTTTGATCGTTTAGATCCGAATCTTTTCCAAACAATAAATCAATATCTACTATGGAAATTTGATTGGTTCTGTATTGGATACTATGATTATTTTTATACAATTCGTTAATTGGTTCATTAGTAACGTATAAAGATTCTTTTACATCAACAGAAGGTAAAATAAAATAAGTGTCTGATTTGCGAACTACAAGCCCTTCAATGATTGCTAAAGTTAATGGTACACGAATGAGAAATGTTGTCCCTTGTCCATAAACTGAAAATACGTCCACAAATCCTTTGAGTGTGGTTACGTTTTTTCTTACTACATCGAGACCAACACCTCTACCGGAAAGGTCTGTCACTTCTTTTGCTGTGGAGAAGCCGGGATGAAATAAAAATTCCCAAACTTCTTGGTCCTGTAAAATTTCTGCCTCCGCGGGTGAGGTAAGTCCGAGAGACATGGCTTTGTTTAGAATTCTATCCCTGCTTAATCCTTTTCCATCATCCCGAACTTCAATCCAAACTTCTTTTCCCGATTGAGTGGCAGTGAGTTGGATGCTGCCCTGTATTTGTTTTCCCGCTTCTTTTCGTTCTTCGGGTGTTTCTAAACCATGATCAATGGCATTACGGATGATATGGACAAGAGGATCATACATTTCTTCAATAATCGATTTATCGATTTCTGTTTCTTCTCCAGAAATGATGAGTTCTACTTGTTTCCCTGTTTTTTTTGCTGTATCGCGGACTAATCTTTCCATCCTTGAAAAAACACCGGCAATGGGAACCATACGTAAACTAAGTGTGATGTCTTGAAGATTCCGAATTAATTTTTTTAACTGTAAGGCTGTTTTTTGAAAATTTTCTAACTTTAGTTTGGTGATGTCAGGATGATCTGTGACCATAGGTTCTGTGATGACAATTTCACCAACAATATCTAACAAAGAATCCAACTTGTCTGTATCGATGCGGATGTCTTTTTTTACAATAACCTTCTTCTCAGTTTTAGAACTATCTTCTTGTTTATAAACGGTTTCTTTGGGTAGAGTTTCTGTCGGTTTGTGGAAAAGACCAAATTCTTCGTTGGTAGATGGGTTTTCCTCCTTTGAAAATAAACCAAATTCTTCCACAATCTTTGGTTTTGGATCTTCTGTAAAAAGTCCAAATTCTTCTTTTGGAATTTCTTTTGCGGGTTCGTTTGTAAATAGTCCAAACTCTTGTGACGAAGGTCTTGTCGAAGGTTCTTCTTGTGTATGAGTCAGTGAAATTCGAATTGATTCATTTTTTTGATTGAGTTTGTTAAGAAACTGCGTTTGTCCTTCTGAAAAAAAATCTCCACCTGTTGGAGAAGATTCTTCATGTTCCACGAGTTCATTTAAGTAATCCAATGCTGTGATTAAAAATTCGAGAGTGTCTGCGTCTTGGGCTTCTGGATTCTTTCTCAAATAATCCAGAAGGTTTTCGGCAGCATGTGCCATTTTCACAATGGCAGTGAGTCCAAAAAAACCAGAACTACCTTTTACGGTATGGAAATGTCTAAACAGAGTATCGAGAAGTTCTCTATCTACCAAACTTCCATCTAACGTTGATTTCTCGAAATGGAGTAATTCCTTCTCGATATTTTCAAGTGTTTCTCTCGCTTCGAGTAGATATTCTAAAACATCATCTCTTTCCATGGACTAGGTTCCCGGAATATCCTTAATCAAATGAGCCTCTTCTTGTGTGAGTAATCTTTGTAAGTTGATTAAAATTTTGACACTGTCTCCCACACGGCCTGTGGCATAGATAAATCTAGATGATCTGGATTCGCCTATTTTCGGAGCCAAATCAATATTCTCTACGGGGATTCTCACTACATCGTTGACTTTATCAACAATGAGTCCTAGAGGTAATCCATCTAGTTCAATGAGTAATACACAAGTTCTATCGTGATATGCTTTGAATGCGATATCAAACCGTAATCTAACATCCATAACAGGAATGATTTTCCCTCGAATGTTGATGACTCCTCTTAAAAAAGGAGCTGTTCCCGGGATCGTTGTGATTGCAGGAAGGGCTAGAATCTCTGTTAGATGGCGCACTTCAAAAGCATAGTCTCTCTCTTCGAGACTGAAACAAAGATACAAATCTTTCATTGTATCTTCGTTTGCATTTAAATCCCATGACTTTAATGTCTGACTCATAATCTGGCCTTACAATACAATTCTAGGTTTTTCCACTCGGGCGAGGGCAGTTGATTTTGAGCTATCCTCTTTGAGTTTGAAACCCATGATGACGGAACGCATAATTTCCACTTGGCGTTTCAAAGTTTCACTGGAAGCTGCTACTTCTTCTGCAGAAGCTGCTGTAGTTGAAGTAACAGTTGTTACCTGATCTATCCCTTGTGTGATTTGTAAAACGGCTGACTTTTGTTCATGGATCGAAAGAGCTAAACCCTTTGTTAATTCACTTACGTTTTCAGCACTTTCTGAAATTTGCCCAAGAACTTCGGCAGTTTTTTCAGTGGCTTCATTTCCCAATTTTACTTTTTTCATGGAGGATTCAATGAGAAGGGTAGTTTCATCAGCGGCATTGGCACTTTTTTGTGCTAAATTTCGGACTTCTTCTGCCACCACTGCAAATCCTTTTCCATGTTGTCCGGCCCTTGCCGCTTCTACAGCAGCATTGAGCGCAAGAATATTTGTTTGGAAGGCAATGTCATTGATGACTTTGTTTATTTTTGAAATTTGGTCAAAAGAATTACTAATTTCTCCCATAGCAGAAACTAAATCTTTCATTTTCGAATTACCCTCAATTGCTTGTTTGGCGGTAGATTCAGAAAACTCTGTCATTTGTTCAGCATTTTCAGCATTTGCTAAGAAACTGTTGCTGATCTCAGTAAGTGTCGCGGAAATTTCTTCTACGGCACTAGCTTGTTCACTTGCTGCTTCAGAAAGAGATGTACTGGCATCTGCTAGTTGTTGTGCACCCAAATCAACTTCTTGTGAAGTGAAATACAATTTTTCCACAACGTCAGATAAGTTGACGAGCATTCGTTTGAGGCTTAAGCCCAATTGATCACGTTCTGATTTGAGAGACACATCGGCACTTAAATCAGAATTGGCAATCCGTTCTAAGTGTTCGGCACGTTCTTTGATAAACGAAACAAGTTCCATAAAGGCTTGGGAAAGCTGTTGGATTTCATTTCCGTCTAATTTTTTTCCGTTGGTAGATCTTTTATGTTTAGTATCCAAGTCGACATCCAAATCTCCAATGGAAACGGTTTGGGCTACTTCCACGATTTTTTTCATAGGGGCTGCAATCGAATCGGAAAAGAAGATAGCGATGACAAAAACTAGGATAAATGCGATGATCACAACGGATGAAACAATAACAAGAGAACTTTCAAATTGTTCTTCAGACTTATGATACTCTTCCTTTGCCACTTTGAGTTGAACTCGAATCAAATCATCTAAGTGATGTGTGAGTGGTTCAAAGATGGGATACATATCCACAGTTACAAACTTTTCCAGTTCCACTTCGTTTCTGGTTTCTAGTAACACTTTCAGTTGTTTGACACCGGCTTTGAGAGGAGGAAATTCCTTTTCCATCTGATCGATGATCGCTTTTTCTTCCGGAACTAAATAGGTTCCGAGATACACCTTCCAGATTTCATCTGCTTTCGTTTCCGATTCCCGAATGGATTCTAATGCTTCCTCAACAGTGATTTTTTTTGCTCGGACTTTGTTTGCCGAATCGACAATTCCAATCAAGTAAGCATCTGATACTTCTTTGATCTGGCTAATCGGCACCACGCGGTCTTCGAATACGGTGTGAAGAGAGGCCAAAATTTGACGAGCCGAGTAAAAACTCGCACTGGCAACAACAATCATTAATAATATGGTTACCATAAACGCCAAAAGTAGTTTGATCCGAATTTTTAAATCATGAATCCATTTCATAGTTTTTCCTAGAGGTGGACGGAAATATACTTCGTGTTTTATTTTAGTCAAGCTATTCCTAATATTAAAGGATAAAAATCTGATTAGTTTAGATTGAGTTTAAAATGTTTTTGAATATCCTAAACTAACATAGAATAAATGGGCAGGGATATTTTGTAAGGTATATGTTTCTCGTAGCCAAGTTTTGACATAAGCATCCCTTAGGGAATTCCCAGTGTCTATTTGTTCAATTGCGTTTAAAATTGAGGTATTGTACGCACCATAAACGCGAGAGGGATTCGTGACTTTTCCATCTTCAGAGCTACGATTCCAATGTGCTTTGTTGGGATCTCCACCTGCATACCCATAATAATTATTGGTATCCCAAAGGTATAAGTCAGGTCGGAAGATATGTGCGAATTTAATAAAAAAATCACCAAAGAAAAAGGAAGTTGATGTTGTGATGTCTTGGATTCCGTACCGATTGTCCACCGCATTATTGCCCATAGCATACCCAAGGTTGAAATGAGGCATAATTCGAAAAAATTTTTCTTCCCGAAAGGTATAAGATCCACTGAAAGAAAGATAATTTTTCCCGGCCATTAACCCTCCATTCTCAGTTGAGTATTGGGTGAAATACGAAATGGTTGGTTTGAATTTTTTTAAAAAAGGAAGTTGCCAATGTACAAAGTATTCATGCCACGTAAGCCTACTGATTGCGTTGGGATTATTCGCATTGAATGTGTTATTTGGTCCTCCTGAAACATTTGGATTTTGTTTTTGTGTGCCGGGTGAGAGTAGGGAGTTAGGAGTTTTTTGAAAGGTGTTATAAAACCAAATCCCAACGGCAAACTCCCCTAAGGAACTAGGATCAAAATGATAACTCATTGAAAAAAATAATCCATCGACCCGTTTGTTCCC
The DNA here is from genome assembly GCF_004769235.1 of Leptospira kanakyensis. Classification (NCBI taxonomy): domain Bacteria; kingdom Pseudomonadati; phylum Spirochaetota; class Leptospiria; order Leptospirales; family Leptospiraceae; genus Leptospira; species Leptospira kanakyensis. The sequence goes on along the minus strand of NZ_RQFG01000005.1, from coordinate 177,560 downwards.
ATTGGGTTCTTTTTTGGGTCCATACCCTTGGTTCGGGCTGTATCCTAAACAGGGATCGGAACCTTCTGCACCGGTAGAAATTTTGTTATGAAGAGACTGGACACAAGGGTCTTGGTTGTAGGGATCATAAGATTTGGTTTCTTCTCCTAGGTATGAAGGGCCAACTCCACCGGGCCTAGATTGTAAAATTCTTTTGTCGGAATCAATATCGTCTCTATTGGTGAGTTGGAAATTTCCAAAGAGTGACCATTGGAATTTTTTTTCTGGAGACCATACGTTGATTGAAGGTTGGAGGGCAGGTGCATAAGTAAAACTTTGGTATGCTGCACCATTCCTACGATTTTGTGATTCTCCTACAAAGGAGTTACCTCGCCAAAGAAAGTCCGATACAATTTCCGTATTTGTTTCTACGATGAGAGACTTTGTTTCTTCCGGTTTGGGTTCTGATTGCACCGGGATTGAAAAAAGTAAAATTAAAAATAAGAAACTAAGGATTTGTGGACTTAAGAATGGTTTGGAATGTTTCACGGAACCTCCTTCCTCCTTCTCCTTTGATCGGATTTTGTAATAATATTTCCGAACCCGCCCCAGTGGAAAGAATGACCTTATAATCTTTTTTTAATATTAAAACATGAATGTATTCTGCAAATGCTTCCGCATAGGTATCATCTGCATTGGTTGCTGCATACAACGATACAAACCCCGTATTCTTAAGTTTTTTATAGAGAAATTTACCTTCTGGGAATAAGGATAGTGTCGGTGTTTTTTGATAGAATTTGATTTTGTTTCTTTCGGGAAAAAAAGTAGCTTCGTAAGGGGAATAGGTTTCCGACCACCAAATCCCATCAAAAAGAGGAAATTTACGAAAATCCCTTTGTGGTTCGGAAAAATCAGGTGCATGGCCTTGGGTAATTGATAAAATATGACCTAGCTCATGTAAGATGATGAATCGAATTGCGGATTCTTTGGAATTACTATCATCCAAATGAATTTGAATCGAATATTCATTGGAAGGAAGAAAAGCAGTAGATTCTTTTTTAGAGGCCCAGTCGTTTCCACCATCTCCAAGTAGATCGGAATCTAAAAAAATAATCCCACCAATTGCTTTGCCATGATCATCTCTTACAATTCCAGTAAGGCCTGTCGAACCCAAATCGGTAACAAAATAAATTCCATAAACAAGTGAGTCAAAAAGATCATTCACTTCTTTCGGAAATGATTTTTGGATATTTGTAAGTTCCAATTTCCAAGAAGATAAATCTTTTGTGGATTTCGGTATGTCTTCGATACCATCGATGGCGTTGATTGCGGTGAGTGTATCCAATCGTTTTGGATCCAAAGGATAAACTCTAGTGTTCCATGTTCCCTGTAAAGACGGTAGGGTTTTCCTTTGTAAACCAATATTGTTTTTGGCCCAATCGGCATAGGGATTGGGAGGAAGTGAGAAGGACTGGGGGGAACATGTCCAAAAAAGGAGAAGAAGTAAGGATATGATGTAAGGATTCGATCTCATTTGCCGATTGTATTTCTATATGAAAGGATTTCTCGGTCTATGCTTTTTTTTACCAGGGATTCTTTTCGCCGAAATCAATCCCTGGAATTTACGCCCCGATGTGCGTATATTAACTAGAAAAGAAGTGTCTCATATTGTTTTGGAATCTAGGCCTGACCACTTTCGCGTCACATTGATTGTTTCAGAACGATTCCCTTACAATTACAAAGCATTGTCCCACCCCTTTTTCTTTCGTATGGAAGATGAGAAAAAAGCCTTCGAACTTGCGAATCAAATGGACAAGTATTTGGATACTGGAAAAACTTTCACCATCACCTTGAATGGATCGGAGATCCAAACTTTGGTATGGGGAGAACCCTGATTGACACGTTCGTTTTATTTATACTTTAAAGAAATCTTCCGTAAACCTACTAAATCAGAATGGGAAATATTAAAATTAGTAGAAGCCCGTTATGATAAAGAATATACATTTTATATTTTTATCACACATGTCATCGTTTATTCGTTACTCATAGCCCCACCGTTCTCAGACATTCGAATGGAGGTTTTACCTTTTTTACTTGGTGTGTCGATTGCAAGACTCATTTTACTTTTACAGTTTTATACAAAGAACATTCCCATCCAAAGAGTCATTTACTTCAGTGGGTTTGTGGGTGATGGATTGGTATATGTTGTTTTTATGTTGGGAATCCATTCCTTCCCTTCACTTGGGAGTTTTTATTTATTAAATTCTTATCTCATGTCTTTTATTTTCCCCATTCTTTTGTATAGTACGAGACTAGATCCCAAGGCTTGTATTATTAGTGCTTCGTATTTTTCTATCTTACATATTATTTATATTTTTAACTTACCTTCCACTGTTGCAGATCAGTTTTCTTTTTTTAGTAAATACTTTTTAATTTTGGTATATTGGGGAAGTGCAGCCCTTGGCACCGTTTTTGTTTTAAATAAAAGAAAAGATACAACAGACATGTACAATCTTTCTGAAGAAAAAAGATTTATGTTACACGAGTTGGAACTGGCAAAAAAAGTACAAGATGCACTTTTTCCTGGGAATATCAAAATTCCAAACTTAGCATTTACTTATTATCGCAAAAGTCCCAATGTCATTGGCGGAGACTTTTTTGATTTTGTACAACTCCGGGAAGGAAACGTAGGAGTGTTTTTAACAGATGTTGCGGGGCATGGAATTTCTTCAGCGATGGTTGCTTCCATCATGAAGGTACTTGTTTCTACCATTCCTTATCGTTTCAAAACAGCACCTTCGAAACTGATGGATTATTTGGATGACCGTCTGGCTCACGACTTAAACAAATACCATGCTTCGGCAATTTATCTTTTCTTTGACTTCATCGAAAAAAAATTAACTTTGGGAAACGCAGGCCACCCTTATTTAATTTTAGCACATAAAGGTGAAGAATACCAAGAGTTAGAAACCCAAGGTGCGATCCTCGGATTTAATATCAAGATCCCGCCAATTGCAGAGAAAACTTTACCCATTGCTCCTGGAGATCGTTTTTTTATCTATACAGATGGACTCATTGAATCCACAGATCCCGAAGGGAAATGCCTTGAAACAGAAGGATTACTGGCCCTCCTGAACCGCCATAGACAGAGTACAAACATCAAAGAACTAGAAATCAATCTTTTACATGAGTTAAAATCCAACTATGGACTGGATAGTTTTTCTGATGACACCATGTTTCTCATATTGGAAGTAGAAGAATAAGGAGAATTCATTTGTCTTTTTTAGATATCCAAATTAAATCCAATTTTGCAGTAGTTACCATCAAAAGGCCAGAAGCCTTAAATGCACTGAACGATGTTGTCATCACAGAAATTGGTGCCATGGTTGACGAATTAGAATCCAACAATGCCGTTCGTGGATTCATTCTTACGGGCGAAGGAAAGGCCTTTGTTGCAGGAGCTGACATTGCAAAAATGAAAGAGTTTAATGTCAGAGAAGGACAGGCTTTTTCGGAACTAGGCCAAACTGTATTTCGAAAAATGGAACTATCAAATCTTATCTCCATTGCTGCCATTAACGGATTTTGTTTGGGTGGTGGGATGGAACTTGCTATGGCATGTGACATTCGTTATGCGATTACCTCTGCAAAGTTAGGTTTGCCCGAGGTAACTCTTGGTTTGCTTCCTGGATTTGGCGGATCCCAAAGACTTCCAAGACTCATTGGAGTGGGACGTGCGACAGAACTCATTTTATCTGGGGATATGATTTCTGCGGATGAAGGTTTCAGATTAGGTCTTATCAATAAAGTGACAGACCCTGCAGAACTTCTAAACGAATCAGAAAAAACACTATCGACAATTCTTTCTCGTGGACCTAATGCGATTAAGGCGGCAAAAACTGCCATTCGCCAAGGGTTGGAAACTAATATGGATGGTGGTTTGGAATGGGAAAAACAACTTTTCGGTGGTAGGTTTGCTGACGAAGAAACAAAAGAAGGTCTTTCTGCCTTCCTAGAAAAAAGAAAACCAAACTTCAAAGGTTAATTTATGAAATCACGGATTGGAATTCTAATTGTTCTCTTAACGGTTTCTTTTTGCAAACAGGCAGAATCCTTTCCGTCCCAAACAAACACTCCCGAGATTCTTTTCGGTAGTGTTGCCGATCGTGTTTTAAAATTAGAAGTTGCTAACACTCCCTCAACCAGGGCAACGGGACTGATGTACCGAACCAAACTTGGTGAGGACGAAGGAATGTTATTTGTTTTTCCTCGTCCCGATCATTTAAGTTTTTGGATGAAGAACACTCTCATCCCTCTATCGATTGGTTATTTTTCAGAAGATATGCGACTTTTAGAATCATTCGATATGAAACCCAACCAAATAGAAGAAGTATATAACTCAAGAAAACCAGCGATGTATGCTTTGGAAGTCAACCAAGGTTGGTTTGCAAAACACAAAATTGGAAAAGACGCTGTCCTCACATTGGAACGAAAGGTTTCTGCCCGAGATTAATTTTTCTCTTTTTACTTGAATCTCTGAAACCCATGGTTAGTATTTTTTACCATGGTTGTCAACAATCCTCGTTTAATTACCCTTTTATCAGAAGAACAAAAAGCCGACTTAGCTTCGATGGAAAAACAATTTGCCCATCATCTGGAATATACCATTGGTAAAAACAGATTCAATTTAAAAAACGAAGATATCTACAAAGCTCTTGGGCACACCATTCGTGATTTTTTAATCGATCGTTTGAATGTGACTCACGAACGTTATCGGAATGAAAATCCCAAACGAGTGTTTTATTTTTCATTAGAATTTCTCATGGGTCGTACTCTCATGAATGCCCTCATCAATCTCGGGTTATACGAAACAATCCAAACTATGCTCCGAGGGATTGGTTTTGAGCTAACAGATGTTTTAGAATTTGAGACGGATGCGGGACTTGGGAACGGTGGGCTCGGGCGACTGGCCGCTTGTTTTTTAGATTCTATGGCAACTCTCAATGTTCCTGGATTTGGGTATGGAATTCGTTATGATTATGGAATTTTTAATCAAATCATTGCGAATGGAAGCCAATTAGAAATGCCTGACCATTGGGATGCAGATGGGGTTCCTTATGAAGTCGTTCGTTCTGATATTTCCTTTTCTGTTGGTTTTTTTGGTCATACAGAAACTCGTGTTTCCGGCAAAGGAAAAATTCAACATGACTGGGTTCCCGATGAAACGGTTCTTGCATCTGCTCATGATTATCCTATTCCAGGATTTAACACGAGTACGGTGAACTATTTAAGGCTTTGGGCCGCCAAATCTTCTGAAGAATTCAATTTAGATTATTTTAACCACGGTGATTATATGAAAGCCGTACAAGATAAATCAATATCAGAGAATATTTCCAAAGTATTGTATCCGAACGACACCACCGAACAAGGAAAGGTGCTAAGGCTGAAACAACAATACTTTATGGTTTGTGCCTCACTTCAGGACATTCTAATCCAATACCGAGAAACAACTTCCAACTTAAAAGATTTATCCGATTATATTTCCATCCAATTGAATGATACCCATCCCAGTATCGGGATTGCGGAACTGATGCGAGTGTTTCTAGACATTGAAGAAATGGATTGGGAATCTGCTTGGGAGATTGTCACTAAGGTTTTTTCTTATACCAACCACACTGTTTTACCTGAAGCTTTGGAAACATGGAGGGTAGAACTTTTTGAAAAACTTTTACCAAGACATTTAGAAATCATTTATGAGATCAATCACCGGTTTTTAACTGAGGTTCGAAACAAAGGAGTATTGTCAGAAGAAGAAATTAGACAAGTTAGTATCATCGAAGAAGGAAACGAAAAACGAATTCGAATGGCAAACTTGGCTGTGATTGGTTCCTACCGCGTCAATGGAGTTGCCGAGTTACATTCCGAACTCATTAAAAAAACAATATTCCAAGCCTTTACCAAAGTATTCCCTGAAAAATTTAATAACAAAACAAATGGGATCACACCACGTCGTTGGTTACTCCAATCAAATCCAAGTTTGGCGAATCTCATTTCCAAACGAATAGGAAACGAGTTTACAACAGACCTTTACCAATTAAAAAAATTGGAATCTTTTGTGGATGATGCGGACTTTCAAAAGGATTGGCAGATAGTAAAACAAACGGCCAAAGATGATTTGGCAAAACTCATTAAAAGTGAAACAGGAATTTCTATTAATCCAAAATCACTCATTGATGTACAAATCAAACGATTCCATGAATACAAACGCCAACTTCTCAATATATTAAGGGTGATTGCTTTGTACAGAAGGATCAAAGAAAATCCGTCTCGTGAAGTGACACCACGTACAGTGATTTTTGGTGGAAAGGCGGCTCCTGGATATTATATGGCCAAACTCATCATCAAACTCATCAATAATGTGGCTTGGGTCATCAACCGTGATCCAGATGTGGCAGACAGATTAAAAGTAGTTTTTATCCCAAATTACCGAGTGAGTTTAGCAGAGAGAATCATTCCTGGTAGTAATTTATCCGAACAAATTTCGACTGCGGGAACAGAAGCATCCGGCACAAGTAACATGAAATTTATGTTAAACGGTGCTTTGACCATTGGAACTTTGGACGGTGCCAACGTAGAAATTTTGGAAGAGGTGGGGCCTGAAAATATCTATATCTTTGGGCTCCATACAGAAGAAGTGTTTCGTTTGAAAGAAGCCGGATACCAACCTGCCGATTATATTCGTAAAAATGACGAACTCCATAGAGTGCTCCTCATGATCCGCGAGAATTTATTTTCTATGGGAGAACCTGGGATCTTTGGCCCCATCTACGATAGTCTTTATTATACGGACAACTACCTTCTCATGGCCGATTTTGGTGCGTATGATGAGGCCCAAAACTTGGTCGCCAGAGATTATTTGGACGAAACTACTTGGACAAAAAAATCCATTCTGAATGTGGCGCGGTCTGGTAAATTTTCCTCCGACCGCACGATTCGGGAATATGCGAAGGATATCTGGAAGGTCCCCCTTCTTGACACAGTTCCACCCAAAACTATCTACAAATTGCCACAAAACTGAATCGACATAAAAGAACTCAGGTTATATTGTTCCAAGGAAAGGGTTCCAAATGAGTAAAGGTTATATTATATGTGTCGATGATGAAGTATCGGTATTGGAGACGCTTGCGGAACAACTTCTGGCTCGATTTGGCGAATCCCATATTGTCGAGACTGCCAGCAGTGCCGAAGAAGCGCTTTCCCTCATCGACGAAATCATCAGTAGCAATGACATCGTAGAATTGATTGTTTCTGACCAAGTGATGCCTGGTATGAAGGGAGATCGATTTTTGGAACAAGTGCACCACCGCGCTCCCGATGCGATCAAAATCCTTCTGACGGGTCAGGCGGGACTTGATTCTGCAATTTACGCCATTAATAACGGGGGACTCAGTCGGTATGTCGAAAAACCTTGGAACATTGAAGAACTCTCCAAAGACATCAAAGACCTACTCGATAAGTTCCGACAAAACTTGGAAAACCAACACCTCATCCAAGCCCTCAACCGTCGCATCCTCGAATTGGAATCTGGACAACAGTAAAATACAAATTCTCATCTTAGGACTCATTTTCCTTTCTCTTTCGCCAATTTTTGGGAAGGAGAAGGAACTCAGTCCTGAACAAATCGCCAAAAAAAAAGAAGTCCTTTCTAAAATGGTTCGTTATGGAACGAGCCAAGAAAGAAAACAAGCGTTATATGAACTAACTCGATTTCCCAAAGAAACCGCAGGCGAACTATATACATTAGTGGGTGAACAATTAAAAACGGAAAAAGATATGGGGATGAAAATAGTCCTCTTAAAAACCGTTGGTGATTTGGATTTAAAAGAAAATAAAGATACCATCATTTCTCTTTTTGAAGATTCCAATGAAGACGTAGCCAAACAAGCAGTCACTTCTGCAAAAAAAATGAAATTGGCAGAAGCAACAAATCCCTTACTTGAAAAAGTAAAAAAGGAAGATTTTACAAAAAACTCCAATTCACTCAGTCTTTATATCAGTGCTCTTGGTGAATTACCAGATGGTAAAGTGGCAGCTCCATTCCTTGAAACCAAATTTCGGGAAAAGTTTAACAATGCCGATATGCGTGGCCAAATTGCTTTGTACTTTGGTGCTGTGTTATATGCAGAGGCAGAGTCGGCGCTGATAGAAGTTGCTTTTGACGAAATCCAACCGACAACTTTACGTTGTTATTCGATGAATACACTTGGAAAGTTAAAATCTGAAACCGCTAAACCTAAGTTGTATGAACTATTGGATTCTTTAAAAAAAACTGCTGGAAAGTTGGATGCTAAAAAAGCCCAATCCTTAAAAATTTATGCCATCGGTGCTCTTGTTACCATGGGTGATAAAGAAGTATTCCAAGAACTAAATGAATTTGCTCGTGATGATGACAGTATGGTGCGACTGCGCGCCATTGAATTTATGGGAAGTTTGAAAGATCCCAAAGCATTAGAATTATTAGAATACAAACGAGACCGAGACCCAAGTCCGAAAGTACAAAAAGCAGCCAAAAAAGCCATCGACCAAATCAACGGAAAAGAAACGGCACAAGAAGAAGAAAAACCATCAGAGGATAAACCGGAAGAAGAACCCAAATGAATTGGAAAACATTCACTTCTCTTTTTATCTTTATTTTTGCTGTTTCCGATACAGTTCTTTTATCTGAAGATAATGGTCGTTATACGGGCCCAATTTCTCGTTCCGAAAAAAGAATTTTGGATGGGAAAACTGAGTTTCAAAAATCGGGAACTTTTCCCTTGGAATGGAAATTGTTTTTTAAGGGCAAACAAGGGGATTTTGTTGTTTTTTACGACTTAAATGGGGATGAAATCCACTATCGTTATCGGCGAAATAAATTTGATTTGGATGCAGAATTTTTTGTGAAGGATTTGTTTCCAGGAAACCCTTACCGTGTGAAGGGGGAATGGATTGGTTATTATTTTTATTCTGTGGATGAAAGGGGGAAACGTTCCTCTCTTCCTACCCCTAAAAAAATCCCAGCTGATCCTAAAGAATTTTCTGACAGACAATCGGTTCCCATTTTTAAGTTAATTGAATACATCGAAGTCCGTACCGATGACCTTCTCTATTAAAAATCAATTTTTTGTAATAATTGAAAATTAATAAATAAAATAGGATTTGGATCGTTTTCCTTTTCCGAATAACTTACGTTGAGTGATAGAAACGGACTCACCCATTTGAGTTTGATGATTTCCTGCCTGTCGGTTAAGTTGATATTAAAATCGGTGGCGTAGGTCCAGTTTTCAAACCAGGCCCTTGTTTTGGGTTGGCCTTCTCTGAATATACCACTTAATTCTAATAAGTTCCCTGTTCCAATGGGGATTGCCAATTTTCCTTCCCATTGCCCTCCGTTTTCTCTGGATTCAAACCCAATAGAGACAACTGCCTTTTCTTTTCTCCATTCATAAAATGCGGCCCTTCCCATTTCATTCCAATTATAATTTCCTGATTCATTGTATTCTCTATACCTATAAATTAAGTTTCCCCATTCACTGACGAAACAGGGAAAAAATCCAGACCTTCCGTTCTCATACCGATGGCCTTCCGTGGAACTTAAAAATTCAGATCCAACCAAGTGTTGGAAACTCATTCTAGTATAACCTAAGGTTTGTGGGATTTGTGGTCTCACTTCTTCCGGAGATATCATCCCATAGAGTAAAGGTGAATCTCGGTATACGGTAGCATCTAAAAAAAAGTTTTTTTCAGGGGATTCTGATTTTAAATAAACAAATCCAACTGATTCTTTTTTGTTGAATATGGATTCGGATTGGATTCTGTGTGAACCTAAGTTTTGCGGATTCCAAGAATCATTTACATAGAAACTGGATTTGTTATCTCCCCCCGACCAAACTCCCGAATAGGATTTGTTTGGTGATACAAAATAGACTCCCGGGTAATTAGAATATGAACCTGCATGGTAAACCCCAAATTCATATTCCTTACTATCATATAACAACCGGTAACCGAGGAAATTAGAAAACAAAATGGGTTGGGGTAGGGGAGAACCGATTCGTTCCAACTGTGAATAAAAATTTGGATCCTTGGCAAAATAAAAATGGGGAATGGGTTTGTACCTGTTCCCTGAAGTGAATCGGAATTGTTGGAAAGTTAGGTTTGTTCCATAGGAAAAATTTTCATCTCGTTTTTCTAAAATCCAAATCTGTCCTTTGTATCTTCCACCGAGGAAAACGGCAGAGTGGTTTTTTTCTTCTCTTGGTAGATACCGGACATCTAGGTTCTGGTAACTCATCCCAAAAAAAAGTTCCAATGACGGATCGTTTGTGTTTTTCGAGAACACTGAATTCCCTTTTGTATCCTTTGGTGGAGAATCCTTGGAATGGTTTTTATTTGTGTGGGAGCCAAACGGAAACTTGGAATTACTTTTTTCGGTTAACAAGTGTTTGTTTGGATAAAGAGAAATTTGTTTTTCTTTCCAAACTTTGGAAACAAGAGTCGCATCCTTTCCTTGGAGGGATTTTTTCCATTTTAAAAAATTTTCGGGTGGTTGTTTGGCTTTTTCCTTCCAAGCGGCGGCCAAATGGGGAGGAAACCCTGCCGCTAAAAGTTCTGAAATGGAAACTTGGTCAGGCTTTTTTTCTACAGCATACAAACTCTGTACGAAACAAATCCACAAAATAACCCCAATTTTCTGCCAATCCACCAGGATGGAGGTCTGAAATTTCGCTTTTTAGCCCTCATTCCTGTTGCTTTTTTTAGAAAAGGGACATATTCTAATCCTCCCAATGAAAAAAAACACCGGAGTGCGGATTTTGTCCCAGGGGAATGCTAAATTTATATATAGAAACCGATAAGAACGCGAAAAAAATATTGACTTAACTTCTCAAATGTTAAGTAGTGTAAACAAGCGTTTAGTATATTATTGGTATTATTTTTTAGTTTTATGTCGTCTAACATGATGACGGGGAGGAAAAACCTATGATCGTTCGATCCATCCAACAACCCGCTTACAACCGCCACAAGGACCAAGGCCTCACGGGGCAAGGTCCTAAAAAGGGATTTTCCCAGAACCAAACTGGGAAGACCTTTGAAGAGTATTTACTGGAAGCCTTCCAAGGGGAAGTGGTTCAAAAAGGAGAGTGGGTGTCCCCAAGTCTCTCTGATCTTGGCCAAAGGAACCTGAAGAGGATGTAGACCAAAATACTGGCTTCTGGTTCTAGAACGGGAAGCCACAGGCCGACAATCAAAGTATGGAGAAAATATCCATACTTTGGGCTCTGGTTCGGCGTGACTATGCACTGCAATATGCAGGATCCTTTTTAGGCATCTCCTGGATGTTTTTGCAGAACTTAGTGCTCATCAGTATGTACGCACTGGTTTTTCTAGTGCTCAATTTAAAAACTCCCTCCACACAAGAAGACTTCACTGCCTATCTTTTGACTGGACTTCTCTATTGGATTCCCATCCAAGAACTTTTGGTGCGAGGCACCGGAATCCTTACGGACAACCGAACTTTGTTAAAACGTTCCAGTCTTGGGATTGATTTATTTTTATGGATACCGTTTGTCCAATTCCTCATCCATAGCCTTGTCACATCCATCCCTGTTTTTTTATATTTAGCTTATTCAGGGAAGTTAAATCTCTCTGGGGTTGTTCTTGGGTATTTGGTTCTTATTTTGTCCGGATTGTATTTGATGTTACTCCTACATTATCTTTCACGGTTGAATATTTTATTAAAAGATATATCACCTTTGATTCGTTTGGTGAGCCAATTAATTTTTTGGGGAATCCCTGTTTTATATTATCCCTCCGGATATTTAAAAGAGTGGAACGGACTAAATCCATTTACCATACCTTTGGATGTTTTTCGGACTTCTGTCATTGCTGGTTTCACACCTCAGTTTGATTGGATTCAAATTTTACCATTTTTGTTTTCCTTTTTCCTGGTTTATTTACTTGCTAAACGTAAATTCCAATCAGTGATTTTGGATCATCTTTAAATTCCATGGCTTCTGTTGTTTTAGAAAATCTTTCTAAGGATTACCATGGATTTTCAAAACCTTGGAAAAGGATCTTAACAGGCCTAAGTTTTGGTTACTTTGGAATCGATTCTAAATTCACCGCATTACAAAGTCTAAATTTAAAAGTAGGTTCTGGCGAAATTTTAGGAATCATTGGTAGAAACGGTGCCGGCAAATCAACACTCCTGAAACTGATTACTGGAGTGATCAGAAAAGATAAAGGAAGTCTCTTTGTTAATGGATCGGTGCGGGCCCTTTTAGAACTCAGTGTTGGTTTTAATCCTGAACTTTCTGGCGAAGAAAATGTCTATTACAATGGACTGGTATGGGGATACAAACCATCGGAAATCCGAGAACTAACAGACTCAATTTTTGAATTTGCCGAGTTACATGAGTTTCGTCACACTCCTTTAAAAAACTATAGTTCGGGAATGGCAATGCGACTTGGCTTTAGTCTTGCCACTGCGAAACGACCTGAAATCTTAATTGTAGATGAAGCTTTGGCTGTTGGCGATGCAAGTTTCCAACAAAAATGCCTAAAACGAATCAAAGAATTTTCCAATCTTGGATCCTGTATTTTGGTTGTGAGTCATGATCTTGGCCTTATCTCCTATTTTTGCACAAGGGTCATTCTTTTGAACAAAGGAAATCTTTTGTTTGATGGGAATCCCAAAGAAGCTATCGAAGAATATATGCACGTGTTAGCTGGTAGTGCCGAACCTTCTTCCTTAGTTGGATCCGATTCCATTAAAGACATTCATATTTTTCTCAAAAATCCAAAAGGTTTAGAGACTCGTCATCATTTCCTCGGAGATACGGCGATACTCCGAATCGAATTCCAAACAACCAAACAGGTCACAGAAGGAACCATCGGTTTTCACATTGATAGTGAAAAAGGGATTCGGATTTTCGGAACCAACTCCCACCACCTTGGAAAATCTAACCTCGTTCTAAATGAGGGAGAACGTTCTGTGGTGGAATTCCAATTCCCCGTCCAGTTTGCTGAAGGGAAATACAGTTTGGGAGTTTCCATCCACAAAGGGGAATCCCACCTGGAAGGGAGTTATTTTTGGGGGGAATCCGTTTTGGATTTTGAAGTAGAACGGGGGAAAATCCAAAAATTTGTCGGCCTCTGTCATTTACCTACGGAATTTCTCATACAATCCGAACCTAAATCTGACTAGAAAAACAGTTTCCTTCAAAGCAAAAATCTAAATTCTGGAAATCCTATGAAAGTATGTGTGGTCGGAACCGGATATGTAGGCCTTGTTGCAGGGACTTGTTTTGCTGAATATGGAAATGAAGTCATTTGTATTGATAAAGATGAAAAAAAAATAAGCGATCTCAAACAAGGGATCATTCCTATCTATGAACCAGGACTTTCTGAACTTGTAGAAAGAAATCACAAAGAGGGAAGGCTCAAATTTACGACTTCCTTAAAAGAAGGTGTCGAAACTTCTGAATTTGTTTTTATCGCAGTGGGCACTCCGACCTCAGATAATGGCTCTGCTGATTTAAGATTTGTTTTTGCCGTCGCAGAAGAAGTTGGTAAAACGATGAACGGATATAAAATCATCGTCGATAAATCAACTGTTCCCGTTGGAACTGCTGATCAAGTAAAGGCCATTGTTGCAAAAAACACAAAACACCCGTTTGATGTTGTCTCTAATCCAGAGTTTTTGAAAGAAGGTGCGGCAATTGAAGATTTTATGCGACCAGAACGAGTAGTCATTGGTGCTGAATCAGAAATTGCAGCTAAAAAAATGAGCGAGTTGTATTCTCCATTTGTTTTAAATGGAAACCCGATCATCACGATGAGCATACGTTCTGCGGAACTAACGAAATATGCATGTAATGCCTTCCTCGCGACAAAAATTTCATTCGTAAATGAAATCGCAAATTTATGCGACGCAGTCGGTGCTAATTACGATGATGTTAGAAAGGGAATGGGAACCGACTCAAGAATTGGTCGCCAGTTTTTATACGCGGGGATTGGATATGGTGGGTCTTGTTTTCCAAAAGATGTAAGAGCACTCCTACGCACAGCAGAAGAAGTAAAAGCTCCAATGCATATCATTCAATCTGTTGAAGATGTAAACGAAAAACAAAAAACACGTTTGACTGACAAAATTTTTGAACACTTCAAATCCACAGATATGAAAGGAAAAACTTTTGGAATCTGGGGTCTGTCTTTCAAACCAGGAACAGATGATATGCGAGAAGCTCCATCAATTCCACTTATTTATGAATTACATAAAAATGGTGCTAAAATTCAAGTTTTTGATCCGGCTTCTATGGAAACTTCAAAGTATTATTTTGATGGAAAGGTGGAATACAAAAAGGACGCGTATTCTGCTCTACAAGGTGCCGATGCTATGTTACTTTTAACAGAGTGGCGAGAATTTAGGGAACCTGATTTTAACAAAATCAAAAGCCTTCTGAAAAGCCCTTTAGTTTTTGATGGAAGAAATCAATACAAACCAACTCTAATGAATGAGTTAGGTTTTACTTATTATTCTATCGGAAACAGATAATATTTTAATCCCAACCAGGTCACCAAACGTATATTTGGTTGGGATTAAAACCCTCTCTCAATTTCAGACAAAGCTTCGTTACACATCGCTTTATCCGAGTCAATTGTTAATTTTGGTTTAATTTCTAACAATACTGATTTTGCTAGTTTTGATTCACCTACATCTTTAAGAGTCAGTCCGTAATATAATTTAGCGGTTGTTTTACGGCTAGATGAAGGGTAAAGCTCTAAAAATTCTTTCCATGATTTTACGGCAGATTCTTTGGATCCGTGGATGGATTTTACTAAGTTTAAATTGAAATGTGCGTTTTCTTTAAGGACAGGTAAAGTTTTTGATTTTTGAACGGCTTCTGTAAATTGAAGTTCTGCCTTTTCAAATTCTTTGTTTTGGAAATACAATAAACCCAATCGGAAATGGATGTCTGGACTATTTACATTCCGTCTAAGTTCTGTTTTGAGGTAAGATTCGATATTTGGTTCTTGGAGCAGTCTTTTGGAGATACCTAAAATGTCTTCTTTGGTCGCGAGTCCCGAAATTTTTGTAACATAGTTTCCATCCCCATCAAGAAATAGAATCGTAGGATATCCTTCGATATTGTATTTTTTTCGCAAGTTGGGGAATTCTTCACCATCTAACCTAACTCTAACGAAGTTATCTAAAACCCGACTCAATTCTGGATCGGGAAAAATTTCTTTTTCTAGGACTAAACAGTAAGTGCACCAATCAGCATATACATCTACGATGATGAATTTTTTGTCCTGTTTTGCCGTTTCGAAACCTTTTTGGATAGAACCGCCCCAGGGAGATTCGGAAAATAAGGAAGTTGTGAAAAGAAGGAAAAAAACAGGAAGAATCTTACGAACCATCACTCAAATCTTAAAGTTTTTCCTTTGTTTTGAATAGTCAATTTTCGCTTTTTCGAAATGGATTGGCTGTTTTCTATGGTCGATAGAAGGTCAAATTATGGAATTTTTACTGAAATTGGAAGAGTTACTCCGCAAACGTAAGGAAGAATTGCCTGAAAAGTCTTATACTGCAGAACTCTTTCGTGACGGAGTTGACCGCATCCTTAAAAAAATTGGCGAAGAAGCAGGTGAGGTCATCATTGCTGCCAAAAATCCCAATGAAAAAGAACTGATCCACGAAATTGCGGATCTGGTATTCCACTTGGAAGTTCTAATGGTGGAAAAAGGGCTTAGCCTTTCTACCATCGCTAAAGAATTGGAAAAACGCCACAGTTGATCTAATGGTTTCCCATCGGAAACTTAAATGAAGATACTTCTTTATCTGTTTTACCCTCTGAGTTTGTTTTACCAGTTTTTATTCTGGTGGCAACAAAGAGAAACTTCCTCTTTTCAGTTACCAAATGTTCTAGTCATTAGTGTGGGAAATCTAACAGTAGGGGGTACTGGCAAAACTCCTTTTGTTCAATATCTGGTTCGGTTTTTCAGAAAAGTTTATCCTGGTTATGCGGTTACAATTTTATCTCGCGGTTATAAAGCGGAAAAAAGTAAGGATGGAGCAATTCTTGCCGATGGTCTGTCGCCGAATTTATTTGGAGATGAACCTAGCCAACATAAAGAAATGTTTCCTGACGTACAGGTGATCATCGGTAGAAACAGAAAAAAATCATTTCTTTCATACAATCAAATCCATTCGAAAAAACATATTGTGATTTTAGATGATGGATTCCAACACAAAGCACTATGCCGAGATTTTGATTTTGTTTTGTTAGATGCAAATTCCCCTTTTGGAAATGGATTTACCATTCCTTTGGGTTTTTTAAGAGAACCCATCCGTAATCTCAAAAGAGCCAATGCAATTCTTTTTACTAAGATAAATTCTAAAAACAAAAATGGATTGGAAAAGTATTATTCGAATCTAAAAAAAATAGATCCTTTTTTACCTATTTTTTCTTCTCAATTTGAGTCTTCTGTAGTAGAAGTTTTGATTCATAATGAATTGGCTCAAAAAACTTTTCTCCCCAAGCCAAATTCTAAATACTTTTTAGTAACAGGTGTTGGTAATCCAAAACATGTTTTCGAAACAGCAAAAACTACTTTGTTATCAGAATCCATTCGAACAAAATTTTTTCCTGACCATTTCGAGTTTAATGAAGCAGCATTATCCTCCTTATCTGAGGAAATTTTAATGGATGAGATTCTAGTGACTACTGAAAAAGATTGGATCAAAATGAGAGCCAATGTTGGTTTTTTAAGAGGACTTGAGAGAAAAAAAACTACCGTGTTACTTCTTTTGATCCAAGTATCTGTTTTGGAAGATGAAAAATTAAAGTCTATGTTAACTGGTCTCGTTTCCACATACGAAACAAAAAACGATCTGGCTGTAAATACTTAAAAATTCTTTCTGATACAATATCCGGTTCTTTGAATATAGAAGACACTAAAATCTCCGCAGCATATAGAGAGTGGGTGAGTCCTCTCGAACCAAGTCCGTTGAGTATTCCAACTTGTTCAAAGTAGGGGATTTTTATTTCTTTCCCATCTTTTTTCAGTCGATTTTGATATTTGATGGAAAGGTCGATTTTGGAAATATCTGGCAATTTCCCAACAATGGGTCCACGATCTTGTGATTGAGTTCTGTAACTGACTCTGGTCGGAAACAAACGGACGTTAGGTAAATTCCAACCAGAAACGAGTGTTGGTAATTTCTGAATCAAACCTTCCCACATAGATTCCGATTCTTCGAGTCTTGTTTCTTCTTCAAGTTTGAACTCGTCATACGTGGCGCCTAAAACTTGATACCCTTGGAGGGGCGCTGTGAGGTAATCACCATATAAAATACCGTGTGTATTTGTTGGATTTTGTTCAGGAATTTGTAAGATTTGTCCTCGAACTTTCTTTAATGGCAACCACTTCGATTTTGGATCATCTTCAAATTGGTATCCCTGGCTTAAAAAAAGATAATCACATGGGAGTTGTCCATCTGTCGTTTGGCAAAGGATTTCACCATTTTCTAACTCATTCCAACTAACTAACTTGCAATTGTATTTGGTTTTTGGGTTTGTAATGTTCAGAATTTGTTTAGTAAGATCTTTGGGAGATAAAGATTTTCCTTCTGGAAAGAAAATGGCTCTTATCCCAGAGATCGGTTCGTCGTTTTCCGATGCTATATGACTTAAGATTTGATGTGAACGTAATGCATGTGAATAACGATCAAAAGACTCTTCTTTGTCTATGAGGAAATAAATTCCATCTTTATGTGGAACCAGAGTTCCTAATTTTAAGTTTTTCCAAATAGATAAAAAATATATAAAAGCCTGTAGGGAAAATTCAGATTCAGCTGTTTTATGTTTTGTGAGAAAAGGATAAACAACTCCAATTGGGTTTCCGCTTGCATGTTCTGCAGGCCCAGAATCAGAATCAATCAAGATGGTTTGAATGCCCCTTTTTTTTAAGGCGAGGCAAATACTTGCACCAGCAATGCCTGCCCCTACGACGATAGCCGTTTTCTTGTGTTGATTCATTTGGATATCACTCTAAAAAACCAGAAACCATTTCTCGTTTACGTCCATATCCTTTTTTCTTTTCGACAACAAACCCTAGTTCTATGAGGTTTCTTCGCAAAAAACCTGCTGATGAAAAGGTAGCAAAACTAGTTCCTGAGATGGACTTGTCTCTTAATATACTTAAAATTTCAGGTGACCACATATCAGGATTTTTACTTGGCGAAAATCCATCTAAATACCAGGAGTTGATAGTGGGAAAACTTGGCAGGCAAATTTGGATGTCTCCGAAATATACGTTTAGAGTGAATTGGCTTTTATTTGTTTTGTGATCCCAAATATAAGTCCAGAGGTTTTTGTTTTTATCTTTTTCCCAAGTATCTTTTGCAATTTCGTACGAAGTGATCAGCTCTTCATACCACAATGTTTTGTCCGGATAACTTTTGTTTAGTGTCGGTAGGGTTTCTGCGTTTAGAGGATAACCTTCTAGGCTGACGAAAGTAATTGATTTAGGATTTTCTAAAGATTTCCAATTGTCTAAGGTAACAAATAAATTGAGACCAGAACCAAACCCGAGTTCTCCGATCCGATAAATCGATTGGGTGCCGTCTTTGATTTTTGTTCCAACTTCATTGCCATTGAAAAAAACATAAAGAGACTCTTCCCATCCACCTTCTTTCGAAAAATACACGTCATCAAATAACTTTGAAATAGGAACTCCCTCTTTAAATTCGATTGTATTCTTCGGTTGGTTGGAAGGAAAACTAGACATACTGTAAAACTATTTCCTATTCTTTCGGACTTGCTTACCCTGGAAACACAATCTTGAATTCCAGCAGTTGTAAAAAGTAAGTCACTTACCTTTTGCACTGGTATACTTTAGAAATTCACTTTCAAAAGTATGCTGATTGCCAAGTTTATTTAATTTCCAAATTTCTCCTTCCTTCTCCGAACTCACTGTCCCTCAATTAGTTACTTGCGTCCGACCAAACAACCCCAGAAGGAACCTTCGATCTTTCTTTACCAGTCACAAGGAAGTAAGCTCAACCTCGATGAATCACCTCTGTAACGAAACTTTGCGACAGCAAAAGGAAATTACATTTCCAAAGAAAGCCACCCACCATCGATAGCGACTTACCAAAGATACCGCCTTTCCAACGACACTGGCTTACCAAACTCACCCCCTCGCCTTCGAAACCAACTTTCCAAAGAAAGCCCCTCACCTTCGTAACCCGCTTACCAAAGTAACTCACTCACCTTTCCAATCTCCCATACCATCTCGATTTTCTTCGTGCATTCCCACCAATCAGTCTTGAAATTATTATGTCACATAAAAAAGACTTTCCAAATTGAGGGTACTCTTCATATTTTTCCCAGGTTCGGGGGATATTCTATGGATTTTGTGAAAATCCGGGGCAAAGACTTACAAGACTGCATCATGCAGATGAAGATGAAATACGGTCCAGAAGCCCATCTCTATGACCAACGAGTGATCACGGAAGGTGGCCTCTTTGGGACGGGTCTTATGGCCCAAAGAATGTATGAAATCGATGTTGGTGTCCCTGAAAAACAAAACTCCAAAGAGAGAATTGAACGTAAGTTAAAGGATCTCAAAGAACTCATCAAACAAAAACAAAGAACGGATTCACTTCCTGAGTCGAGCCTTGTGGGAATTGGATCTAACAATCTGGCTGCTATTGGAGGAGGGAACCCTCTCCTTCGTAAAAAAAATATCGATGCCGTGCGTCCTTTTTCCGAGCGTCGTCGTAGACAAAACCCCCCTGTTTACGAAATCGAATCTTTGGAAGAAAGAGCTGTTGGTTTGTCCATTTCGGAAGCGAAGGACTCTCCGATGGAGATTGCACCCCAAACAAAACCGCAAAGTCCCGAAAGACACCCTCATATTCAAAAAATCATAGATCGTTTGTTAAACGAAGGAATGTCTTCTGGATTTTTAGAAGAAATGGCCGTGGCACTCGAGCGCAGGTTGTCTGCCGTGGATCTCACTCGTTACGCCAATGTTACTGACAAAGCTGTTACTTATTTAGAAGAAAGAATTCAAATTGATTCAGACCTTTTTAGCGGAACTCCAAGGGGAAAACGGAAAATCATTTTCTTTGTGGGGCCTACTGGGGCTGGAAAAACCACATCCATTGCCAAACTTGCTGCAAAGTACAGTTTGCACATGGGTAAAAAAGTTTCCCTTTATACAACGGACAACTACCGCATTGCGGCCATCGACCAACTTAAGTTTTATGCGGATGCAATGGGTTTGCCATTTTATGCAGCCAAAGATTTGCGTAAATGGAAGGAAACCATTCTCCGCGATGGGTCCGAACTCATCCTCGTGGATACGGCAGGTTACTCTCATAGAAAGTCTGAAAACCTGGAAAAACTTCAGGAATTCTACCAAGTTTTTGGGGAAAAGGATTATATCGAAACGGTCTTAGTGCTTTCCTCCACTGTTTCCAAAGACAATGCAATGGCCGTTGCAAACGCGTATGAGTCGGTCGGTTATAAAAGAATTTTATTAACTAAGCTAGATGAAGCAGAATTTTTAGGTTCTGTAGTGGAATTGGCCGATACTATTCACAGGGAATTCGCATTTTTAAGTGTGGGGCAGGATGTTCCTTTTGATATCCTAAATGCCTCGAAAAAACTTCTTGCCGAATGTGTAATTTTTCCTGAAAAATTGAAAGGGATAGCGGGCGAGGTCTTCGAAAAGACCGTGTAACCAAGTTCGTTATCCTTTAGGCCGTAGGGGTAACGATGGACCAAGCTGCAAATCTTAGAAAGCTCACTGAAACTGGTACTGGTTTAAAACTTGTTCAACCCCAGGATGCAGTCAAAAAAACCAAAATCATCGCGGTAGCTTCCGGTAAGGGCGGTGTTGGAAAAAGTACTGTCTCCGTAAACCTTGCCATCTCCATTGCAAAGACGGGACTCAAAGTTTTAATCTTTGATGGTGACTTGGGGCTTGCCAACGTCAATGTTCTTCTTGGGATCATTCCGAAATACAATTTATACCATGTGGTGAAAGGCCACAAAACTTTGAAAGACATCGTCATCTCCACGCCAGAAGGTGTGGACATCATTGCTGGTGCATCTGGATACTCTCAGCTTGCTAACTTAAACGAAACACAAAGAAACAATCTCATCAAAGGATTTGCAGAACTCGATCGTTATGATGTAATGATCATCGATACCGGTGCTGGAATCTCTGCCAATGTCATTGGTCTTGTGATGCCTGCGGATGAAGTGGTTGTGGTCACAACACCAGAACCTACTTCCATTACCGATTCTTATGGCCTAATCAAATCCATTGTTTCTCAATCCAAAGACAAAAACCTCAAAATCATCGTCAACCGTGTGCGTTCTGCCATCGAAGGGAAAAAAGTTGCCGACCGGGTCATCGACATCTCCGGTCAATTTTTAGAAGTCCAAGTGGAAAACTTAGGATTTATTTTCCAAGATGAAGAAGTAGAAAAGTCAATTCGCGAACAAAAACCATTCATCATTGGGGCTCCTCGTTCAAAGGCAGCAGCTTGTCTGACTCGAGTCACTCACACCCTCTTACAAACCGAAGGTGGTTATGATGATGAAGAAGGTCTTACTGGTTTTTTCAAAAAATTCTTTAGCTTCGTAGACTTCAAAGAGAAGGAAATGGAAGAGAAGATGGAGGAAGACAACTAAGTGCTGATCGGATTTGTACTGGGATTTGCAGTCCTTGGAGCCATTATCAGTTCTGTATGTGGTTTTCTTGTTGGAAACCGACTTGGTTATATCTTCTTTGTCTCACTCATTTCTACTTTTGCTTTCGGTGGTTTGGGCTTTGGAGTCTTCTCTGTCTTACAAAAGAAAGTTCCTGAATTTTTAGAGTTCCTCAGTGTATTTTCCATTGGTGGATTTGGGGGCGAAAGCCATTCCGATGACTTTGACCATGAATCTGGTGGAATGGATTCGGCTCGGTCGGAATCGATGGGTTCTGATGACTTTGGTGTCCAACAGGTGGGTGATGCAGCTATGGATGCAAAACTTGCTATGGCTAAGTCAGGAAAATTTGGAGATCACATCATCGTGGATAAAATTGCGATCAAAAACGAGCCAAAACTCATGGCGGAGGCGATTCGCACCATGATGGCTAAGGATGATCCCCAAGAGAGCTGAAAAATTGCGGTTTTTAGAGGACATAAGAAAAAATCCTCTTGTAATTTCCTCTTCTTTACGATTTTTTCTATAAAGTAAGAGATTCCGTACTTCGGTTCCCTATGTCAAGATTGCTAGACAAATACAATCAGTTTGATGAGACAGATCTTTGGAAAAAATACCGCGTCACAAAGGATGCGGAGATCCGAAGTTACCTTGTTGAAAAATATTCACCTCTCGTCAAACACGTGGCTGGGCGGATTGCGATTGGTATGCCACAAAATGTCGAATTTGAAGACCTCGTCAGTTATGGCGTCTTTGGTCTGTTAGATGCCATTGAAAAATTCGATCCTTCTCGCGAAATTAAATTCAAAACTTATGCGATGACTCGTATCCGTGGGTCTATCTTTGACGAACTTAGAAGTGTGGATTGGATTCCGCGTTCCATCCGTCAAAAAGCAAAACAACTAGAAAACATCATTGCCATGCTTGAGAACAAAGAAGGCAAAAAAGTAGATGATGAAGAGATCGCAAAAGAACTCGGCGTCTCTATGGAAGAATACAATTCACTCCTAGCAAAACTTTCTGGAACCTCTCTTGTTTCTTTGAATGATATTTGGTTTCTCGGTGATGAGAACGATGAAGTTTCTTTTATGGAAACTCTCGAATCTCCGATGAATATGAATCCTGACAATATCATCGAAAAAGAAGAAATCAAAAATGTAATCGTAGAAGCCATCCAGTCGTTACCGGAAAAAGAAAAAAAGGTAATCGTACTTTATTATTATGAAGACCTCACTCTAAAAGAAATTGGTGAAGTTTTGGAAGTTACGGAATCAAGAATTTCCCAACTCCATACAAAAGCAGTCGCAAGACTCCGCAGCAAACTCTCTAAAGTAAAATCCGCGATCCAAAAAAGGTAATTAGAAATGTCTCTCTCTGAATTTCTTACAGAGGAACTGAAAGAGTTCGACCGTAAGGAAAAAGAACAAGTGGAGGTCATTGCCGATACTATCGAAGAGTGTCTGGCAATTGCTTCTGGGCACTTAGGCCGCAAAGTTCATGAAATCGATTATACTGTTTTAAAAAGAGGGAAGAAATCTTTATTCTTTTCGGAACCTTATCATATTCGCGCCTCCATCATTCCTGATGATTTGTTATTAGATGAATTGAGCCTTCTTGATGAACATCTAACAGGTGGTAGTGGGAAATTAGTATCTAAAGACTTAAAAGAACTAGTCACTCCCAAAAATAAAGATGGTCGAGTTTCTGTTAAAATTTACAGAACAGGTGTGTTTTTAACAGTTCATCCTCCTTCTGGGGAAGGAATGGAAATGTCCATGGCGGACGTTTCCAAAAAACTTTCCTTTCGTGGTGTGGCGGGGATTGACCAAAACCTCTTAAACAAAATCATCAAAGAAAAAAAAGGGGAACCCGTTCTTATCTCCAACCAAAAACCAAAAGCAGGAAATGATTCTAGTTGCAACGTAGAAATTGCACAAGAGAACATGCGCGCCTTTGTGACTGTATTTCCAGCAAGACCTGGTGGGCGTGATTTAGAAGTTTCCGACATTGTGGCCGCACTGAAAGGTATGGGTGTGGCCCATGGTCTCAAAGAAGATGAAATTCGTAAGAGTTTGGATGAAGACATTATCAACAAACCTTTCATTGGTGCGGAAGGTGATTTCCCTGTGAACGGGAAAAATGCAGAAATCAAATACTATGTCCGCACGGAAAAGAAAATCAACTTCAAAGAAGACCAATCAGGTCGAGTGGATTACAAAGATTTAGATATGATTGAAAACGTTGTCGTGGGACAACTGTTAGCTGAAAAACTTCCTGCAGAAAAAGGAAAGTTTGGGCGTAACTTGTTTGGAATGGTTTTACCTGCTAAAGATGGTTTGGATACAGAACTCAAACAAGGAAAAGGAACCATTCTTTCGGAAGACAAAATGCGTCTTACCGCCGAGGTCAACGGACAGGTGTTATATGCAGCCGGTAGACTTTCTGTAGAAACCGTTTACCGAATCAATGGTGACGTAGGTGTTCGTACGGGTAATGTTACCTTCCTTGGTTCCATCATCATAACAGGAAACGTAGAAGATAATTATTCTGTGAAAGCTGCCGGTAACATTGAAATTTATGGAACGGTTCAGAAAGCCATTGTCGAAGCAGATGGTGATATCATTGTCCGCCAAGGGGTAACGGGAAGGGAAGAGGCACGTGTAGAATCCACAGGTGGAAACATTGTCGCCAAGTTCATTCAGAATGCCACTTGTATCACTGAAAAAGACATCATTGTCCAAGAAGGTATTTTACATTCTCATTTGATGGCTGGGGGAAAAATTTCCTGTAAAGGAAAACGAGGCCAGATTGTGGGCGGAACCATCCAAGCCGCACAACTGATCTCTGCCAAAATCATCGGCTCCCAAGCCAACCCGCAAACCGATCTCATTGTGGGAAACAACCCAAAGATCCTTAAACAGATTCAGGAATACGAAGAGAAACGAAAAGAAAACCAGGACAAACTAGACCAACTGACTAAAACGATGCGCACCCTAAAAGCAAGGAAAGAGGCGGATCCTGCCAGCTTTACCGCCGAACAAGATGCCCATTTGCAGAAATTGGAAGCAGGAACCAAAAAACTCGAAAAACGAATCGCCGAGGCCGGTAAGGACATCCAAACCCTAACGGAATATATGGACGAACAGGCTGCCAATGGCCGTATTTCGGTCGAGAAGACCATTTTCCCGGGTGTTACCATCCGCATCCGCAATGCTGAGTTCAAACTCCGCCACGAGACCAAAGCTAAGACTTTCTACGAAGAAGAGGCCCAAATCCGCAGTGCACCTTACGAAGATCCAGACGAAGCGAAAAATGACTGGAGAAAAAAGAGAGGGCGTGGTAAGTCTAAGAATTAAGAGGGTTCCCGATGATTCTAAACGAAAACTTCGCGAGTATCGCCCACCACTACGATTTTGCACGTAGGGCCCAGGCAGAGAATCCTTTTACCCACCAAAACCAGGTGGTGGAATTGCAAAAGGTTGTGATCCAAACCCAAAACCGAGCCCAAACGGTTCCTGAAACAAAATCAGGTAACCATAGTTCGGCGGCGAAACCGAAACAAGACAAAGAAAATTCGGTTTATGCTTATACCAAAGAAGGAGTCGTTTATGACTCTCCTAGTTTGGTTCGGGGATCTCGTTTTGATTTAAAAGCTTAAAGTTCTCACTCCGGAATGTTGTTGGAAATGTTCTGTAGGAGAGCGACATGGAACTCTTTTCTCTCGTTTTAATCAATCTACTATTTTGTGGGATGATGTATGTTTTCATCTCTGCGAAAGTTCAAAAAGCAGTCGGGGAATATTACGATAAAAAACTAAACCGAGCCATTGATATGGCCACAGCGGAAACGATCAGAGAACTCGATGCAACCGTCGCAGTCATAGAGTCAAAGATGGTGGCACTTCGTTCGATGATGGAAAAAGGGGAGGTGTTAGTAAAAGAATTCAAACATTACCAATCCTCTGGTCTTTCCATGAAATCAGAGTTAGTTCCTGATTTAACTTCAGAAGAAGAACCGGCTCTTGATATCAAAGAACAAAGAACCGGAATCGGTAAAATTTACCAAGCAAACCAAATCCCCGTTCCAAGTGATGAAGTAGAAACAACCGAAGGGGCTGTGAACCAAGCCTTTGGGAAACTAGGCAAAGCGGTGAAAGGAATTTTTGGAATGGAACCGATGAGTTCCCCTTCGGCAGAGGCATTGGACAATTTAGAAGTTCCCACTTTTCAACCTAAGATGAATTATACGGTTGGTGGAAATCCATTTGCGGAAGAAAAACCATCTGATTTGATTCGTAACGAAATCATAGATGGCCTCAAAAAAAGAGAATTTTTAAACGAAGTATCAAAAGCAAATGATCCAGCCTTTGCTTCCTACCAAAAAATGAGTTTGGATAAAGTGGATCTTTCGATTGAATCGGCATTGGAAGAATTACCCGTTTCGGCAACAAAGATTGATAAAGTGGTTCATCTGATCAAAAAGGGATACAAACATGATGAAATTTCAGAAGCCATGAATATTGGCATTCATGAAATTCATTTAATTGAAACGATTCGACTTGATCGATCTAGAAGAATCTAAAATTATGTTTCCATGTCTTCGTTTCCGGTACTCAATGTTGGATTTTCTAATGTAGTATTTGTATCGAAAATCCTTACCATCCTGCAAGCAGACTCTGCTGGTGCCAAAAGACTTCGTTCTGAGGCAAAATCTGCAAGTCGATTGATTGATGCCACTAGTGGACGTAAAACAAGATCAGTTCTTGTTTTAGATTCAGGTCATATCCTTCTCTCAGCCATCCGCCCTGAAAGTTTATCCAAACGATTGGAAACAGGCGACAACCACATCGGTGAGGGTGAGGAGGAATCAGAAGATTGAAAGTAAATCCTAATTTATATATTATTTCTTCTGTAGCGGGTGGTGGTAAATCTACCATCATCGCTGCACTGCTTGCCGAATACCCTGAGTTTTATTTTTCCATTTCTTGTACCACGCGCGAGCCAAGACCAGGAGATAAGGACGGAAAAACCTATCATTTCCTTTCGGTTCCAGAGTTCCAAAAACGAATTGCCGCTGGTGAGTTTTATGAATGGGCAGAAGTCCATGGAAACTATTATGGAACTCCCAAAGCTCCCATCTTGGATGCCATTCGTGACCATCGAGTGGCGCTTCTCGATTTGGATGTCCAAGGGGCGAAATCTGTAAAAAAACTGCGGCCAGAGTCCGTAACGATTTTTATTGAACCACCGAGTCGGGAAATTTGGATCGAAAGACTAATCCGTCGAGGTACAGATTCTAAAACCAGTATCGAAAGACGGATTGAAAATGGAATTCGGGAACTCGACGAGGCACCAAGCTTTGATTATGTGGTTGTGAATGATCGGTTGGAAGACGCCATCCAAGCAGTGAAATCTATTTTGTTTGGAACCAATAAATAAATTCTAAAACTAAGGTTCGTCATTGTCCTCATCAATGCTTTTGCCATAGTTTGGAACATTTTTGGCTCCCGCATCCAACCACTTGTTGGAAATCACAGACCTTCTTTCTGCAGGAAATAAAGTGAGTAGGTATGTGGTAATGGTTTGCCTTCCCTCTTCTTCTGCATCTCTATCCATTTGTTCAAAAACTTCAATGATATCGTAGTCTGGCCAATTGATTAACATATCTCTTGCGGACTCTGGTGGCATATTGGCAACTTTGTTTGCGAGGACTTTTACTTTTTCAGCGCGGGCATTGTCTTTTTTTAATTTATCCGCCATCTCTTTTTCTTTTCTTTGGATTCCTTCTCTTAATTCCTCCAAACGTTCTTTGTCTGCATGTAAAGAAGATGATTTTTCTTCTAACTCCCGTTTCATTTGTTCTAATTCTTCACGGTCAGCAATCAGTCTTTCTTTTGCTTTTTCCATTTCCAACTTTTCAAGTTCTGTTGGAGAAAGAAGGTCTTGGTTTACGAGTCCTGCCTGTTTTTTTAAAAATGGTAAGTAATCTTCTGCATTGATGACTTGGAAGTAATCAAATACAAAAAAACCGATGGCGATTAGGAAAAAAATGAGTACGATTAAAAAGAAGGATCTTGTGCTATCGGTTACACTTGCCATTATGATTTGCCTTGTCCTAGATAATATTTTTCATAAAAATCACGAAGAGATTTGAAGTCAGAAGTGAGTTCATCACCACCATCCTCACGGTTCAGAATTTTGAAAGTTCTTGGAATTTTCTTAGATTTTGAAGGTCCATAACTTTCTGTCGAATCGAATAATGATTGTTTGCTTAGTTGAAGATTAAATTCTTCTACTTCTCTTCGTTCTGCTCGATTTCGTTTTTTCTTCCATTCAGCAAATCTTTTGTCTTTTAAAACTTCGATTACTTTTTTGTTCATACGAGCAACCATTACATCTTTACGAACCAAATTCACTTCTTCGTTTTGTCTTGCAATCCGTTCGTCAAGTTCCTCATTGCGTCGCATAAGACCTTGGATGTATTGTTCGATCGAAAGATAATCGGAAAGACTTGTCCCCACTTTTGAGGAAGAGAGGATGGTTTCGTAGGACGATTCAATTTCTCGTTCATTGGTATCTTTTTCACCAATGAGGGAATTCAGTTTGGAGACAACTAGGGAAAGTCTGCGGATTTCTTCTTCTTCTCGCCAACCTCTCAATTTGAGAACTGTCTCTAAACTAAAACGAAATCGTTTCACAGCTGTCTATTTCTTCGGTTCTAAATAATTTTTGTACTCTTTTTTACTCGTATTTTTAAAAAAATGAGTAAAACTTGCAATATTGTCCAATAAACACTTACATCTGATTGGTTTTGCAATTATTCTTTTTTGCCTTTCGGCATCATCCGTAATCGCCACACCACCTGCCGAAATTGTGCGTAAAAGCCAGGGAAATCCAGTCCACTTGGAGGGAGAATGGGAGTTCTATCCCCATACCTTCCTATCTGAAATGGCAGAACTTCCAGAAACCAAACTCCAAGTTTTGGTTCCCGGAATTTGGAATTCGGAATTTGGTACAGGGAATGGATTTGGAACCTACCGTTTGGTTTTGGAACGGCCAGAGGGAACAAGTCTGGATACAGTGTACGGAATCAAACTTGTGGATTTGGCTACGGCATCTCGCGTCTATTGGAATGGAAAACTCCTTGGTTCTTCGGGTGTGGTTTCCAAAATCCCTGAAGAATCTATACCTTCCTATGAATTTCAATTTTACCCACTTCCCTGGAAGGAAGGACCTAACGAGCTATTGGTGGAAATGTCCAATTTTCATCATGACAAAGGAGGGATGTGGGAGCCGCCTTATGTAGGTGAATGGAACAAACTCCTCGAAGAAAATGAAAAAGACTTAGCCTCGTCCCTATTTTTGACCGGCGCAGTATTTATTATCGCTTTGTATCACTTTGGACTATTTTACTTTAGGCGTTCGGATAAAGGGAATTTATTGTTTGGGTTTGCCGCTCTGATTCTATCTCTTCGGACTTTGTTCACCGGTGAAAGGTTTGGATTTAATGAGGTCGCCCCTTATCTCGGTTGGAATCTTTGCCTTCGGATTGAATTTCTAACCTTTTATTTATCTCCTTACCTTTTCTTTGCTTTTTTTCGTGAATTTTATCCTAACTTTTATCCTCGTTGGATGCATAGAATTCTACTTGTTCCCACACTTGTTTTTGTCAGTTTCATTCTAGTTTTACCTACACCCATTTATACAAAGTTAAACGGATACTTTCACATCGTTTTACTTTCTGGTATCTTTTTGATATTTCAAGGTGTGTTCCGAGCTGTTTTTGCTAGAAAAGAAAGTAGTTTGTTATTTGCGATTGGGATCATCTCGGTAGCCATTGCAGCTTTTGTTGATTTACTGAACGCATACCAGCTTGTTTATACTGTCGAAGCCATCCCCATTGGAATTTTTGTATTTATTTTAGTTCAGTCTCTAACTTTGTCTAGGCGGTTTAGTAAGGCCTTTTCGGATGTGGAGTCTCTCTCGAAAAGGTTACTGGCATTAGACAAACTAAAAGATGAATTTTTAGCAAATACTTCTCACGAACTCAAAACTCCTCTCAATGGAATTATCGGTATCGCCGAATCAATGTTTGATGGAATTGGCGGTAAACTCAGCCAAGAACAAAGGCAAAATTTGGGGATGATTGTGAGTTCAGGGAAACGTTTGTCCTCTCTTGTGGATGATATTTTGGATTTTTCCAAAATGAAAAATCGAGATTTGGATTTGGATCTTAAAGCCATCGATCTCCATCAAATTTGTGATTTGGTATTAGTGATTTCAAGGCCACTCTATGTGACCAAAAATCTAACGGTTCGGAATCATGTTCCCATGGATTTTCCTCCCATTTTAGGAGATGAAGCAAGGCTCCAACAAATTTTATTCAATCTCATTGGGAATGCGATTAAGTTTACGGAGAAAGGTCGGATTGATGTTTCTGCGGAAATTATGGAAAGAATGTTGATCCTTTCTATCAAAGACACGGGGATTGGAATTCCCAAAGAAAAGTTTGGTGATATTTTTAGGTCTTTCGAACAAGTAGACGCATCCACCACACGTAAGTTTGGTGGAACGGGGCTTGGCCTTGCTATCTCTAAACGTTTGGTGGAATTACATGGCGGAACGATCTGGGTGGAATCTACCGAAGGAGAAGGATCTATCTTTCGATTCACTTTGCCACTTGCTCGTGAAGGGGAAATCCCCATGGAAAAACCATCCATCAAAAAAACAGATTTATGGTTTGGTGGAGAATCTCCCGAATTTGAACCTATTGAAGAAACAAACGAAGAATACGATGGAGAAAAAATCAAAGTCCTGGTTGTAGATGATGAACCGATCAACCGCCAAGTTTTAAAAAACCATTTAACTCTGATTGGTTGTGATGTATATGAGGCTTCAAATGGTGGGGATGCCATCCGTATGGTTCGCGATGACGGCCCATTCGAACTTATGTTACTTGATATCATGATGCCTGGGATGAGTGGTTATGATGTTTGTACAGTTTTACGTGAGTCTTATTCTTTATACCAACTGCCGATTTTGTTTTTGACCGCAAAAAATCAAATCACGGATATCATTGCTTCACTAGAAGCTGGTGGAAACGATTACTTAGCAAAACCTTTCGACAAACGTGAGCTAATTTCTAGGGCTAAAAATTTAATCACTTTAAAGAAGGCAGTGGAAGAACAAAACAAATTCATTGCATTTCAGAATGAGTTGGGTCTTGCTCGGAAACTCCAAAGTTCCATCCTTCCTGAAGAAGCCCCAAATATTTTCGGTGTTAAATCAGAGTTTTATTACGAACCCATGGACAGTGTGGGTGGGGATTTTTTTGACTTCCATGCCATTTCAGAAACAGAACTTGGTGTGATGATCGCAGACGTTTCCGGTCATGGGATTCCGGCGGCCCTCATTTCTGCCATGTTAAAGATTGCATTTTCTACACAAGTTAGGTTGTCCCGAGAACCAGCCCAACTCATGACCCAAATCAATTCCACCTTACTTGGAAAAATGAAAGGTGCTTTTGTGACTGCATCTTATATTTATATTAATCTCGAAACCAAAGAAATGATCCATGCACGCTGCGGCCATCCACCTCTCATCATCAATCGAGTGGGAGAGACCAAACCTATACTCAGTTTGCCACAAGGAAAATTAATTGGTTGGATTCCGGAGTTAGACATTCAGGAAGATTTGATTTCTCTTCGTTCGGGAGATCGGATTGTATTGTATACAGATGGGATCACAGAAGCTACCAATGCTGAGAAAGAAATGATTGGCCAAGAAAACTGGGAGTCGATCGTACAAAGGTATAGCGGGTATCCGATTTCAGAATCCAAACGCTTGTTACTCGAAAGAATCAAAGAATTTACGGGAAACAGATCTCCCGACGACGATGTGACCTTGGTTGTTTTAGAGATTGAATGATTTTTCTAACGGATCCGTCTATTTGGGAAGGTTTTGAAATCTGAGAGATTTGTAAAAAAAAAAGATAAAATTAAATAGAGAAGTCAGACCGGAACGATTCAATTAAAAATCGTCATCGTTACGAATTGAAGATTGTAGGATTTTTTCCAATCGTTTGATTGCATCGTTATAACTCGACTTTTCTTCAATCCTTTGCCTTAAATAATCATCAATTTGCGATTTTTTATCAATTGCCATATCTACTTTTTCATCTGCACCGCGAACATAGGCATTCAGTAAAATGATATCTTCTGAGTTTTTGTATTTGGAGATAAGTTCCCGAACAATGGAGGATCGCATATAATGGTCTTCATTCACAATCTTTTGCATGAGTCGTGATAAAGAAGCCGGAACATCGATGGCTGGGTAGTGGCTCTGTTCAGCCAATTTTCTTGTGAGTACAATATGTCCGTCAATAAACCCTCGGACTTTATCGGCAACGATATCATCCATATCATCTTCGGCATCGGTTAGAACGGTATAAAATCCTGTAATGGAACCACCGTTATGTGAAGTTCCTGCCCTCTCTACAAGTTTTGCCATTTTTGTAAACACACTGGATGCATACCCTTTGGTCACAACTGGTTCGCCAATGGAAAGTTCTCTAAGTGCTTCTGCATAACGAGTGAGAGAGTCCATATACAAATTGACAGACATTCCTTTTTCACGAAAGTATTCGGCTGCCGAACAAGCTAAGTTCGCACAACTCACTTGTTCCATTTTGGATGAGTCAGAAGTTGCCACAAAAACAACTGATTTTGCGAGCGCTTCCTTTCCAAGTTCTACATGCAAAAATTCATTCACCTCGCGACCCCTTTCTCCAATTAGAGCCACCACGTTCACATCAGCGTTCGTATAACGAGCGATCATTCCGAGTAAACTTGATTTACCGACACCCGAACCAGAAAAAATTCCAATCCTTTGTCCACGGCCCACAGTGAGCATACCATCAATGGCACGAACACCTGTTTCTAATATTTCTGAGATGGGAGGACGATCCAGTGGATTTAAAAATCTAGGTTCTGAAGCCCTTTCTTCTTTGGTAATGAGAATTCCTTTGCTATCGATGGGTTTGCCAAGACCGTTTAACACGCGTCCTAAAAGTTCAGGTCCTGCGTTGAGGGTGACTTGTCTTCCGGAAGAAAAAACAAAGGCATGGGGAAATATCTCTTGAGTGTCACCTAGCGGCATTAAGGTGTAAAGATGGTCTTTGAAACCAACAAGGACACAAGCCAAGTATCCTTTGTCCGAACCACGTTCGAC
Organism: Leptospira kanakyensis; assembly: GCF_004769235.1. Taxonomy (NCBI): domain Bacteria; kingdom Pseudomonadati; phylum Spirochaetota; class Leptospiria; order Leptospirales; family Leptospiraceae; genus Leptospira; species Leptospira kanakyensis. Next base: position 144,583 of record NZ_RQFG01000005.1, on the reverse strand, counting down.
TTCTAAAATTTCACCCACCTTGGAATCCGGTGGACCTTGGGAATAAATGACATTGCCCACCACGGATACAACGACCCCACTTTTACGAATGGGTTCAATTTTTTCGACGACATTCAGATATTTCGAAATGGCATCAATATGTTCCGTAAATTTCTTTTCGATCATGGGGGCTTTTCACTCATCCAATCATGTGACATAATTAAATCAAGCGAATTGAGGATGGGAAATAGGTAAGAAAGGCACCCCATTCCTAACCAATAGAAATGGGAGCCAAACGAGGAAGAGAAAAACTATGAGTTTAGCGACAGAGTTTGATTTGATCGATATTGGAGATTTGTCGCGGGGCTGGTAATTTTTTACCGAGAACCACATTTCCACCTTCGCCGAGGCTTGCCGATTCGTAGGCCCATTTCCCAAAGTTTGTGGAAACGGTAAAACAATCAGGAAAGGACTTGGTTTCTTGGATTTCTGCTCCAGCCCAAACTAAAATTCTGTCTGGGGTTCTGAGATAGAGTTTTTTCCCATCTTCGGCCCAGCGAATTCCATAAAGGGGGAGAGCCGTCCAAAAATTGATGGGAAAACTTTGGATTTTTTTATCAGAAATTTGGATGAGGTTGAGTTCAAATTCAGAAAATTCACCTTCTGCTGTTGGGTTTGCGGTGATGAGTGCCACCAAGTTACCGTTAGGGGAAGGAGCCATCTGGAAAATGATTCTTTTTTCAGGAGTGGCCGGATAAGAAAAAGCTCCTCCTGTTTCTGGATATAAGGATAATGTTTGGTTCAGAGTTCCATACTCATCATCTTTCCCATATAACACAAATAAAGTGGATGAACCTGTGTGATAAAAAATTCCATCACCCAGTGACCAAGAAGGGAGATCCCATTCTTTGATGGATTTGCCACCTGTTGGCGCATTTTTGATGAGTTTGATTTTACTTTGATAATTACGTTTGTCTGTAGTTCCGTTTAAGGGATTCCAAGAATCTTTTTCTTCATATCCTACAGTGAGAACCAAGTTGAAATTGGGATCATTTGTAGGAGAAACTTCTTCTGGCAATTGTGTTTGGCGCCAAATCATTTGAGAACATCCGATTAGGGTTAAAGCTAAAACAGCGAGGAGGGACTTCATGACAAAGAGGATAGAAGGGAGGAAGGGTCTGTAAACAAAAAAGGGGACCAAAGTCCCCTCTTAGTTAGAAAAATGCAGATAAAGGTTTATTTTCCTTTTTTAGCTTTTGCTTTTTCTTTGTTTTTTTGGTCAATTTCTGCTCTGTGTGTGTCACAAAGTCTGTAAAGGATTCCTGTAACAGGATTTTTACGAGTGACTTTTGTTCCGCAAACGATGCAAAGACCTTGTGCTCTTCTTCTTTTGTAGAGTTGTTGTACTCTTTCTGCACCAGAAGCCTTGTATTTAGAGATTTGAATTCTGAATCCTTTGAAAAGGTAATTTCCAATGGATTTTTCAGGGTCTTTTTTCAAATCCTCTGCAATTTTGTCGATTTGTCCTGGGCCTACTTTTTGTGGTTCCATAGCTTTCTTTTTCCTTTAAATCTAGATTTTATCTTTTTTTGACGAGGGAAATTCCCTTGCTCTAACAAGGGTATCTCTCTCCTCACTGAAAAATTCAAGATATTTTTTCACCGAATAACAATTTTTTGATGTTTTGCGGTGTTTTTTTTTCTAAAACGATTGATAGGTGATTGTTATTGTTTTTTGAATTTGATTTGAATTGCTTTTGGAAAACTTGGGCAAGATTCTACACAAAGCCCACATCCAGTACAAGAGGATGTATTAAAAATCGGCAAATTTCCTTTAAATTTGACTGTTTTTTCTATGGGGCAAGTAACTAAACATACATTACAAGTGGATTCACCGGTTTTTTCGTTGATACAATGTTCTGTGATGGCTTTCGCCTTACCGAAATTTGGTTTTTCACCGGACAATTCGTACGGTAAGAGAGCCTCCTCAGGACAAACACTAATACACGGCCAATCAGTGCACATATGGCAGGCTTTTGCATTGGGATCAAAATGAGGAAAGTTTTTTCCCGATTCTTGTACTGTAACAGGGAATAAGACGGCATAAGGACAAGCAAAAATACACTCATTACATCCTGTACAAAGAGAAAAAAAATTAGGGGAGGCACCAGGAGGAAGTGATAAGGTTTGAAACATCCTGGTTTTACGTTTCCGGACAGATGTTGGATTTAATACCGACTTTTCTTTGTCAGATGGTCTTTTTTCTTTCTTTTTAGATTTTGGTTTTGGTTTTTTTTCCTCTTCCCATACTTCTTTTATGGCTTCGGTAAGTTCATCCGCCTTGTTAAAGGTAAATTGAAAGACGGATTTGAAACCCTCTCGGAAAAGATCCTTTCGTTTCATCGAATCACTAATCAGAGACTCTTTCGATTTGAGCTCCCAAGGAACGGAGACGGGTATCAATCGATTCAAAACCTCTATCAATCTGAACAATGTTATGAATTTCGCTTTGTCCTTCCGCACAAAGAGCGGCGATGATCATGGCCATCCCAGCGCGAATGTCGGGGCTTGCCACCCTTTGTCCATACAATCGATTGGCACCAATCACAATGGCTCTATGCGGATCACAGAGAATGATTTGAGCACCCATCGCGATGATGTTATCCACAAAGAATAACCTGGATTCGAATAGTTTTTCGTGGATGAGGACTGTTCCTTTGCACTGCGTTGCTGTGACAAGGGCGACAGAAGTCATATCGGCCGGAAATCCAGGCCAAGGGGCATCGTCAATTTTTGGTGTGGCACCATGGTAATCGGGGATGATTTCCATCTTTTGGTCGGATGGAACAAGGATTCCATTTTCTGTGGGTCTGACTTCAATCCCTAAACGAGAATAGACCATTCGGATCATACGAATGTCTTCTGGATTGACATCGGTGATGTGGATTTCTCCACCTGTAACCGCGGCAAGGCTGATAAAAGACCCAATTTCTAAATAATCAGAACCAATTCGATGTTTGAGACCTTCGGGTGGAGAGGAAAGTTTACTCACACCTGTAATGGTTAGGTGGTTTGTTCCCACTCCTTCAATTTTAGCTCCCGCAGCGATTAAAAAACGACAAAGTCCTTGGACATGGGGTTCGGAGGCAGCGTTACGAATCGTTGTTAGGCCCTCTGCGTAAACCGCAGCCATCACAGCATTTTCTGTAGCAGTGACAGATGCCTCATCCAGTAAAATGTCTTTTCCCACCAAACGATCAGCTGTGATCATATATCCATCTGGGAAAACTTCAATTTTGGCACCAAGTGCCTCTAAGGCAAGTAAGTGGGTGTCCATACGACGGCGCCCAATTTTGTCCCCACCTGGTTTGGGTAGGAAAACTCTCCCTGTGCGCGCAAGGATGGGACCTGCTAGTGTCACAGCACCACGGAGCTGAGAACAAAGTTCATAGGGAAGATCCGATTTCACTGGATTTTTTTTCTGAAAGAGGTATGATCCTTTTGTGTCTGTGGCAGTGATTTCCACGCCAATATGGCGTAGAACTTCCATCAGTTTGAGGACGTCAGCAATTTCCGGAAGGTTTTCCAGAATGACATCTCCTTCCCAAAGGAGGAGGGCACCAAGAAGGGGAAGTGCTTCGTTTTTATTTCCTTGGGGAACTACAGTCCCGTGGAGAGGATTTTTGCCGATAATTTTGAAGTAGGAGGAGCTCACCTTGCTTCCATTCACCACGATACGGATATGAGGAAAAGTAAATTATGAATTTTATAGCACAAGTCGTTTGGATTTTTCCAAAATTTGATCCGATCTACCTCTTTTACATCTTTCTTATGGGTGTTGCTGCCTTTGTTTACGTGAAGGTGATGAACTACTTGCAGAATAAACAAACCAGTGTGGTGAACCATTGGGTTGAGTTTCAGAGATATGCCTCTGCTAGGAAATGCAACCAACTCGAACTCAACATCCTCCACTCGTTTTATGATCATCTAAACGATGATGAACGCGAAATTTATCTTTTGCCTGAAAACAGAAACAAACTAAAAAACGCACTCTATCGGTATTTTTTAAAATCCAACGCCAACACAACGGAAAGAGAAGTGGATCTTTTTGATAAACTTTTCCGTTCGGGAGTTGAGTTCAAAAAAGAAATCCTCTCTTTGAATGATCTGACTGTGGGTGAGGTTGCGGCTCTCGAAGCAGATGGCAGAGAAGAGTTAACTTATGTGATGCAAAAAACAACAGATGAACTCCTTTTATCCATCAAAGGACTTTCCAAGGATTTACTGGTTCCCGGCAAAGAAGCAAAACTCTATGTGTTTCGACCCAGTAGCGGCGGTTATTTGTTAGAGGGTAGTATGACTCGCACCAATGAAAGTGGTGTGATCTTTCATTTTAATGGAAAAATTGAAAGGAAGGGTGAGTCCCATTTGATGTTAACCGAAAAGTTATCCATCACTGTAGCACCTTGGCCTCCACCCGATGAAAAAAAACAAGTTTTGGAATTGGATAAAAACAAACTCCTTCTCACAGAAGAAAACATTGATAAACAATTGGAAGTTTTGAAACGGATTGCCAAGGACCAAAAAGAACATAACGAAAAACGGTTTGAAATCAAAGACAATCCAAAACCTTTTATCACTCTTTCGGAAAGATTGTCGGATCGAGGGATTTTGTTTACTTTTCCTGTAGAAATTTCACCTGAAATTTGGAAACAACAAGACCTTTGGGAAGTGAGTTTTGGATTTGAAAATGGCCCTAATTTTAATATTAGGGCAAAGATGATGCCCACCAAACAAAAGTCAGATTTGTATCTCCTTCGTTATGTGGATGCGGATGAAACTGTGCGGAAAACTTTGTATGAAGAAATCCGCAAACGTGGTGGTATCAGAGAAGTTTTAACGTAAAAAAAACTATAACCTTTCAGGGAAGGCACCTTTGGAAGGTGTCTTTGACCCTTTGGGTAATAAAATTAAATCTACTTTTGGAATTTCTTTCCCTGAAGTGAGTTTTTCACCAAATGCTTCCCAAGATCCTTGGGTTAAAGAAAAAGATAACAAATACTGTAAGTTAGGAAGTTCCGGAAGTTTCACAAACGGAGTTCCGCCGTGTAAGATGATAAACTTTTTTGTCGGATTTTTTTTGGCGAGGGCAGCTATGGAAAGAATTTCGTTTTCGGAAGTAGAATCAAAAAGATAAGTTGTGATGGTTTTGTCTTTTGTTTGGGACTGGAAGGATTTGAAAGCTAGCGAGTTAATCTTTTTTGTTTTCAGAGTTTCTTTCAAACGATTGTTTTTCACAAAGGATATAGTTTCGGACGGTAGAATCCCTGAAGTTTGCACGGATTTTGGATAGGCGCGAATGGAGTCTTCGTTGATTTCTTTTACAAAGTTTTTGGATTCGTTTAACTTAGCATATCTTTGGTTTCTTTCCAAATTCCAATTGGTGAGGAATTCTTTTTGTTTTTGGTTTTCCTCATATACTTTGGGAAGGATGGAGTTTTCATCATAAAGCCCAAGTTCTAGTTTTTTACGAATTTGTTTTTGTACGGCTTCTTTGAGTTTGTCATGTTCGTTCCCTTCTTTGTCTACATAACGAAACTCTCCGCTTTTATAAGCTTCACTCAGTTGGGCTTTGAACTTTCTTGCTGTTTCTCCCCAACTTGTCAGAAGGACAATGTTGGCTCCAGCAAGGATAGTAAGAACACCAGGTCGGTCTTTTTCATAATTTTTAGAAATGGCATGCATTTCCATCGCATCTGTGATGATGATACCATCAAAATTTAGCCCTTTTCGTAAAACATCCGTTAGTATGGTTTTGGAAAGTGTGGCTGGAAACTGGGGATCAATTTTGGGATACATGATGTGGGCTGACATCACTGCCTCGGCGCCACCGGCAATGGAACGTTTGAAAGGAACCAGTTCCAATGTTTCTAACTCCTCCAAACTTTTGTTAATGATGGGAAGTCCGAGGTGGCTATCCACTGTGGTATCCCCATGTCCTGGAAAATGTTTGATGACAGGAAGGCATCCGCCGACACGAGCTCCTTTTTCATAAGCCACAGCTACATCAGAAACTCGTTTGGAATCAGAACCAAACGAACGTGTGTTGATGACGGGATTTAAAGGATTGTTATTGATATCAAGAACGGGCGCAAAAAGAAAATTGAGACCAAGGCTACGAAGTTCATAGGATGTGACAAATCCAACAGTTTCTCCCCATTCCGTATTTCCTGTTTGGCCGACTGCCATAGCACCTGGATAGTGCGTGATTCCGTCTTGGACTCGGAAAACTCGGCCTCCTTCTTGGTCTGTGGAAATAAAAAATGGTGCGAGGCCCTTATCTTTTGCGGCAATCTGTAAGTCACGAGTGAGAGAAAGAATCTCTTCTTTTTTGCCTAGATTCTTTCCAAAGAGAATGATTCCCCCTGGTTTTGTGGCTGCGATTTCTTCCAAAGCGATGGGATCCACTGTCTTTTGTGGGATGGCAATGTGGATGGTTTGGCCTACAAGTTCTTCTTCTGACATTGTGTTTGTGATGGCCCAGGCTTTTGTTTCCAACCAAGTTTTGCGTTCGTTGGCAGCAAGTTCTGTCAGATAAAATCCAAAACAATATGAGGAGCCAAAAAATCCGAAAAGAAGGAAGAGGGAAAAGGATGTGCGAAGTAGAACTTTGTTCATAAGCTATGATGGTACGTTCTACGGACGGCTTTTCCGAGACAACCAAGAAAAATATCTGCATTCTATGAGAATCCAACGTCTGAGTTTCTGTGGATGATTTTTATAAAAACCTAAAACCAAGTTCTAATTTTAAAAATCTCTTTGATGGTGTGATGCCAACAAAAGTTCCCGATGATTGGTTCATTCTGATTACGGACATAGTTGGATCCACAAAAGCAATTGAAGAAGGTAGATACAAAGATGTGAATACAGCCGGTGGACTGACCGCCATTGCCGTTGCCAATGTGTATGGGCATATGGATTTTCCATTTGTGTTTGGCGGAGATGGGGTTACTTTTTTACTTCCTGTCAATTTATTGTTTCCCATTCGTTCCGCAATTGCTGATACCATCTCACAAGTTAAGGTTGCCTTTGGATTGGAAATGCGTGCAGGCATTGTTCCTGTCCAAGAGTTGTACCGCGCGGGAACGGAATTATTCTTAAGTAAGTTTCGAGCTTCGGAACACTATGTCCAATGTTCACTCTTTGGGGAAGCATTGCCATTGGCTGAATCATGGATCAAAGAAGGAAAAGATGAATCTTACTTAGTTCGAGAAAATGAAAAGATCTTACCTGCGGATTTTACTGGATTTACTTGCCGGTGGCAAGACGTTCCGAGTGAAAGAGGTGAGATTGTTTCTCTCATTGTAAAACCCATTCACAAAGATTTTGAAGTTTGTAAAAAAACGATCACACGTGTGCTTAATTTCATTCGTTCCGAATATGGCGAAGAGGGCGATTACCATCCGTTACGTGTGAACAACATTGAACTTGATTCGGGTCCTTATTTACGCAATGAAGCCCTGGCTCGTGTCGGTAAATCGAGTGGTTTTAAATACTATTTAACTCTTGCTCAAATTTGGATCGAAAGAACGACCATGGCTTTTGCTATGCGGTTTGGAATTCCTCTTAAGTCCGGTCACTACTCACTGGACAAACTGAAAGATTACCAAGTTCTTTCTGCTGACTTTCGTAAGTATGATGGAACACTAAAGATGGTGATTGACGGATCGCAGGAACATAGAGAAGGACTTGTTTCTTTTTTGAACCAATTGGAAACGGAGGATCTGATCCGTTATGGGATTTTTGTTTCTAACAGGTCGCTTATGACCTGTGTCTTAAAAGTAGCATCGTCCGAAGAAGTGCATTTTGTCGATGGAGCTGATGGCGGTTTTGCGATGGCCGCCAAGTTACTTAAGGAAAAGTTAAAGTTGCTTTAGTTTTTGTAGAAAGAGTGAAAAAGAGTCGTTAACTTATACGTATAAATTGAGTAGATATATACTTATGCAAAGGTTTGTAAATGAATACGAAACTAACACTTTCCATTGATGACAAAATCATCAAACATGCAAAGGAGTTTGCAAAACAAAGAAATAAAAGCCTTTCTAGGTTAGTTGAAGATTATTTGGATGGACTTTCAAGTAACAACGATCCGCTGAAAGCCAAGGATATTCCTCCTATTACTCGAAAGCTTGCTGGTGTTTTGAAAGGGAACCCGGATGTGGATATCCGAAAGGAAATTGCATCCCACCTTGAAAATAAATACAAATGAAAACGCATGTGTGTTTAGATTCTGACGTAATCATTGATATTATTTCTGTCGATGAAAAGATTATTGATTTAGCATTGAACTCTTCAGTGAAAGATTTTGAAGACTCGGTTCAGTTTTTTGCTGCTAAATCAAAGAAAGTAAAATACATCATCACCCAAAATAAAAAAGATTACCCTTCCTCTGAAATCATAGTCATCAGCCCAAAGGAATTTCTTAATTGAATCAAAACCCTGAAGTCGTGAAGTTTTGATTCAATTGGTAATTTCGATTTCTACTGCTCAACACAGATTAATTTTTTTGATCCTGTACATACAGCTTCTTGACTTGTGATTGCATTAGCCGTTGCCATAGTCCATGTTTGCCCATAAAGATAACTAGTCGGGTTAGACGGACAGTTTTGATAAGTAAATCCATGGCAGTTGTGTCGGTAAGTTAAGCCATCGCCACCGCAAGCTGGAGTACTCGCTTGAGTCGCCGGTGCGAGAGTATTAGTCATCCCTGTCCAATACTGATCTCCAATAGTAGAAAGTTCTCTAGGAAGATTTGTTGGGTCAAATCCTGCTGATACGTCCGCAACAAATAAAGAAGAATGCTCATCACTGCAGTTCGTATAACCAGAACTATTGCAACGATAGTAATGATATCCTGCAGTTAATACCCAATTGGTTCCATTGGTGATACGATTATTTACCTCTGAAGGTGAACCAGCACTATTACTTACGATTAAAGCTTTGAAGGTTCCCCCAGTCACACCACCTGGCCTATTATTATTGCAAGTTTGATCTGCTCCAAACACCCCTTGAGCGGTCATTTCACCAGGAGTAGTCACTGTACTTACGAAGATCCTTTTCCCTAAAGGTTCATCGTCTCGATTCGTAATTGTTTGGTTGGATAAAGTTGCCGCTCCACTCGAATACACTCCGTCCGTATTGGCATTTTTAGTAAGGTTGACTGTATAATCTTGGGAACCATCTGAAAAACTATCATCAGCCCCAAGGATGGTGACAGTTTGTTTCTTTGATGAATTCTTACATTTGGTATCTCCAGCATCGTTATCATCCACGCGGCTCAATGGTGGAAAGGTAAGTGTGTTGGTAGAGAGTGTACCGCATTCTCCAAAAGCAGCGGTTCCTGCCCCATAGGTTGCGCAGGCAACGCTGACAGTAATGGTCTCTGTATTTTGAGCTCCCAAACAAACGTCTATGGTTGCAGTGTCAGCACCAGTGGAAGAACCTTCTTTAGTCGAACCTGATTTAGTTACATAGAAATAGGCTTCATTGTCCGTAGTTGTGGCATAGATATCGATTGGATTGTATGCAACTGCACCAGTAGACAAAGCAGTGGTTACATCCCAATTAATAGAACCATCTACTTCGTTGTCATCAATATGAGTCAGAAGGATCCGGTTCGTTCCCCCTGATTCCATAAAATTATAATTTGCGCTACTGACTGTTACGTTAACAGGAACTGTTCCTTCACTCGTATCCGTACTTGTAAGACCAACCGTCACATCGGAACCTGGATTGGATTGTGTAACCATCCAAATATGGGTGGTAGCACCTTCGACGGCTGTTAAACGACCGCCCGAAGTTCCTAAAGGAGAGCCGGAAAAATTACAAGGTTGTAATAAATGAGTCCCATCGTTATCGCAAGAACGTACTGTAAAAGTGGGTTCTGTCACTGTTGTGTTATAAGTGGAGTCAGAAGAAGATGCTACGAAGGAAATCGTATAATCCGCATTACCAGAGTTTGCTGAATCGGACTTACCTTCTACTTGGAAAGTTTGGTAATTATTCCAATTTGTTGAAGTGAAGGTGAGTGTTGGGGTAAGGATGGTACATTTATTTCCACAATTGGAAGAAAATGTAAGGGTTACATTGTTCGTAGGCTTGGTTCTTAGTTTTAACTGGAAGTTTGAATATTTCGTTCCAAACTGATTACTTTCATCAGTTGCAAACTGGCTGACTGAGCCTCCGGATGTCCCAGTACTTCCCGTTGTAGAATCGAACCTCATATAAGCATATCCAGGTACACTTTGGTCTCGATTGTAAACCACGACGTTTCTTGGTTTGATTCCATTGTATTCGGAGTCAGAACTCGAAGTTCTCCCAACTTCAACCGTATAAACTTTGACTCCATCAATTTCTAAATCATCCACCGCATCCACTCTTACCAATTGCGGAGTGGCAAAGTTAGTGGTAGTGAATGTTAAAGTTTTTGGGCTAGCACTTCCTTCTCGGTTGTTTGCGTTCACTGAATCATATGTATCATTGATCGGAATGGTTACATTTGAAGTTGGAGCAGTGCGTAATCTAATTTGAAAAGTTCCATAAGTCACAGAAGCAGATGGACTTGGCTCTTCCATCACATCAGAAATATTGGATACACGAACTCCCGGTGCTTCATCATCATCCAATGATACAGAAATATCGCAAGCATCCTTGCCGGAATAGGTTCCCGATGATTCTTTGCCTGTTCCGTCTTTTTGAACCATTGTTCCTAACGCGACAGTCATGGGGTTTACAAGTGGACTTCTCACCGCATCTTGTACGACAGTGAACTTAAAACACTGTCTTTCTGTTACCCCATTCCCAGTGAATGTAAGTTTAGTCGGAATCGCAACTTCTGCCCCTGGAAAGGATTTTACGGAAGTGATCCGCGAACCATAGTTAGATGTGACAGCAACCGGAATTTCGACAGACCCGCTAAATGGTGAGTTAGGATAGATACAAGTTTCGAAAGTACTGTAACCCCATAGTTGAGCTCCACCCAAATTCAGCCCAGAATCGTTAGATGCATTGAAAGTCGCAGTTGTATCTCCGTCTTCTTCCAAATACACCGCCTTCGTTGTGATCGTCACATCCGAGGAACAAGCAACAGTCGCTTCGTTTCCAAACAAACGATCAAACCTTTCGCTGACACCAAAAAGGAAAGTATCCCCTGCGGAAACCTGACCGCTACAATTGGAGACAAAAAATAGAGATAAGATTAGAACCAAAAGAAAGGATTTGATGTGTTGGGAATAGTTCATAAATAATTTCATACTTCCAATGGTAGGATGATCCAATTGTTTCGGGTTATCGGATGGGGGCAACGAAAAACCAATATATACAAGGTTTTGAATGGTTCTTAATGTATGTGTTAGATGGTGGTGAAAAATAAGGCAATTTGTAGCGGAATCCAAGAAGGGCTTTTAGTGGGAAGTCCCAATGTTTGTGTCAATAATATGAAATCGTAAGTAGGGACATTATAAATGGTGTTAAATTCAAATTCTGTAATTTATCAATTGATTTTAGCAGTTGATTCTCAAGATAAGGACTGTTGGCCTTATGCGTAAAAGAATATACTCATCATTACTGATCCATTCCACCTTCCTTCTGTTAACTTTAACAAATTGTAACACTATTGTTAAACCAGAATGGAAAGAGTCCGTTGCCTTCCAAAAGTTTTGTGGCTGTGTTACTCCTAAAGAGGAGAAATCCGGCGACTATTTGGGGAGTTTACCAGAAGGTTCTTTGGATAAACTGGGAACTTCTGAATATTTGGAGAAATTGTATAAAGGTCTTCGCAGTGATTTTGAACACTCCGGAACTCCATTTGAAGAAGTAGGAGGAAGTCTTGTTGGAAAAGGCGTCGAACTCAAACGTATTGAAGATGATGAAAAAAGGTTACGAGAACTTTTAATTGTGATCGATGGGGACGTAGCTTTCCCATCTGGAAAATCAACTCTCACTCCAAAAGCAAAAGAACTCATCGCCAAAGTTGGGGACGCTATGGAAGCATACCCTGAAACCAATTGTCGAATTGGTGGACACACGGATAGCGTGGGTGCATTCTCAATGAACCTTAAGTTAAGTAAGGAACGTTCTCAATCCGTAAAACTAGAATTAAAACTAATTCATAGAATTGTTGAAGAACGTTTTAAGGAAGTGGATGGTTTCGCTGATTTACACAAAATAGTAGATACAATGCTTGCGGAAAAGAAAAACCGTAGAACAGAAGTTTACGTCGGGACGGTTCGCATTGTATATTAATTTCTGGAACCGTTTTTTTACCGGCTTACACTCAATTGTATTTTTGTTTTTCCTTTTGGGAATATTATTCCCTTTGTTTGCAGAAGTACCTCCCAAAGTAGGGAACACACCTGATACCAAACAAGACGGAGGAGAAGTGGGGAACAAAACCTCTGTTCCTTTGGAAGATCGTGAAGATAATAAAACTCGGATGGATATCTTCAACCAAGTGTATGAACACAGGTTGATGTTACGCGGTGGATGGGGGATTGGAAAATTATCTCCTGCCATCTTAAATGAAACAGGCCCTGCTTGGTTCCAAAACTCAGTTTTTCGTCAAATCACAGAACCTGGTGCCCCACTTTCTGTCCCTTACAAACCAGCCAAAGACCTCGGACTCAATTCACAATTTTGGGACATTCGGTACGGTTATAAAAATAAATTTGAAGTTCAGTTTGCAGAAGACACTTCGCTCGGTGTCTATAGCCGCGATCTACCGGCTTCCAATAACTTCATTTCTCCAAGAACGGATACTTACTGGGCCAGTTCCTTTGAAGGAAACCGACTTCTCCGATTCGAAGGTGTGAGCCAACATTTACGTTTTTCTTATACCCATCCTTTTTCCAAAATTTTAATGGTAGGCCCTTCGATCAACTTCCACCGTTATACGGAAAGAAATAATATTTCTTATGGTTCCTATTCTACAAGTAGACCGGAAGCCCCCATTCCCAACAAAGCCACTTGGTCGATCGGTGGTGATGCAAACGCTGAATATTCGATGAAAGGAATTTTACCTGGAATTTTTGCCAAGTTCAAACTTCGTGATTGGTGGGAACTTCGGGCTCGTTTGGAACTTTTAGATAGAAAAGGAAACTTTTCGGTGTTAGGTTCTCAAATCATCCAAGAATCATTTACCGACGGAAGTTCCCAATTCAATGCCGTGGCTCCAGCTTATGGCGGAAAGGTAAGAGATAAGGGAACCATTTTTAATCTCGAAACTTCATTTCAATATTGTCGGTTTAGTTTGGACATTGGGATGATCCGCCAAGACGTCAGAAGAACCTATGATAGTTATCTTGGTGATACCATTGGAAATGTTCCTAGGAGTGATTATTCGGCAAGAAGTGTTTATATTGGATTTTCAGAAATGTCCAGTTCTATCAAACATACGGTTACGGAATTTTATATTATGCCGGGTGTTTCTTTCTACTACGACGCCGATAAAATTTACTAACCTCTAGTTCCCTTATGGATTTGTAGAGCCATCCTTCAGAAATCCATAAGAAAGGAGAGACCAAGGTCTCTCTATTTAAAAATGTTTGATTTTTCTTTCCATCCAGACAATCTAAAAGATGTGCCGTATTTAATCTTTATCAGTTTTTTCCTTATGATCGCTTGTGGAAATTCGTCCGACCAGACAGACAAAAACCAAGTGGAATCAAAAAGTTCTCATGATACCAAAAGAATCATTTATTTTGGAGATTCACTCACAGCAGGGTATGGGCTTCCCGATTTTGAAGATGCTTGGCCCCATGTCCTTACCAAAAAAATAAGTGCAGAGGGATACTCCTACCAAATGACGAATGCAGGAGTTTCCGGGGATACAACGAGCGGAGGCCTTGGACGTTTGGAATGGGTTTTAGCAGAAAAACCAACCATCTTTGTACTCGAGTTAGGTGCCAACGATATGTTGCGTGGGATTAATCCTTCAGTAACAAAAGAAAATTTACGTTCTATGATTCGCCAAATCAAATCTCAATACCCAAACACCAAGATATTGTTAGTTGGAATGTACGCCACTCCCAATATGGGGAAAAAATTTGCGAAAGAGTTTAATTCGATTTATCCGGATCTTTCCAAGGAAGAAGATGTTCCGCTAGTTCCGTTTATTTTAGAAAAAGTGGCATCCATTCGTAAACTCAACCAAAAGGATGGAATTCATCCAACAGAAGCGGGTCACAAGCTCGTTGCGGACACAGTGTACCCGTATCTCAAACCATTACTTGTAAAATAAGATCCTGGAGTTAAGAATGACAAGTCCATTCCCCATCCCGAGTTTTGCTGAAAGATGCAAAGTATCGGCAAAACAATCATTTGGTGCTTCCTTTTCCCATCCCTTTGTTCTTGCCCTTGCCGATGGATCGTTAGATCCAAAGATCTTTCGCTTTTACCAAATCCAAGATGCTAAGTATTTAGAATCTTTTTCGGATGCTTGTGCCATCCTTTCTACAAAGGTCACAGATCCTGAAGATAAACTTTGGCTGATTGATGCGGCAAGGATGGCCCTCGTTGTGGAAAGCCAACTTCACATGGGATATGGAAAGACACTGGGTTATGATGCAAAATCCATTGCCGAAACAGAACCAACGCCCAACAATTTAGCGTACCAAAACCATATGATTGCCTCCGTTGTCAAAGGGTCGGTAGTAGAAGGATTTGCGGCCATTGCTCCTTGTCCTTGGCTTTATATTGATCTTGGCCAACATCTACTCAAAGAAAAAGGAAAGATTCCAGAAGACCATCCTTACGCCTCTTGGTTACTTATGTATTCCGATCCAGGGTTCAATGAATATATGACTGGTCTTTTGTCTCGTTTGCAAAAATATGCAGACCTTGCGGATGAAGATTCTAAAAAACGGGCAGTGGCCGCTTTCCAACAAAGTTGTAATTACGAATGGATGTTTTGGGAACAAGCCTGGACGGAACAAAGTTGGCCTTCTCGTTAAATAGCGGTTAGTTGGATTTGAGGTCTGTCTGTAAAATCAATCGGGAGGCCTCCGATTTCCCTTTGGTCTCAGATTTTCCCATGTAATTTCCGACTTTTTTCCTTGCCGATTTTCCGTTTTTTAATCAACTTACGGTTGATATACGGCCCTGTATTTACTTTGTGATACTTTTTCTGGGTGAATCGCCCAAGATTCCGAAATGGGAATTTGACGACTTGGGCCTAGGTCGGTTAAATTTTTCGTTCGAATGAAAACATCGACCTTTTCAAGATTGCCATTTCCTTCTGCCCAGATACGAATTTTCCCATTTTCTTGGATTAATTCTTCGACTCTTGTACCTAAATAAATTCGGACATTCATAAATCCATTTTCGTCTGTGTCGAAGTCGGAATAGGCAATATGTCCAGATAAAATTCCTGTTTTGGCAGATTGGTTAAAATACGTTTTTGTTTCCCAAATCCCATTTTGATTTTCATCAGTCCATTCCACTAACTTTTGTGTTTCAGGTCCAAACCACAGTCTACGTACTGGCCGTTTTGTTTTAGGGTCTCTCCATTCGTTAAACAGAGGAAAGGTTTTTGATTGATCTTTTAAATCACCATAAATCCAAGCAAGATCGTGATAGAGACCTTCCTCTTCTTTGGTAGCTAGGAAAAATCCAAGTCCTAAGTCTTTCCATTGGATGATGGCTTGGTTTTTTACTTCTGTCAATTGTATAGGAGAACAAGAGATGGAAAGACAGGATAAAATGAAGGTTATAACATTTTTCATATAGATGGAGATTTAGAACAAAATGGTTTAGGTAAAATTAAAAAACCGGCCACGAAGGTGACCGGTTTCCTTAAACTTAAACTATCAAAGATTCTTTAGAACTCAGAATTAAGAGTTGCACACTTTGAAGTTGCAGGTTGCGCAGAACCGTAAGTACAAGATGATAAAGCTACTTTAGTTGGTGGAGTGGAAGTTAAAGCGTCAGCAGCTGCTTGGTTTAAAGCTTTTAAAGCAGTTACACAAGCAGCAACACCTGCGTTACCAGCCGTTGAAATTGCTGTAACAAAAAACATCTCATCTAAACTTGCAGGAGAGGTCGCAGCAATTTGTGCATCAGTTCTTCCAGCAGCTTTTAGTGTGTTAGTAGATTCAGTCACAAGGTTTCCTATAGAGAATGCTCTTTGTTTCTCAACACTTGCTGCAAAAGTAGCATCATCAGTGTTGTTAGTGTTTGTGATGAGTGTGTTAACGCTGTTGTTAAAAGCAGTTGTTACTGCATCACAAGAAGAACCGGCTTTTGTAAAAAAAGCAACAACGTTTGTTTTTTGCGTATTGTAGCTTGCTTCTACTTCTGCTTTTGTTGAGTTAATTTTACAACCACCTTTTGGAACTGAATTTAGGGATGCTGAGTAAGAAGTTGTACTGTTTCTAGTAACAATCGCACAGTTACCACTTAATTGGTCATTTGCATAAAGTAAAAGTGCAAGTACAGGAGTGTTGTCTTTTTCTTCTTTTGGAGTGCAATTTGCAAAAACCGTAGCTACGAAAAGTAGAGGGAGTAGGATGGATGTTGTTTTTTTCATTCGTGTTCTCTTATGGATTTTTATCACTGGTTACCAGCGGATACCAGTTAGTTGCAGATTTGAAGACCGCGTCAAGCGAATTTGTTTTGAATTGTTAAATTTTTTTAGAAAATTAATATATTTTAATGTTATTTCGTATATACAGGTATTATGCGGTACAGTAGAATTAATCTAAGATTTTTAAAACTACTCAACTGACTTTTGTGGGAAATAACCTTACGAAATGTCTTGTTGGTGATGAATTTAGTTGTGTAGATGTGAAATAACGGGTATTTGATGGGGGTAAAAAGAGAAAAGTAGCGATTTTTATTGTACAGAAATTTCTAATATAAAGAATTGCTAATGAGTCAAAGAATCTTTCTAAGAAGTTAGTCTTTTTCTTTCAGGTGGATTGAAGTTCCTCAACCTTCCTTTGGAAATTCCCCAAAACCTATTTTTAAGAAGAAAAATGAAGTCTGTTTGATGGTGAATTGTTAGACCAAATTCTTTTTTCGAAATTTCGGGAACCCGATTTTGGCTCTTCCCCTAGGTTTTCCTCTATCATTTCCGACTTTTTTCCTTGCCGATTTGCTTAGATTCCAAATGATGGTTTCACAAACCTTCTGCGGGAATAGCTCAGCGGTAGAGCATCTCCTTGCCAAGGAGAGGGTCGCGGGTTCAAGTCCCGTTTCCCGCTAATGAAGGTACGCTTCTTTTTCTTTCCACTACACTCTCTTTATTTACACTGGATATAATACGATGGAATTTACGGCAAAAAAAAATAACAACGCAACTTGTGACCTCAGCATTCAATTTAGCGCTGAAGAAGTCCGCACTGCCTACTCTAAGGCTTACAAAAATGCATCCGAAAAAGTAAAAATCCCCGGTTTTCGCCCCGGTAAAGCACCTCTGAATATGGTCGAAAAAGTTCTTGGTGATTCCGTTATGGATGATGCTGCCAACATTATGCTGAACCAAGCAATGGCAGACCTATTTGATAAATTGGAACACAAACCAATCCGCCTGCCTCAATTCCAAATGGAAACATTTGATAAAAATACTGGTGCCAAAGCCAAAGCTACTTACGACACCAAACCAGAAGTCACCTTACCAAAGTTAAAGAAGATCAAAATCCAACCGAAAGAAATTAAAATTTCTGACGCGGACATCCAAAAAGAATTGGAAGGGATCCAAAAAAACATGGCTCGCAATACTCTTAAAGAAGAGGGAGAACCTGTTGAATCCGCTGACCTTCTAGAAATCAATTATAAGTTCAAAGAAACCGACAAAGAATATCCTGAACAAGGCCAAGTCGGAAAATTCCAAATGGGTGCTCCCCAAAACCCTCCCGGTTTTGAAACCAACCTGCTTGGGATGAAGTTGAATGAAACAAAAGAGTTTTCTTTCACTTACCCAGACTCTTACCCACAATCGCCAGAGTCTGCTGGTAAAACCATTGTTTACACTGTGACAGTTTCTGCTGTTTACAAAGTGACATATCCAGAAATCAACGATGACTTTGCATCCGAGGTGGATGGTTCTGCCAACTTACAAGAGTTAAAAGAAAAAACCAAAAAACAATTACTCGATATTTTTGGAAACGCACTCACAAAACGTGCAACAGATGATGCTTATAACGAAATCATCAAAGAATCCAAATTCATCATTCCTGAGTCTTTAATTTACGAAGAAACAGAAACCGTTTTCCAAAACTTTATGCGTGAATTTGGCCTTCCCGTTTCTTCCCTTGCAGACTACGCAAAACGTTTGAACAAGGAAGAAAATGAAGTTCGCGAATCTTTCTCAAAAGCGGCTGAAAAACGCATCCAAACCTACATTTTGAAGCAGAAAATCGCGGAAGACCACAAAATCCAGATTTCTGACGAAGAAGTGGAGGCCGGATACGAAAAAGAGGCAACTCAGCAAGGAATTACTGCCGAAACTCTGAAAAAAGAAGTCCAAAAACAAAAGGCGGAAACCTTCTACCGTGACAAATTCCTGTTTGATAAAATCGACGAGTTTGTATACGCTGAGGTAGAAAAGAAGTCGCCTAAGACTATTTCAACGGAAGAAGCTGAGAAAATTCTCAGCGGGAAAGAAGAGTAAACTATGTCAACATTTATTCCAAACGTTTCAGAACAAACAAGTCGCGGCATAATCACCAGTGATGTGTATTCCAGACTGCTTCGGGATCGTATTATATTTTTAGGTGCTGGTATTGACGACACCTATGCAAATGCTGTTTCTGCTCAACTTTTGTTTTTAGAAGCGGAAAATCCGGACCGAGACATCTATCTCTACATCAATAGCCCTGGTGGTTATGTGAGTTCTGGTCTTGCCATTTATGATACAATGCAGCTTGTTAAACCTGAGGTAAGAACTCTTTGTATTGGACAGGCGTCCTCTATGGCGGCACTTCTCCTTGCGGGTGGGGCAAAAGGAAAACGTTCTGCACTTCCGAATTCTCGAATTATGTTACACCAACCTTATGGCGGAGCAGGCGGACAAGCTTCCGATATTGAAATTTCTGCCAAAGAAATTATCAAGACTAAGGACAAATTGATCGAACTTTATGGTAAACACATCGGAAAACCTGCCGACCAAATCCGAAAAGACACCGAAAGAAATTTCTTTATGAGTGCTGAGGAAGCCAAAGAGTATGGCATCATCGACAACGTGATCTTAGAACGCAAACAGATGTTACAAACTTAAAAAAGGGGACTTTCGCCATGACCAAACGTCCAAGCCAAACGGGTAATTCCAGAGAAAAATTACATTGTTCTTTCTGCGGAAAGGCCCAAGACGAAGTAAGAAGGCTTGTCGCTGGTCCTGGTGTTTATATCTGTGATGAGTGTATTTCATTATGTAATGAAATCATCGCAGAAGAACCGCAAGGTGGTGAAAAAACTGCCATTGTTGGTGACATCCCAAAACCAACCGAAATCAAAAAAATCTTAGACCAGTATGTAATTGGACAAGAACAAGCAAAAAAAGCTTTGGCTGTTGCTGTTTACAATCACTACAAAAGAATCTTCCATAACGAACGTAAGGCGGGAGATGTGGAATTGGAAAAATCCAATATCATGCTCATTGGCCCTACTGGATCTGGAAAAACACTCCTCGCACAAACACTCGCTCGCATTTTAAAAGTTCCTTTTGCCATCGTTGATGCAACGGCACTGACAGAAGCCGGGTATGTGGGAGAAGATGTCGAAAACATCATCCTCAAACTCATCCAAAATGCAGACAACGATGTCAAACGTGCCGAGATGGGAATCATCTATATCGACGAAATCGATAAAATTTCCCGTAAGTCGGATTCTGCCTCCATCACTCGTGATGTGAGTGGAGAAGGTGTACAACAAGCCCTCTTAAAAATCATTGAAGGGACTGTTGCCAATGTGCCACCACAAGGTGGGCGCAAACACCCACACCAAGAATACATTCCTGTAGAAACCAAAAACATCCTCTTTATTTGTGGGGGAGCGTTTGTGGGCCTCAGTGACATCATCAAACAACGAGTTGGTGTTAAATCAATTGGTTTCCATTCCAATGAAATCGTAAACGACAAGGGTCGCAAAATTGAAGAAGGGGAATCGATGGTTCACCATGTGATCCCTGATGACCTAATGAAATTTGGACTCATCCCAGAGTTTATTGGACGACTTCCGATCATTGCCACTCTCGATGAATTAACAATCGATAGTTTGAAATCTATTTTTACAGAACCAAAAAATTCCCTTCTCAAACAATACCAAAAGATGTTTGATATTGAGAACGTAAAACTCAAGTTCACAGAAGCTGCCATCGAAGCCATTGCCCAAACGGCAATTAAACGGGAAAGTGGAGCTCGTGGACTTCGGGCCATCGTCGAAGAGATTATGATGGAACTCATGTTCCAAATTCCTTCTCGTAAGGATGTTTTGGAAGTGGTAGTGACGGATGAAACAGTTCTGAAAAAAGATGCTCCCATCACGATCTTAAAAGGTGATATCGAAAAAATCGCCTAGGGTTTAAAAATACAATTTCTGGATTTTAAATCTTAAATTTTGGATTTAGAGAAACGATAAAAAACCTATCTTATCGATAGGTTTTTCTTTTTTAGGAGTAACTTGTGATAGATTTCAAGTCACCAAAAACCAGATTCCAGAAAGTCTCTCTACTTTCAAAGATTCGATTCCAAGTATTGTTTGTTTCATTTGCCGTTGGGTTTTCTTTTTCCCATTGCCAAATAGGAAAAGTTACGGAGTCTACTACCGCTCCCACTAACCAAACGCAGACTCCATTACCTCTTACATCATCCAGGCATTTAGAGTGGATTAAAATCAAAGAAACTGTTTGGATCCATCGCAGTTTTGGAGAATTTGGTGGCCAAGTGTATTCTGCCAATGGCCTTGTGATCCTCACAAACAAAGGAGCTGTGGTGATTGACACTCCTTGGACGGAATCCCAAACAGAAGAATTATTTTCTGAAGTCAAGGCTACGTTCCAAAAAGATATTTTGTTTCTCGTTGTGACACATGCACATGACGACCGTATGGCGGGAGTTTCCCTTTTCCAAAATAAAAACATCCCAGTTTATAGTACATCCTTAACGGCAAAACTTGCAAAGGAAAGAGGATTGGGAAAAACAAATCCGGTCCTAGACATCCAAACAAGGTTACCTGCCGGAAATCAGTCGATAGAAGTATTTTTCCCAGGCCATGGGCATTCGGCAGACAATATTGTAGTTTGGCTTCCTGAAACTCATATCCTCTTTGGGGGATGTTTAGTTAAGGCACTGGATGCAAAGGACCTCGGGAATGTAAAGGAAGCCGATATGAATCAATGGCCAAATTCTGTGAAAAGGGTTTTGTCTCGTTATCCAGATGCAGAGGTAGTGGTTCCAGGGCACGGTGACTGGGGGAAGTTGGATCTACTCCGCCATACGATTCGTTTACTTGTTTCGCCGAACAACTAAAATAGAAAGTTTTTCCATGGGGTTTGTAAGGTTTCTTTCTGCCCCGAGAGCACTCATCTTTTTGGCAATGGCAAGTAACATCTGCCTAGAAGAGCTTGGTTTTAAGTCCAAAAGATAATCTACAAATTCTTCCATAATTTCAAAGGATGTGAGTCCGAACTGGGTGAGAGTTCTATCGCTGGCCCAAACCAAATAATCTCCAATTTCGATTCCATCAGCTATGGAGAGTGGGTGTTTGTGGTTGGGATACCAATGGTCATCTCCACTCCCTTCAATCACTTGGATTCCATGATCAGAAAATTGAAAGATGGGCATGTCCATATAATGTAAAAAAGACATTTTATCTTCTTTGTTTTGGATCCCAAAAGCAGAGATTTTTAATTTTAAAAAAGTAAATTGGTGAAGAGCAGATTCTAATTTTTCTAAAATTTCTTCAGTAGTAAAAAGCCCATCTCCAAAAGAAGAAATCGTTCCATGAATGAATACTTTTTCCGAAGATTCTAAAATTCCAGGTTCCATATGTCCGGCAAGGATTCCAAAAATTCCATCTTTTGCTCTGACAATTCGTATGTAGTCCGCTCCCGCATAACGCATAACAGATGGGAAAACGGCAACATCAAATCCGGGAATTTTTGGAATATGGATATCTGGGATTTGTTTGTTAACGGATGCAGCTTGGTTGGTTTTCCAATCAAATTTGTTTTCGAATTGTTCTTCTCCAAGACTTTCATCTCCTTGGAGGAGGGTAAAACGAACAGATTTATAAATTTTATATTCTTCTGTATCTTTTTTTAAATTTCGAATGTCTTTTGGTAGTTCATCATCTTGGATATGAGCAATGACATGAAGAATGTATTGATATAGAAAACCTAAAAAATAATAGGTCAAAAATCCCATCAGTAAGGAAAATACGAACGAAGAGTAAATCCCCACCAAGCTGAAGTTAAGTGCATTTTCTCCCTTTGGATTTTGCCAATGAGTGAAGGCAAATTCTGCGAGTAAAAAATGAATAAAAAAGAAAAGAAAACTAATGATACCTAGTAGTACAGGAAGTTTAACTCGAAAACTCATTTGCGGTCTGTTGTTTCCAATACTTTCATGATGATGGCAGAAAGAAAGAATAGAAAACTAAGAGGAACAAGTAACATTAACATAGAAAATACATCTGGGCCTGGAGATAAAACGGCTGAAACAACGGCGATGATGAGAACTGCCTCTCTCCATCTAGAAATCAAAAACCTGGAAGATAGAATTCCAATCCTACCAAGTAAGATGAGGACAATGGGCAATTGAAATGAAGCACCAAACACTAGGTGCAAATTAAAAAACAAATCATAATATTCGTCAATCGGTAAATAAGGATCCACTCCGTCTGGTCGAAGGATCACAAGGAAAACCCTTAAGAAGTTTTCAAAGACGGTGAACCAACAAAGGGCCAGTCCCGACCAAAAGAGTAGGGTGGAAAATAGGATGATGAACTTTCCCCATTTTTCTGTCCTCGTATCCACTGCCGGAGCAATGAACCCCCAAAGGATGTATAAAAGAAATGGCAAAGAAACAAGAACCGATAAGATAAAAGACGTTTTGAGATAGATGAGAAACGGCGCCATCAGTTGGATCTGAAAAAAATGCGCGTCGGGGCCTAGGACTGATTTGTAAGGTTGGATGAGGAAGGTATGGATCTCACTCCCAAAATACAAAGTACCCGTCATAAAGACAGAGACCACTAAAATGGAATAAATCAGTCTTTGGCGGAGTTCTTCTAAATGATCCCCCAGGGACATGAATTTTTCCCTGGTTTCGGAATCCTCCGGTAATGGAAGTGCGGTTCTTTTTTTCCCGGCCAAGGTTTAAGTCTTATGCTTTTTTCTTTTTTCCAGATTTGGAAGCGTTTGAAGAAGCGGACTTTGGTTCTTCTTGTGGGAAACTCGTTTGGGATGGTTCGTCTTCTTGTCCAGTTAAGGACTTACGAAATTCTTTGATTCCAGAACCCAAATCTTTGGCAAGGCTTGGAAGGCGTTTTCCGCCAAAAAAAAGTAACGCTAAGAAGACGATGAGTGCAATCTCCCACGGTCCCAAATTAAAAAAAGCAATAGGTGCTTGAAAAGAAAACGGATTGGATGGCATATTTCCCTCTTAAGGCAAGAGTTATGCAAACGAATCTAGAAGCAAGCGGAATGATAGAATTCTTTAAGGTCTTGCCCAATCTATTTTCCGGTGGAGTGTATTTAACAGATCCAAAAACCGGCCAAATTTTATTTTCGAACGATTTTTTTAAAAACAATTTGGGATGTCATAAAACCACTGGGGAGTGTTTGGAGTCCGAACTTTTGACATGGGTTGCCGAAGAAGACAAAATTAATTTTCGAGAACAGTTTCTTTCCCCAAACAAACATTCTGATCGGGATACCATCACTGGTGATTACCGATTCCTGATGCCGAATGAAGTTCTTGTTCGTTGGTTTCAATTCGAAAAGAAAAAAGTAAACATTCCTAATATAGATTCAGATTTACAAATTGTTTTTGTTCGGGATGTAACGAATGAAAAAACAAATGAAATCAATATTGTGGAACAAATCCAATTTTTTCTCGGGCTTTTTGAGAATGCATCTGTTGGGATGGCATTACAAGATTGGGAAGGTGGATACTTTCGCATCAATCCTCGGTTTACAGAAATCACTGGATATAGTTTTCAAAACTTAACTGATCTCAATATCAAACGAATTAAAGGGGAACCAATCTCAGAAGAAGAGATGGAATACTTTGGTTTTTTTAAAGAAGGGGCCGAAGAGTCAAGGCTGACAAGAAAGGATGGCAGACGGATCAATGTGTATCGAAGGATTAGTGCATTTCGTAACTCACAAGGAAAACCAGATTTTTATTATGTATTTTTGGATGATGTCACTGAGAAAAAACAATTAGAATCTTATCAGTTGCATTCACAGAAAATGGAAACTATTGGAAGTTTAGCTACCAATATTGCCCACGACTTAAACAATTATCTACAACCCATTCACGTATTTTCTCAGTTAGGTGAAGAA
The DNA here is from genome assembly GCF_004769235.1 of Leptospira kanakyensis. Lineage (NCBI taxonomy): Bacteria > Pseudomonadati > Spirochaetota > Leptospiria > Leptospirales > Leptospiraceae > Leptospira > Leptospira kanakyensis. The sequence goes on along the minus strand of NZ_RQFG01000005.1, from coordinate 120,043 downwards.
CAGATTCAGTCGGGAGAGTTCAATACAAATCGTATTTTAGAATATTTGGGTAAAATCCGGATGGGAGCAGATAATGCTCGTTCCATGATCCATAGGATCATTAAATATTCTAAGGTAAAAGATGAAAATTCTGCCGCCAAGGTGGAAATTTCATCTGTGATTGAATCTGCCATACCACTCGTGAATGCGGGTTTACCAAAGAATGTAGAAGCACAATTTGATTTTTATAAATCACCTTTATTTACAAAACTCGATGCTGTTCGGTTTTCGAAAATCCTTTGTGAGTTAACTTCGGGTGGACTTCTGGTTTGGGATGACCGCAAACGTGGGATGGTTCGAATCCAAACTTCCCCAGCAGATGAATTTAAATTTTTGGTTTCTATGGAGTTTACTGGCCTTTCCTTACCTAGTCTTTCTGGACTGAATACACTTGATTTTGTAAACTTTGGTGATGAAGAATTCCAATGGGCAGGAATGCACCTAATCAATCGTTATGTGAAAAACTGGGGTGGTGAGTTTTTTATTGAAAAACCGGAACCAATGACAGTGGTCATCCATATTTTTCTTCCTTTGGAAGAAGGACAGATGGTTTCTGGAGTAACAAAACCTCATTCGGGCAATGATCCTAAAGATGTTTGGTATGAAATTTCTAAAAAAGAAATCTGGGTTGTGGAAGATGATGATGCCGCAAGTGAGGCTATAAGTTTTGTATTATCACAGAAAAATGTGATCCCAAAGGTGTTTCGAAGTGCTTCCATTGCTTTGGAAACATTAAAAACCGAGGTTCCTGATTTTATTTTGTCAGACTATCGGATGCGAGAAATGAATGGGTTAAACCTCATTCGTAAAATCAAAAAGATCAATCCGAATCTTTCGGCAGTTTTATATACGGGGAATATGGATGGGTTGGATTCTGAAGAGTTAGACAACGAAGGGATACTAGTTCGATCCAAACCAATATCCATCGATGAACTTTATGAAACGATTTTGTTATCGTTTGGGTTTCTTTGATTTCGATTTAGGGGCTTCTTCTGCTCCCGTACTATCTTTGACAAACTGAATGATTTCTTTTTCAATGAGTTCTTTGTCAGTTTTTACATACTTCGAAAGTAAGACATGGGAACCATTTTCAATTTTTAAAAGTTTGTTTTTAGGATTTGGATTGGATCCCGATTGGATCAAATCGTAAACCTTTAACATAGCAGGAACAGATGCCACAAAGTCATGTTCTCTTTCTGATTTATAGTAATACATAAGTAAGGTGGGAGCCACAATATTTGGATAAGGATTTGTTTTATCTACAAATCGTTTTAGATCTAAAATATTTTTGATGGCCCCGTAATACTGATCAAAATACCAATATTTGGAAGATTCATCTTTAGGATCTGTTTTAGAAATTCGCATCTCACCTTTGATTGCATTGATAAACGAATTTCCCCAATGGAAACGAAAGATATGAGCACTCGGGTCATCAAAATCATAAAATGGAGAAGCAAGAACAAGTGCATCCACAAGGTCGGGATGTTTGGCGGCTAAATAGGATGCAATGTTTCCACCCATACTGGTTCCAATAAGAACTGTTTTTTCGCCCAGTTCTCTTGCATAAATCAAACTATCTTCTGCATCTTGTAGATAGTTTTGGAATCCTGTATTTAGGTGATCTTCTGGATTGGTTCCATGTCCTGGCAATCGTAAGTAATAAGTGTTGGCACCGAAGTATTCGGAAAGTTTGTTTGTGACTTCTTCTCCTTCGCCACGGCTTGCACCAAATCCATGAATGTAAACAATGACAATGGGAGTTTTTTCTTCCGAAACTCGGACGAGTAATTCTTCGTTATTGGGTTTAACATTTTCTTTGGTGCTGATACTCAATTCGTTTTGGTAGAAGGCGTCAAAATTTTCGAATTTACGAGAGGAATCATAATTGTATTCACCGGTAGACCAGTTGTAAGTGGATACTAGGAATGAAGAAAGAATGAGAGTGATGGCAATCACCCATTTGATTATTATTCTCATCGAGGTTCTCTTGTTACGAAAGATAAATATAACAAATGCAGGAATTCTGTTACTAATTCAAGTCAATTTGTTTGTTTTCTGTCACAAACCGCCGGGTGCCATCCAACTTTGGACGACACCTGTCCCGGAAGTAGCAAAAACTGCCGCGGTCTATGGTGAAATCAGGAATCCTTTTGCCAGTTCTGTAGAGATTCAAACCATAGTCAGTGAGAATTACCAATCAGTTGAGTTTCATGAAACAACTATTGATGAAACAAGTCAAATTGCACGTATGCGTAAGGTGGAATATCCCATTCCCTTACAAGCTACCGAAACCATCCTACTCACGAGGTCAGGAAAACATTTGATGTTATACGATAAATTAAAACAATCGGGAGATTTAAAATTGGAAATCCATTTTTCTAACGGTGAAAAACGAACTGTTGTTGTGGAGAAAAAAACATTATGATTCAAAAATTAATCTTAAACGTAGTTGTATTGTCCTTTTTATTTGGCTGTGGTTCTAGTTTTGAGTTCACCGAACTTCCGATTGGTGGGAATATCGAAGCGATCGACAAAGCAGGAAATCCCGTTTCTTTCAAATCGATGCAAGAGCCGGTATTACTTGTATTTTTTGGTTATACTTATTGCCCAGATTTTTGTCCCAATACACTCGCAAAAATCAAAACTGCTATTGAGCCGTTAACCAACGAAGAAAAAACAAAATTCAAAGTGGTTTTTATCTCAGTAGATCCTGTTCGTGATTCCCCAGAAACAACTACTAAATATGTAAGATTTTATTTAGAACAATCCATTGGGCTTTCATTTTCGCAAAGCACAACCAATCAAATTCTAAAACAATATGCTGCTTATGTTGAAAAAACGGAAGATGGCCAAAGTTTTGACCATTCCACTTATATTTATGTTTTGGACAGGAATCGGAAAACTCGAAAACTTATCAAGTCTACCGATTCCAAAGAAGTGATTACGAAGTCCATACAGTTGTTAAGCGGCAATTCCGTTGAGTCTAAGTAAAGCATCAATATCAGGATCTTTTCCATAAAAATCTCGGAAAAGATCCATCGCATTTCCAGATCCACCTTTTTCTAAAACAGTTTTTCTAAAATGCGCTGCATGATCTAAGTCAAAGACCCCTCGATCCACAAACGAATAATAGGCGTTTGCTGAAAGTAGTTCAGCCCATTTATAAGAATAATATCCTGCGGCATACCCGCCTGCAAAAATATGGGTGAAGGAATTTTGAAATTTGTTATAGTTTGGTGGAGTAAAAACAGATATTTCTTTTCTCACTTGATCCAAAATTTCCTGCACTCTTGTTTCGTTTGGTTTTTCCTTGTGGATCAACATATCAAATTTTGCAAATTCTAATTGTCTAACCACTCCCATGGCTGACATAAAGTTTTTGGCTTTGACCATAGTTTCGATATAAGAATTGGGAATTGGTTCTTTGGTTTCATAGTGTTTTGCGAAAAGTTCTAGAACTTTTGGTTCGTAAGCAAAGTTTTCTAAAAACTGAGAAGGGAATTCGACGGCATCCCATTCCACACCGTTCACACCACTCACAAAGGCTTCATTCACACGAGAGAGTAGGTGGTGGAGGGCATGACCCAGTTCATGGAATAGAGTGACCACATCGCTTGGTCGGAGTAACGAAGGTTGTGATTTTGTGGCTTTTGGAAAACTAGCAACAACGAAGGCAACAGGAAGTTCCGTTTTCCCTGTTTCGTCTTGGAAGTGTGGTTTCCAATTGTGCATCCAAGCACCGCCTTTTTTTTCAGTTCGCATTTCTAAATCTAAATACAAACGAGATCTGGTTTCCCCTTCTACCACTAGGTCATAACAAAGAACAGAGGGTTCCCAAACGGGAGTGTTTACTTGTTTGAATTCCACACCTAATAGTTTTTGAAGGAATACAAACGTTCCGTTGATCACAGTTTCTTTTTCTAAATAAGGGCGATAGATTTCTTCATCATAAGAAAAAGATTCTTTTTTTAATTTTTCCGAATAGAAGGTGAGATCCCAAGGTTCGAGATCTGTTTGCCCTAATTTTTTAGCAAAACTTTTGATTTCGTTTAGTTCTTGTTTGGCGATTGGTTTCGCTTTCACCGCAAGATGGTCTAAAAATTCGATGACTTGTTCGGGGCTGTTTGCTACTTTTGTAGCCAAACTTAAATGCGAAAAAGTAGGAAACCCAAGAAGTTTTGCTTCCTTATCACGGATTTCTAAAATTTCTTCCATCAGTTTCCCATTTTCAGGAGCCCTTGTGCAGTACCCGTCATAGAGTTTTTTTCGAATATCTCTATTTTCACCATAAGTCATATAAGCGATGTAAGATGGAAAATGTAATGTGAATTTATAAGTGCCATCTTCTTGTTTTGCCGATATTTTTTCACTTTCAGGAAGGCCTTTTACTTCTTCTTCGGAAAGGTAAATGGCAAAAGCATTGGTTGCATTCAAAACATTTTGAGAGAATTGATTGGAGAGGTCTGATAAACGAATGCGAAGTTGTTTGAGTGCTTCTTTTGTTTCTTTATCGAGTCCCACTCCGGACAAACGGAAATCACGGATTTCGTTTTCTAATACTTTCGATGCTTCGTGGTTTAAGTTTTTCTCTGAGTTTTGGATTTTTAAAAAGGCAGAAAATATTTCTTCGTTTTGTCCAAGGTCGGTGTAATACTCGCTAAGGATTGGTAAAAGTCGACTATAGATAGTTTGGCTCTCTTCATTGTTTTTTACGGAATTGAGGTGAGAGATTTCTGTGACTAGGTCTCCTAGCTCTGTTTGGATTCTTTGGTAGGGTTTGACAAAGTTTTGAAATGTTGGTTTTTCTATTTGTAATAGAGTTTTGATAAATTCTTTGTTGGACTCCATTTTTTCTAAAATGGCAGATTCTTTTTTAGGAAGATTTTCAGAATGAAATTCAGGAAACATAATGGCCTCTAATGATTTAGACTCGATTTCAATTGGTTCTTCACCAATATGGTGGTAGAGGGAAAGGATGCCACCGGAAAAAAGTAAAATTGTTTTCTTTGATGGGGTTTGTCATTTGTGTATGGGTTCCGTTCAGTTTCTTCTGAAAAGGAACCGAAAAGAAAATCTATATTTTTCGGCAATTGGTTCTGAGGTTTTTTGTTCTCTCATCCCCAAGGATATGGTTCCAAAACTTCCCGATAGCATTCTCTATTGGAAAGAAGGCAAATTGTATATGGAATCTGATGCCATTTTGCAATTGATTCGTGAGTTAAAGTTTCCCTGGTTTTTACTATTTGGATTGATTCTGATCCCTCGTTTTTTACGAAATTTCGTTTATCGATGGATCGCCAAACATCGATATTCCTGGTTTGGGAAAGCTGAGGTTTGTATGATGCCAACACCAAACCTCAGGAAACGTTTTTTAGATTAAGGTGTCCTTGCCTTGATTAGTCTTAGGTTTAAATATTTATTTCTGTCATAGGCATAAACAGACAACAAATCGCTGGCACTTTCCCAACCAAAACCCATTCCTTTCCAAATTTGAAAATCCGATTCGGAGATAAGAATATATCCTTCTGTTTTGGGGAGGTCTTCCCAAGTGATTTCTTTGATTGGTCTATGATAGTAAAAAGCAAAACTAGGAATCCCGTGAGCACCAAAGGAATGTAAGGTTACATTTTCTGGTACGATTGATTGAACCTGATTTGCAATTTTTTTTGTATCCATACGAATCTCTGAAAATTTTGGGAAAATAACAAAAGATAAAACGGCAATCATTAACAAAGCCACTGTGATGTAGATTCGATACATATAAATTTGATTATGTTTTCTTGATAGTTGGTCACCGAGAAGGATGGAAAGAATTGGATAAGCCGAAAGTGGATAGGAGGGAAGTTTACTTGCTAATCCTTCATAAAAGATCCAAGAAAAAAAAAGTCCGAGTAACAAAAAACGTTTTGAAGTAAAGGAATAATCTTCTTTCTTCCAATTCCATAGGAAAAGATGTTTTGAGATTCCTATGCCGCTTGTTTTGAGTAAGGCAATCAGTTTCCACCCATTTTCGTAAAGAAAGGAAAGATAAATTCGAGTCCACGGAAAAATGGTCACTACAAATAACATGAGATAGGTGCCTGGTGGGCCTGATTGTCCAAAAACTGGGTCAGTTGCCCTACGAAAAATATACCAGTCCAACATCCACCTGATGAGTTCCCCTTTGTCTTTTTGCCAAGATAAATAACCCCAAACAAAAAGTGGGAGTAATGCGACCGGTAACCATAAAAACGGATTCAGTTTCCAAACTTGTGATCTGATTTGGTTTATGCTAAGAAGTAATACGCAGGTGCCGCCAAGAAAGATTAGGATAGGTGGACCTTTGACAAGAACTCCTAAACTTACGGAAAACCAAAATAAAAATACAAAACGTTTTTTGTTAAATTTGATCCAATGGTAAAGAGAAACAAATCCACTCATTCCGAAAAAAACTAATAGGGAATCGACGAGGGCAATTTTTCCATTCAAAGGGAAATACAAAGAAAAACTTAAGATACTGAAAGCATAAAGTGCTGTCCTTGAGCCGTACATAACGTTTGTCAGATGGTATGTGAGTAAACTCGTTCCTAAAATACAAAGGGCTGGAAAAAGTCGAAGAACCCATTCGGAAACACCAATATTTTGAAAGAAAAAAGAAGTGATCCAAAAATGAAGAGGTGGTTTTCTATGGGGAGTGGAGTAAGGAAAATCCATACTTAAATAATCCCCTGTTTCCATCATAGAACGAGAAAACCCTGCATAAGCAGCTTCGTCCTGGTCTACAAGGGGAGAAGAATTCCCATAAAATAAAAATATAATCAATATTAAGACCAGGGTTAGAAAGGTGCGATGGACGGATAAGGATTTCACAGTCTCAAAGACAGAAAACCCCATCTAGTTTGTCAAAGCAGAAAAGAATCTTCTGTTTTGTATTCATTTTGTAACAAATCTGGAATCAAAATGGAAAAAAAGATCTATAAGGTTTACCTATGCTTTTTAACGTTCCTGGGCCCATTGTTGATGAGGACAAACAAACGGTTCTACGTCCTTCCTTATGGAAGTATCGTTATTTGTTTGTATTTCTGTCCTTACTGGGTATTCTTACAATTTACCAGCTATCAGTTGTTTTACTCCTTAGGAAATCGATCGATTTACCCACTTCCCCCTTCCAAGGTACGAAACTTACCAATCCCTATCAAAATTGGAAGGGAGAGGGACAAGAAAAGATCTCCTTACATGCACATTCCGATGAGGTTTGGTTCACTCCCGAAAGACATACTATCTCCGAAATCCAATCAGAATACAAAAGAGAAGGTTTTTCTAACGTAGCCATCACTGATTACGGACAAGTAACTGAGAAAGAAAACTCAGATTACATTCGTGGATTTGAATGGGGACAAAATATAAAAAAACGACACCTACTTTCGATTGGAATCAAAAAGTCATTTTATGATTATTTCCCGGTCTATGCATCTCGTGAAAATCTAAACTGGGTAATGGATCGAATGAAAAAGTTGGGTGGTTATGTAATCATCCCTCATCCAAAATTATTTGATTCATTTTCAAAAGAAGAAATGTCATCTATCGGTGGTTTTCAAGCAATCGAAGTATATTCTCCGTTTGGTGATGATACAAAAATTTTAGATACACTCTTAAGCCAAGGACGGAATGTCCACTGTATGGCAAGTGATGACTTACATTATTTTCCGGAAACCTCCATCAAAAGTTTTGACCAACCTACTTGGAAAAATATCATCCAAACTTTGGGAAACCAAAGAGGTCGCAAAGGAGAAAGTTTCCTAAGATATATCGTGACTGCGGAAGGAAAAAGGGATCAGACTTCCGTTTTGGATTCATTACAATCCGGATCATTCTATTGTGTTAAAAAATTCTTCCAAGGTGCTGAGGATCCAAAAGTTCCAAGGATCCAAGTAAATCAAAACAATACAGTAGAATTGAATTCGAAAGAAAGGTATTTAGAAATTCGTTTTATTGGCCAAATGGGTGAAGTTTTACAAGTAAACCCTGATACAAACCAAGCTAGTTATGAGTTCAAAGAAAAGGACTCTTATGTGCGGTTGGAGATGATTGCTTTGACAGGATCTGTTCTCTCCAACGCCATTTACAGAAATCAATAATCTAAAAGAAAACTCACTTTAAAAACCTAACCTTACTTAAAGGTTAGGTTTTGGTCAGAACCATCAAAGGCATCCAAAAAAGCTTTGGATGTAGTTTCATATTGTTTGACGGTTCCGAGTAAAGTTTGGCCGGAAATACTGGCACCAAAGGCTACATAGGTTCGATTGAAGGCCTCATCCACAGACATAAAATCAGACCCTCCGACAGTAGGACTTGGATAGTCCGCAGGAACTTCGGCAGCTGTTAATTGGTCTGTTACATATCCATTGATATTAAATATTCCGTAAGACAACTTCGCACCTGAAAAGGAAGAAGCAGGCAAATTACAAATTGTTTCTGGTCTTGCCGTACTCATGGTAAAGGTTGCTTTGGCAGTGGTTTGGAAAGGTAAATCAAACTTTTGCATATAAGCCAAAACATAATAAATTTGATCACTGGAGCCGGTTCCTTGGGCCGTGTTGCAGGCTGATTTCAAAGAATCAAGACCTGTCGCTCCAGCAGGGTTGATTTCTTTTAGTTTAGTAAAGGTCAAACGAACCACAGAACGAAAACAAAGTTGTCTTCCTGCATCTACTTCAGTCAGAACTACACGGCCATGTTTACTGATCCAAGAAGCGTTTTCAGGGCCGTTCCTCCAAGTGTAGGTTTGGAATTTGGTTCCATAGATGGAATCATTTCCTGTATAACTTTCTGTGATGACATCACCCACATTGGCAAATTGGGGATTTCCAAAATCGACAAGTTTGTAATAAACAAGTGCTCCATTATTTCCGAGGGTGGTATTGGGATCATCGAAAAACAATTGTAAGGAGGGAACTGAGGCACCAGTTTTTTTAATCTCCATAAAATGTTTGAATGATTTTGTTCCTGTATAAGCCGTAGAACTTATGTTTGTGGATGGTGTGTTGATTTTGATTGTGAGAGTGGAAGATCCGATCCCACTTAAGTTTACATTGGAGAGAACGTCCACTCGGGCAGAATCCGGATTATTGAAATAACCTGCATTTTTTAAAGCCAAAATGAGAGAGTCAATGATACCAGAATTTCCCCTGGCCCAGGTGGCCGATTGGCGCACAAATCCCCAATTGTCAGCGCTTGTAGCAGACCAAAGTTTTTCGGAGCCGATCCCTAAATGGATGGCTTCACCAAAAAGCTGTGATAGATGTTTGTCTCTATCCAAACGAGTGAGTTTGTTAAAATCAGTGACTGGAACACTCACACTTAAAAATAATAAACAGTATAATAACTTTTTCATGGATTACTCCGCGATTCCTTTGGGAATACAGATGGTGAATCCCGACTTAGGTCCTGAACAACCTGCCGCTTGGTTGTAAGCCCAGACAGAAAGTAAAAGGGCAGTGAGCATATCCTCTTTTTTGTTATCGTCTTTTTCAAAGAGCGAACAAGTAAGTAGGGTGCTGAGACTTACGAAGGCAAGGGTTTTAAGGATAAAAGTTCTCATACCTTAAATAACAAAAGGTATGAGGGGTTTTTGCAAGAATTTATCGAGAGAGGATTTGGTATTCCCACTCCATCACTGGACTTTGTTCGATGGGTGCTGTCAGAGAACTGGCAACGGCCATCATAGAGCGATGCGATGCCTTGGTTCCTGTAACAGCAGGTGGGAGGAGTCTATAAAATGAATCTTCTTTTTTCCCACGTAGTTGGAATTCCTTCCATTCTTCGCGAGATGCAAAGGCTCTGATTCTATCTTTGGATGGAGCGGAAGCCGCTTTGAAAGAAATTCGTTTGTCAGGAATGGTAACTTTGTCCCCTTTGCGAACAAAGTTGTCGTTTTGGATTTGGTTGGGGAAAAGTAACACTGGCTCCCCTTTTTGGTTTTCTGGAACCAGAACCACATAAACATAATTGTCTTCTGCTGACTCAATTTCAAACCGAATGGGTTCTCCCGCCACATAAGTGGGTTTCAGAGAATTGATTTTGAGAGGAGCATTGGACCCAGTGCCCGTTTCCGAAAGTGCTAGGTAAATATTCTTTTTGTCCAAAAATCCGAGGAAGTCAGAAACCAAAGTTTTGGAAAGACTGTCGGGAAGGGAATTGCGGTATTCCAATTTTTGGTGGAGGACATCGACAAAGGAAATGACTGCTTGTCCATCTTCTGTAGAAACAAGTAAAAGTTTATCTACATCGTTTAAGTTTCCCAAGCGAATTTGTGTTTTGGGAGAAGGGTTCCCTTCTTTGTCAAATTCCCAACCATTGTTCCCGACTCCTTTGAGAGGCAGGACCACGGTTCCCCTGGAAGTGGATTGGATTTCTTCTTTAATGAAATCGCGTAAGGCCAGACTTTCTTCGTTTGTGGAAATGACTTCTACGGCAATTTTATAAACAGGAACCTTTCCAATCCGATCTGAGGAAAAGAGGGAAAGGGAAATGATGGTAGAGAGAATTAGGAAATGTTTCATGATCAGTCTACCTTTCCTTGGCCTTTGTAATCGTTCATCAGTTGATCGTTCTTTTCGTATTGTTCTTTGATTCGTTGGTAGTTTTCTTCTTTGATGGCTTTGAACTCTTCGAAGATACGCATTTTATCTTTCACAAATTCATCTAAAATTTGTTTTTTTAATTCTTTTCCCGATACCACAACTTCTTCGTTCTCAGCCACAAGGGTTTGTTTTCCTTTTTTATCAGGGCTTACTGCTACAGTCCCTTCGTTGACATAAACTCCTGTTTCGACAGAACTTAGGTCTTCGTCTTTTCCCCCAACATCGGGAGCAGCCGCTAAGAATTCAGTCCCTCGAACTCCTGCCACAAAACTCGGATTGACCACACTCAGTTGGTTCTGGCTAGGGACTCCTGCCGCCGGTTTGTGAGCTTTCACGAAGAGTTTGCCACCAACTAGTTTTAAGGTAGTGGATTTTGATTTAGGATTGAGTAAATCTTCGATTTGGACGGAGGAGAATTTGGCAAGGCGCACTGTGGCTTGGGTTGCCAATTGGATTTCGCAAGTTCCATTTTCTGTAGTGATTGTATCTCCCTTCTTTAGGATACTACCTAACTTTACCGGTTCCTTTGCCTTTTTAAACCGTGATCCCGACAAATAATTTGTGCCCTGGATGAAACTAATGATCCCTACTTCATCAGCAGCGAGGGTTGTGGTTACAAAAAGAAACAAAATGGACACAAGAAATCGAATCATGCCACTTTTATAATATAACTCTCCACTCTTACAAGCCAAAATCTAAAAAAAAAATTTAAAAAAATCCCCTATAATTGGGTTCTCTGGAACCAAACTAAAAATTTACCACCTATCCATTGATATGTGGCATAAACTTTGGATTCTTTGTTTGTTCCTTGGATACCTTCCGACGAAGGTAGAAGCAGAGGGCAAATTGTTATGGGAAGATTGTGTTTGGATTGGGATGGAACGAAGTGGGAGTTTGGGTCTTGAACAAGTTCGGTCGGAAATTTTTCCGACTCTGACAAGAGATAAGTGGAAACAATACCTTCCGAAACTAGGTGTACATTACTTTGGAATCTTTTCGAAAAACCAGGAACAGATAGACCAAGAATATCGGGATGTCCGTTTGCAGATCCAACAACTACTCTATGATGGAGGAGAAACGGAACGAGAAAAACAAAAAATCAATTTACGAAAACTCATCCACTCAGAAGAAAAAAAACTTCTAAGGGAAAAAATCTTTAAAGCCATATCCTTGTCTTATCTAAATTTCAATAAACGACAGTTAGTTGACTTTGTTTATCAACTGCGTTCCGAAAGATACAAGGAGGAAACAAATAAACGACAAAAAGAAACAGATCTTGGCCTTTTTCCCCAAGCAGAACTTAGTTTTCTAAAAGTTTGGGAGGTAGAATTTCAGTCCAAAAAAATTCATTCGGAATCATCTCGGAAACTCGCCTATTTAGAACTCAGACAAACTATGTCTTTAGATCCAGAAATGGATTTAATTTTAGAAGGGGGACTCACCGAACGTATTCGTTTGTTTGATCCAACAGTTGTTCCATCCGTTCCGAATGAGAATCATCCATTACGAAAAAAATCAAGACTACAAATGGAACTTGCTGAGTTAGATCAGGAAAGTTTAGACAACGATTGGAAACCAAAACTAGTGCTTGGTGGTTATGTGGGAAAAAATGGAAATGCTGGGTTCCCATTACAAAACGAAATCTATGGACTGAGCCTCGGTGTCCAAGCGAATTTAGGAGGAACAAGTTTCCAATCCAATACACAAAACGGAATCCAATCGGAAGGAAATGGAATCCAAAGAATTCCTGGATACGGCCCACAACCCGTAGGCCCTGGCGAAAATGCATTTCAAAGTGGATCGATTGGACTATTTGATGATGCCGGTCGAAACAAAAAAGTTTTTGATGTTAAGATGTCTGTGTTGCAAGCGAAAACAGAGTGGAAACAATCGGAAATTCATTTTATAAACCAAATCCAATCAGCAGAGGTCAAACTCACCGAATTGTATAGAAAGTACGTTTTGTACTTGGAGAACACGAAGTCCAATCTGTTCCATCACCGAGTGAAAAGAGAGGAACGAAGAGAAGGGCTTATCTCTGAATTAGATTATTTAAAGTCGGAGGAAGAGGTGTTTATTGGAATGGAAACACTTCTCGATCATTATTTCCAATACATCGCCACTGCTTTAGATTTAGTTTTATTACTTGGTGAGGATCCGTTTGATAATCGTTATTACCGCTTAGAATCCAAATTAATTTCCAGTGATCTATCTGAGATTTTAAAAGTTTGGAAAGAAAATCCATCTAGGGAAAAATCCAAAATAAAGGAACCAAAACTGGGAAAACAATACCCATTCTTAATGGAGTGACCGTATGAATCCAGTTAAATGGAAAAGTTTATCTATAATTTTTGCTGTTTGGGTATTCACAAATTGTTCAAACAAGTTCGGATCTTTGGAAGATTGGTTAGGAGTTCTCGGTGCCAGTGATACACCGCGAGTATTAACTTTTACTCCCAATTCGGAATCTACAAAAGTGGATCCCAAAACAACAATTTCGGTTGTTTTTAGTCATCCGATGTCTATCCAATCTTGTGTTTCTGGATTTTCATTGGAACCACAAGTCAGAGGGAGTTTTGACACCACCGAAATTAGTCTTAAATTCACTCCGAAGACAGAACTTCCTTCTGGTGGTTACATTGCCCGACTTACCAAACAATGCGAAGATAAAGAGGGAAAGGATTTGGATCGTGTGTATACAGTTTCCTTTCGAGTGGGAGAAAAGGAAGTTCCTGAAAGTCCAATAGTTACTTCTATCATCGTTCCAACGGGAACAGAGGAAGAATGTTTAAATGGTGGTTCTCCCGCAGATATTTTGTTAGGTGAAGTTAATTCTGGTTGTGCGGGAATCCCAGGTCCTCCTCCTATCCAAGTCAGGTTTAGCAAACCGATGGAACAAACGGAAGTTGGGCTTGGTTTAAGGATGGAACCAAATCATTCTTTTCGCTTAGAATGGCTGAACTCTTCGGAACTAAGAATTTTACCCGATTCCGTTTTTTCATCAAATGTAAGGTATCATATCCTCTTACCTGCTGGGGTACACTCTCTTGATGGGAGTACACTAAGTGCAACGTTTCGTCGTGATTTTTTTGTGGGGAATGTATCGGATCCAGAAGTCATTGGATTTGGTTTGGAATCACAAAACTGCGGTTTGGGAATTCAAGAGTTTGGATCTCTAACGGGTGCTCGTTGGGATTCAGGATTTTGTTTTTGGAGCCTAGGATTACCAATTTTAAACCCACATTCTTATCAATTTCGTGGAGGTGATGACGGAACTGGCACGAACACTGCCTGTGCGGATGTAAATACTGACAACTTTCGAATCTTGTTTAATCAATATATGGATACCACTTCCGTGATTGGGGCTACAAGATTCTCAAAAATTTCTCCTCCTTCATCAAACATTCGTTTATCGACATGGGTTTGGTCTCATTGCCAAACAGTTTCTCCTTATGGTTGCCGGGAACTTACTTATTCCTATGCGGAAAGTGAAGCTAGTTGTAATGGATCTTTGTTTGGGAACATTACCACTGGAGGAGATTTTAATCTTTCTGCTTCCTCGTTTGCACCTAACTTTTATCCGTATTATGAATTTCGTTTGGAAGCAGAAGCAAAATCAATTTTAGGAAAACGTATGAAAAATGTTTTTGTCATTCAAGTGGAGGCCAAATGAAATTTTCCTTTTTGATTATCATTTTCTTTTTTATCTCTTGTTTCCAGGAAAGAAGGAATCTCGAAACCGTCACTTACTCCATTCCCAATGGGAGAAAGGTTTTATTCATTCATACAATTCCTTATAGTTTTTCCGATTCCTATTCGGAAGAAAAAGAATTGAGTCTACGAGTTTTAGAAGAACTGGAAGAATCTGGGTTTTTGGTTGTGTTAGGTGAATCGATCTGGGAGGAACCTGTGATAAATTTTGGATTTTCAGAGAGATTAGAAATCTTTCAAAATCGATTAAAAGATATTACAACAAATGAAACGCCAAGGATTCAAATTTGGAAAGACCGGGCCGAAAGGATGGGGGCTTCTGATGTTTTTTTGTTACGTCATAGTATGTATCCAGACTCCAAAACGAAATCACTACGAATGTTTTGGATCAACCTAACTAAAAAAGAAATGATTCGTTTTGATTGGAGTTGGGATTTTAAAGATCCTCTTCCTTTCCGCGAAAAACTTTTGGAGGTTTCAGGAGGGAAACCATGAATACAAAATGGTTTTATATTTTGCTGGTTTTTTCTGCCCTCAATTGTTCAAAAAATAACGAATCCGAAAAGAAAAACTTTAAGATTCTAAGAGACGCTTTTCATAACGGACAGTTAAGTTTTGTTCAAACAATATTGTTGGAAATCAAAGAAGAAAGAGAATTAACGGAGGAAGAGTCCCTTTTTTATTTTAAAACCTTGTTTTATTCGGGTAAATGGAAAGAACTTTTTTTGCATTGGACTCAGATCCATACCAAAACTCCCGAAATGGTTTTGTTGTATTTTAAAGCTGTCCTGATTTCAAAAGAATCAGTTTTGGTTTCTCCTGAAGATGAAAAAAAACTTTTAGAGTTACTACCGATATCACCTGAAGCTTGTTTGTTGTATTTAAAATTCCAAAAAAAAGGCACTTCCTCCAAACAGAAAAAACTTTTTTTGGCCCAAGGAAAACTTTTCCAAACTCATATCGATAGACTTGTTAATGAGTTGGGAGAATTAAAATGAAATGGTTAGCCTGGTTAAATTTGGATTTAGATCGTATAAAGTTTAAACTAAAAAGAGGGAAGGATTGGGTTTCGAATTTTCATAAGTCATACTACTTTTTCTTTTTTCTGTACGTTTTGTTCTATGGGATTCATTGTTTTTGGAATTGGGATGAATTTATGAGTTTGAATCGTTCCATCGAACTAAATGCTCTCAAATCTGGAAAAGAAGTTTCCCTTTGGAGTTTGTATCCTTTTCAAATCATGGCTGTGATTTTCTCCGCAGGTTTGTATTTTTTTCTTTGTTTAGGTATTAATTTTTTGTTTTCCTTCGGAGGTAAGGCAAGGGAGACATTAAGGGCCAATTTTGTTTTGTTCCTTCGAAATCTAATCCGTCAGTTTTTCCTTTTTGTTTGTATTTTGTTTTTGGGCAACCAAACCTTGGGTTATTTAGTTCATACCAGGTATTATGCCATACTCATGGTTATTTTTTGGACTGCTCTTTTTTTACTTTTTATCGTTCAAAATGGAAAATTATACAAGCGGTTGTTTGTGTCGGAAAATCGTTCTGTTTCATTCATTTCGCATAGTTTGGGTTATGTGAATCCTATTTTGTTTGTATTTTTTATATTGGTTTTGGTGAGTGTATGAAATTCCAATACTTATCCAAATCGAATGTAAAAAGTTGGGTTCAAAAAGTTTTTATTTTAGGTGTTCTCTACTTCTTTTTTTCAATTGTTTATACGTTTTTTTCTACAGAAGAACTCCGTGCCCGTTTTCCTTTGTTTGTGAAATTGTTTTACTTTCAGAACGAATGGGGAAATACAACAGACGTTTTTGCCATGGAAGCACCTAAACAAGGTTTTGTGTATTCTAGGCCTCGTTCCATAGAAGAAAATAAGGTGATTGAGTTCCCGGCAGTAGTAGAACCTACAAAAGAAATCCAGTTACACCAAAAACAATCAGGAAGGGTAAAAAAAATCTATGTGGATGAAGGTAATACTGTCAAGGAGGGACAAGTTCTTTTAGAAATCGATGATGAATTGTTTCGATTGGAAGGGGAGAGGTTACGCCTTTCTCTTGAAATTGCCGGCTCCCAAGTGGCCATCGCTTTGGAAAAATGGAAACATGCAGAGAAACAATTCGATGTTAAATTAAGAGAAATTGATAAAAAAACAGAATGGATCGCTTTAGCAGAGAAAGAATGGAGTTTGTCTCGGAATGTAACGGAGAAAAAAACAATCCTTTGGAAACAGGGTTTTGTTTCTCTCTCCGAGTTAGAAAAACTAAAACAAGAAGAAGAATCAAAAGAAACCCAGTATAAGAATTTATTACGAGATCGTGATAACCTTCTCAGTGGAGTGAATTTAGATTTAGGACAAGAAGGTCTTAGTTTTGAAGATAAACTAAAGAATTGGAGGGAAAAAAATACCTCCTTAGAAAGATCTGAATATGAATTGAGTTTATCCCAACAGAAAATCATTAAAAATCAAATAAAAACCAACGGGGAATTATTAGCAGAAACAAAATTGAGATCTCCGAAATCCGGGAAAATTTTAAAAATTCAAATCAAAGAAGGAGAAATGGTAAACCAAAACCCAGTGATGACTCTTATGGAAAAGGGAGAACTTTCTATTGGATTTCAAATTGGTGAGTCGGATCTAGTTCATTTTTCGCCTGGCAAATCCGTTTTGTTTCTATTTTCGGATGAGAGTATACCACCTATCAATGGAAAGGTGGATCGTGTTGGTGGTTTTTTGGATCCAAGATCACATAGTATTGGGATTAAGGTTCGTTTGGATCTGAATCAGTCCAAAGTTTTGCCAGGTATGTTTGGTCTTGTGCAGGTAAAACTTCCAGAAACAAAAGAAAAACTTCTGATTTCAAAATTATCTCTTAGAGGGGATGAATCGAGTGGTTTTTATGTCAATGTCAAACAGGGAGAAAGAATCGAAAAACGATTCATTCAATTCAAACCGTATCTGTTAGGTGAGATAGAGGTTTTGGCGGGACTTTCTTCTGAAGACCAAGTTGAATCCAGTATTTCCCTATGAGTGTTGAAAGATATGTTCATTTCTTGGTAAAACACAAAAGATTATGTTGGGTAATTTCTCTTTCCTTTTTGATCGCCGTGTTTTTTAGAATTCCTGAATTAGAAATTTGGTTGTTACCAAAACTAACTCCGATTAGGTATTTTGTTGTTACTGAATTTCCGAATCATTCTGCAGAAGATACGGATCTTATGGTGAGTCTTCCAATTTCAGAAATTTTATCATCAGTAAAGTCTGTAGAACGAATTCGTTCCTTATCTGAACATGGAAAGTCAATCGTAGAACTTGATTTGTTGTATGGTGCTTCTCTTCCAGAATTTAAAGAACAATTATACCAAACTATTTTTGAAATTAAGGATAAACTTCCGCCGGGTGTGGGTGATTCCCGTTTGTTTGAAGGAGATCGGGAAGAAAGACCATTTATGGAAATTTTAATTCCTAAACCTAAAACAAAAGATTTAGATGATTATGATTTTCATCTAAAACAACTGCAGTTTCAATTGGAAAGGATCCCTGGAATCACTGAAGTGAGAATGGTAGGAAAACCAAAAGAATCTTCTTTCATTTCCATTGATCCGAAGGTGTTGGATTTATTTCCTTTGACGATCAGAGATTTAGAATCTCAGATCCGAGCTGGGAAAGAAGGAGGTTCTCTCGGAAAGATAGATGGCTATACAAAAGATACGGAATTAAAATTTTCTTCTGAAATTAAATCTTATGAAGATCTAAATCAATTCCCCATCCATTTGGAAGGCGGAAAGTCTGTCCCTTTAGGCCAGCTAACAAAAATATTTGAATCGGAGTTACCCGAAGAAAAATTAACGAGGATCAATGGAAAAGACACCATATATCTTTTGATTTTTTCTGATTCAAAAACAAATCCCCTCCGTTTATCATCAGAAGTACAAAAGAAACTAAATAGTTTTAATCTGTTTGCCGCAAACATTTATTCTGATGTTTCAGTAGAGTTACGAACAGCTCTTAGGCAATTTGTGATTAGCCTCATCTGGGGATTATTATTTGCCTTTTTATTTTCTTATTTTTTATACAAAAGTTGGATCCCGGCTCTCCTTCTTTTTGTAGCAGTTTCTTTTTCATTTGTTTTGTTTTTTCATCTGATTTTACTTTTTTCAATATCAATCAACTTATTGAGTTTAGGAGGAATTTCAGTCGGAGCAGGCATGTTGTTTGATACAAGTAATTTGACTGTATTTTCCATTCGGAAACAAATCTCAATGGGGGATTCAGCTTCAAATGCCCTTATCAAGGGAATACAATCTGTTTTAGTTTCTCTTTTTTCTTCTTCTTTGACTACGATCGTTGTATTTATTCCTCTATTGGTATTTCCTATGGAATGGAAAGATTTTCTTTTCGACTCTGGAATCAATATCGCCTTATTAGTGTTTTGTTCTTTTGTTTCTTCTCTCTGGATGGTGCCACTACTTGCTGTTTCTATACAAAATTTTCCGAGAGACAATCAGAACATTTCAAAACAAGAAACTTTTGTTTCGCGGTGGTATGAAAAGACTTATCAGTTCGGAAAATATTTTAACTTAAGATGGTTTGTCATTGGGTTTATGTTTTTTTTCTGTTTTGGAGTTATAGAACTTGGATCTAAACTCGAAATTTTTCCCAAACAAAATGTGATTGGAATCCGATTACAAACTTTGCCGAAAAATGGACTTTCTTTGGCAGAGGAATTATCTTTTGTCAATGATTTGGAAACCAAAATCAAATCCTTTGATCCTAAAATTTCTGTCCTTGTTTTTCCGAACCCAAAATTGGAATCCACTCAGACTCACCCCAAAAAAGCAATTCCCATTCAATGGAAGTTATATGGACTGGAACGTTCCAAAGAATTTGAGGTTTTTTTATCCAACTATCTTTCTTCTGATTATTCTTCTCATTGGGATTGGAAATGGGATCCAATTGGATCAGAGGTTACTAAAGTATTGCCTTTTCTTCCTGATGATAAGATTGTTTTTTTTAACAAAAGTTGGGATTTACTGCAGAGTTTTTCATACGAATGGAAAAACAGGGCCGATAAACTGAAGTTAATGGGGGAATTCTCTTTTTCTCCGAAAAAGATTTTTTTGGAAGAATGGACTCGTCACCCCATCCCGATTCCAGAACTTCTCCCTGAAGAAAGTGACTTAAAAGATCGAATTTTATATGAATACAATCCTAAATATTTAGGAGAAATTGGAGAAGGAACCAAACGAGATTTGTATTTGGGTATTGGTGTTAGTGACTTTCGTTCGATTGATGGAATTGATTTGGGACGGATTGGATTTAAAACCAAGTTAAATGATCTCACCTATGTTGGTTCTCTTTTTTCATCGAAGAAAAAAACAAGTTATGATCAATTTCGCAGAGAGTCCGGCTTGTTTTATATGGAATGGAAAGGAGAGTCCTTACAATTTGATAAGAATGAAGTTCAAAAAACTGGAATTTCTTTTTTAGAATTTTCTGCCAAAAATGAGACTCATCATTTTTTTTACATACTGCTGCTATTATTTATCATTGCCTTTGCTTTTATTTATTTGGCTTTAGTTGGGATTTATGAATCTTTTTTTCTCCCTATATTTTATTTGGGGATTTCGATTTTTTACCTTTTGGTTACTTCTTCCATTGTTTTTATTTTGTTCGATTCTTTTCATTTAGGCCACTATATCGGACTTGTGGTTTTGCTTGGGCTTTCTATCGATAATATTTCTCTTTTTGGAGAAAGATGGATGGAACTCAATAAGGGAACTTCAGACGAAAAAAGTAGAGAAACTGTGTTTCGTTGGTTGGTCCGTCCTGTAACGTTAAATTCGGGAACAACGATGATGGGGTTTCTACCTGTTCTGTTTTTGGAATTTTCAGGATCAGAATTTTCTAGGTCGATCGCCTTGACAATGTTTGTTGGAATTCCGATTTCTGTTTGTTTTGTGTTTTACCTTTATCCCTTTCTGTTTTCAAAATTTTTGAGTAGGGTGAGATGAACCACTCTTGGATTCAGAGATTTCGCCATCGTATTTTGGCTTTGGTATTCTTTTTTGTTTTTCTATCGATCCTTTCTTGGAAGGGGATCTCTTTTGCAGAAACAGTGGTCACTGAGAATAGGGAATCGATCCAGATCACAACACGATTTCCTAATAAAACAGCACTACAAATTGAAGAATCCGTTACGAAACCTTGGGAACAAATTTTAAAATCCATTTCTGGTTATAAACAAATTGAATCTATCTCGGAAGAAGGAACTTCTTTCATCCATCTCACAATTGAACCAGGTGTTGGTACTGGCGAAACGATCCAAAACATTCGCAACGAATACTTACTCCAAAGACAAAGATTTCCTCAAGATTCTCTTTCACCAAGAATCCAATCTGGTAAATCAGAAGAAGAATACATAATAATTTTGCAAAGAATTAAGGAAAAACCAAATTCCACAAGAAAGGAATTAGAGCAAAAAATTAGAAACATAACGGGTGTTTTGTCCTTTTTACATCATTCTGATAAAGAACAGGAAATTGTTTTAGAAATTAAACCGGAAAGAATCCAGAGATCGGGACTTCCTTCTTTATCGATCATATTTTCTGCCTTAAGGAATCATCGTTTTGGATTTAGTTCAGACTTAAGGAACGGTTTTTGGTTTCAAAAAGACCAACCACTGGAACCAAAGGATTGGTCTGAGGTATCCATCCCTTCTCGTTTAGGAGAGGGTTTGAGGGTTTCTGCCATTTCATCGGTTTCTTTTGGAGAAAATGAACTTCGGCATGGAACAAGGATTAATGGGCAAAGTTCGGAAACAATCATCATCAAAGCGAAAAATAATACAGCCTTATATCATATCATAAATGAACTGAAATCGATTTTAGGCGAACATAAAGACTGGGTTCTGTTATATAGCAGTCATGAGGATTTTATCAATGATTTGGTTCGTTCTTTTTTTTTGTTTTTTATTATGGATTTTTTTTTAGTTGTTTTTTGTCGATTTTTTGGAAAATCAAAAATAGAATTACTGATTCATCTTTTCATTTATTATATTTCGCTCATTCTATTTTTAGGAATTTGTATTTGGTTGGCTTATCCTATCGGTCGAGTTTTTCTTTTTAGTTTTATTTTTTGGAAGTATTTTTTATTCGTACATCCGATACGAAGGTTTGGAGTTTGGATACGCCGAGTTTTCTATTCGTTTTTGATTTTTTCTTTATTGATCATTCTGAATTGGATCCCAAAATCATTTTTTATCTTCTCACTTTGTCATATCTATTTTATATTTTTTCATTTCTTTCTTACGATCCTTTTTAAACCGATAAAAACGGATTCGAATTTCAAAATCAATTTCGAATTTCTTAAATGGTTTTCTTTCTTAAAGAGAAGAGAAGTAGAAGGATCGAAAACTATAGGGAAAACGAACAAACTTATCTTTTTGGGTTTATTTTGGGTGGGTGTTTTTTCTTCCTTGGTTTCTAGTTTTCATTTTTATTCCCTAAATCCATCTCTTGGAAAAATTCAAATTGCGAAGTTGGAATTTCCGACCTCGATTCCTGAAGAAGAATCGATTCGAATCACCAAACAAGTTGAAGATTCTATTTTGAAACAAAATTTAACAGACTTACTTGTTTTAAAACAAAATCCATCAAGTTCGGATTTCTATTTTCGGTTGAATGATTTAGGTAAAAATCAGACATTCCAGGATTTACCAACGGAATCGGGATACTTTCATATCTTAGGCGGCAACAATACAAATGTAAGTCGTAAACTTCGTTTTTCAAATGCTAACACTGAATCTTTGGAAAAAACCATTCTTGGCCTAATCCCTTGGTTACAAAATAAACCGGGGGTGGAAGAGGTTGTACTTTGTTTCCAACCACAGGCCGAGGGAATCGAGTTACATTCAGAGAATCGGTATGGAAATTTATTGGATTTGGAAAGAGTGGACTTGTTTCGAGAAAGGTCTCTCTCATTGCAGTCGGCAATAGTCGGAAAGATGATTTGGAAAAACAAACTAACCGATGTGCGATTTTTAGTAAAACAAGATAAAGAAAAAGAAAGATATTTGGAAAAACCAATTCAAACGAATTCGGGAACTTCTGTTCATAGTCAGTCCTTTACAAAGTCGGAAAAAATCAAAGTCCCTGGTAGGATCTATCGTAAAAATGGTGAAACCAGTTTGGAAATTTTAGTGAAAGGAAAGGAAGTTGAATGGAAGGATTTAGAATCAAAAATACACAAAGTTTTAGAAAATGAATTGGTTCGTCTTTCTGAAATGACTGAGGAGAAAGGTTCGGAAAAAAAATACCAACCATTCTTTTTATTTCTGATCATTTTTATTTTTCTTTATAGAAAAAAAGAAAAATTCAGAAGTATGATTCCTGTTTTGTGTTTTATCCTCCTTTGGCGGATCAATCTTTCTGCTCTGAGCGATGATTATTTGTTATTTGGTTCTATCGCCACATTATTACTTTTTTTGATTCTATGTTTTCCCGCAAAATCACTCCGAGTCGACAAGCAGATTCCATTGGCTCTTTTATTGTTCGTATTTTATTTTTTTCCTGGTGATGGAGGTAAATTTTTTTTAGAAGGATTGGTTTTGGTTTTTAGTTTTTTTCTCCTTAATTCCAAGTTACAGGACCGATGGAATTTTTTTAGAACCAAACATTCTTTTTAATACCTAAGAGAACTGAGGTTCTCTATGTGTTTCAAACCCTCTTCTCATCGTATTTCTATTGTTTTAGTTAGTTCTTTATTTTTGTTTTTTGCCAGCCGGAGTTTTGGCCAATCCCTTTCTGAAACTTGGAATGTTCCGGTTTATCAGTCTTCCGATTATTCAGAATTTTATGGACAGATGTATTTTTCTAATTCGATGGAAGAATGGGATGCCCGTGTCGAACAAGTTTTGACTTTTTCCATCAACCAATGGTTGGAAAACGCAGACCGAATGGTAGGGTTACTTCTATCTGAAGAATCCGGAGAGGATGCCTTTGTTTCTAATGTTGGTTATTTGGATGAAAGGATGAGGTCTTTATATTCAGAGGTATCTGTATTGTATTCAGAATGGGAGAGAGAACTTCTCGCTGATTATTTTGATAACAGAAATGCTTTTTTATATAAATTAGAAACAGGCAAAGTTGATTCGATGTATTTTCAAAGGATTGGTCAGGAATCCTTGTATGAAGAATACACAGAAGAGGAACGTGCTCTCATCGAAAATCAAAATCGTATTTTGGAATCGGCAAAAGAGTGGGAGTTCGAATGGAATAGGACTAAACAAGAGGGATTGGATTCGTTTGCGACAGCTTTCTCCGATTTACAAACTGACTATGATGCATATATCCTTTCATTACATGAAACAGATCTTCGGTTTTCAGAAAATCTAAATGCGATCAATTCATATAAAGAAACCATCAAATCAGCATTGAGTGGTATGGTATCGCAGTTAAAAATGGGTTTGGATTCTTCCTGTGAGGTTCAGTCAGGTTGTCAGTACAAAAACTTTGATGGAAGTTATAATGAGGCAGGGAAAATCTTTTCAAAATTCATTAACGATCTTTCTGATGAACTGAGTGAATCTTCCATTGATCCAAATTCGCTTTTTACATCTATCTCCACAAAAATAAAGAATTTTTTGTCGGAGGAATCAAACAAAGCATATTCGGAACATACGATGTATCAGGGTCGCGTTTATACCTACCAAACCGGATTCCAAATCAATTTAAACCAATCCACCACTAACTTTGATTTGGGTGCAGCGGAGTGGAGGATTCGAAACCAATCATATTACGACATCACAAGTGATATGAAGTATGAAAATTGGCTGAGTGGGGGACTGGGGGAAATTGGAAATTTTTCAAAAATTCAAGATGAGGAAATGCGAGGGATATTTCAGTCGATCCATCATGGTGATTATGGTAGACTAACATCAATCATTAATAGTAAGTTAGGTGAAGGGAGGAGAGTCCAATCATTAGTCACTGCTAATTTATATACTGATGCCTATCACTTTATTAATAATGAAAAAATAGCCGGGTTTTATGTTCCTTTTGAAGAAGCCCATCATACCCAAGGGAATCTTATGTTGGATGGGCATAATAAATACGGTTATTGGATTGCGGATCGTTTCATTACGATACTCACTCCCGGCCGTCACTCTTTCCAAATGGGGGCAATTGGTTATTCGGTTCTTTATGAAATGTTTGACGAAACTTCGCTAAAAACTTCCCTCTATTGGAAAGAAAATTCGTCACAGTTAGGTGGTCAGTATCAGTATTTCCAAGATACCTTACTTCCTGCCGTTTCTCATTGGGAATCGAAGGTAAAAGAATATGCTGATACCTACGAGGATTGGAAAGGAAATCGAGAAAATCTGATTTCGGAAGCCACTGCTAAATTGGAATCCAATCGTCAAGAATTGGAACGTTCAAAGGAAGAATGGTTACATCGTTTAGAGGAGGAAAAAAGGGAAGGGATCAAATCTTGGGCCAATTTATATGAAACTGGCGAAAAAAAAGATATGGTATCTCCCAATATTACTTCGTGGACACCTAACAAAGAGATAGAAGGGATCAATCGAACCAAACTTGCCGAATACCAGACATTGGCTTCATCAAACGAAGTTACATCTGGGGTTCAGGTGGGTGGGGTAGGTTTATTGGAAGAATTTCAAAGAACCATTCTTGGTGTGGATCAATATGCTTCCGTGATTCAGATGAATTCTGAATTAGAGGCATTCCAACGTTCCGAACAACAAAAACTAATCAATCAATTGATTTATGGAATCAATGCGGATACGATTCGAGAAAGAAAACTAACTAAAGAAGAAAACATTCTAATTGGAAATTATGATGTGTCTTTACTTTCCAAAGAAGAATTAAGTCGATTTGGATCTTGTTATGAAAATCCCGATACTGCAAATTGTAAGTCACTATTAAAAAAAGAATTTGAGGCAAGTATCAATTCTGATACCGGTATCTTAACGTTAAAAAGAGAAATCCATAGCGGATTACTCGGAAATAAAGATAGGGAAGGTGAATATACTGCAGCGAAAACCGAAGAAGTAAGACATATCAAACTCAGTTCTATTACGAAGGTACATAGTCCAGATCAAAAAGGATTTTTTACTGTTTGGTCTGAAGAAGATTGGGATTCTCTTTACCAATCAAAATCAAAAATTGCTGAAAACTTTCGAACAAACTCTTTACAAAAAGATAAAAATGCGATTGGTTCCAATATTAAATCGATCATCGAAACGGACAATCGGAATCAGGAATTGTTTGTAGTTCGAAAAGTTGAAAAAGAGAAAACAGATTCCCTCATTCAAGAATTGGCCTTAGCTTATTTCACTGGTGGAGCCGCAGGTGTAAGAGCTTCTTTAAAAGGGAAAGTAGAAGATCACATCAACACCGAACTTGCTAAGGCTTGGATCACTGCCACTGGAGGAAGCCAACAAGACTTACAAAGGGTCAGTATGATTATGGACTTTATGAGAGGTAAAGTTGAGACAAAAAAAATTGAGTCTCGCAGTAACTTTGTCTCCCTCAGTAATCCCTTTCAAGGCATCGAAAACATCGTTAGAAACTCAGTCGGTGGATATGTGGATTTCTTTAATAACGCAACAGGAGGTCTTTCCGGTGCATTGCTAACAAATGCAATGTTACCAGTTGTTGCACTTGGGAACGCAGTTATAGGTTCGGATCAAATGGACGTTTTATTGGAACGCAAAAATGCCCAATCAAATCGTATCAAGGAAATCAAAGCCAACGAAGTCTCTTTAGCCAAGTCTGCTGCTTCCCTCGCGATTGCGGGTGCTACGGGATTACCAATTGAAATTGTAAGTGCAGGGGTCAGTGATTTTGCAAGTGCCCGTGATGCTAAAAATGCAAGAAGAGCTATTACTAAAAATCCAATCATCGATGGAACGAGTCAAGTTTTCGGAGTGGCTGGGGGGATTGTTAAAACAGCAGTGATTGCCACTGGAGTTACCCAAGGAGAATTCCAAAAGTCTGTTTCCCAAGCCAATCAATTAGCGAGTGGTGGTTCCCTTAGGCAATCAAGTGCTGCACTCGCTAGTTTGGGTTTATCAGAGCAAATGTATGGGATGAAGGCTACTGGAACCAGCTTTACTAGCGAACTCCTCAATATCAAAGATAAAGAAAGAGTCATTGAAGAACTTGGGAAAAGGGCTCTTGCCAATCAGATGGCTGCCAATCTTGGAATTGATCCAAAGATTGCCTTAGGTTTTATTAACAAAGGTTATGGTGATTACAAAACAAGAGAAAGTGACAAAAAAGCACAAGCAAACGCGATTGAACAAGTCGCTGTGATGATTGCGACAACTGCCATCACGATGGGTACCGGGGTTGCTTTAAACGCAATGGTTGCATCCGCGAATTCGACAATTTCTGCCATAGGATCAGCAATTGCTAATTTTGGAAACACGGTTGGGAATGCAGTGGGATCCATTTTAGGATCTACAGCACAGGCTATCACGACAATGGTAACAAATGTAACTACAGGTGCTTTGGAGGTTAGTAAAACTGCAATTAACGCAATCTCGGCTATGGCGAATGCTACTGTCCAGGGAGTCGTTGGTTCAAAGAACGGTATCGAAGGAGCTCTTGCTGGAATTGCCAACGGACTCTTGGGTGGCGTCACCCAAGCAATGGGTCCTATACAATCAGGTATACTTAAAGGCATCACCCCGGGCATTGGTGTAACCTATCACCCGAAAAATGGATGGGGCGGATCCATTGGTATTGGTAATACAACTTCTAATGCTAGTATCTCTTTCTCTCAAAGAGGAGATACAACCATCCAAGGATCTTATTCTCTCGGAAAAAGTGGGATCCAACTTGCGGGAGATGCCACAACAAATGGTGCAGCCAATCTCGGATTCAATTACAATCCTACCGGGAACGGACCAAGAAAGGATTGGAATTTCTCTCTAATGTATGACTTCGCTGGAACTGGCCTCTCTGGAAGTGTCGGTTACACCGATCCACGTTCGACGTTAGGTGTTACATCAACTTTCAATAGAGATGGGATGTCTACTTCCGCAGAATTTACTGGTGTTAGCATTGCAACGAACGGGCCCAACGGATTCCAAATGGATGAAATGAATTTCGCCGAGCTTAACATCAATGCAGCACAGGATAAAACTAGCAATGATCAAAATCCAAACCAACTATCCGACAATGCCGGTCCAGAGGATGATGCTGATTTGAATCGCGGTTTAGCGGATGCGGGCAAGGCACTTTCTGGTTTATTTTTCGGAGGGATGGCGATCGTACGTGGATTGTATGGTGGGGGGCAGGCAAGTGCAGCGGATGGATCGACAACGCCAACAGCAAATGCGGGTGAGACCGCGATCCTCGAGAGAAATCGTAGGAGAGAAGAAGAGGGCAGTGATGTTGCAGATAGTCAGGATTTGGATAGAACCAATGACAACCTAGATTCAGGCTTGGCTAATTCCCAGGATACGCTAACATTTGCAAAGTTAATTGATCCGATGAATCCAAACTCTACTGATCCAGTAGAAATTGGTGGAGTTGATATACCAGCTCGTGAGTTTACAATTGAGGGAAACTACAATCTTTCTCAACCAGTCAAGGATGGTATTCTAAATATACTAGATGGATTCATTCCTAATCTTTCTCTTCCAAACCTAGGGATTCCTGACAATATCATATCTGATATTGCTTCATTACTTTCTTGCGAAGGTCTAAGCACTCCGATGGCAGGACCAAAAGATATACCTGGTTGGTTAAGAGCTTTTGGGCCTATTATAGGTTTTCCATTCTCTTTTGCGGACAATGGAAATGGGAATAGTGTGAAAGAAACAAATAGAACAGATTCTGAAACGTCGAATGAGTATCATCATCGTGAAAAAATTGATAGTGTTGAAATGCAAAACTCTCCCAAAATGGAAGATTTATTAAAACTATATAATGAGAATCCAAAAACGTTGGCAGAAAAAACTCAAAATATTTTAGCTATAAGTTCAATACGTAATTATTTGAGTTTTGAAGATGATACGTCTTTAGATCCGGACTTAACAAGACTAAATAAATTAAAAGTTGAATTAATGGAAAACTATTTCAACGGAAAAATTCCATCTAAGTTGCTTTTTGCTAGCCTTAAGCCTAACTTAGACCCAAATACGGCCATGGATCTTCAAAAATTCGTTGATAGTTTATATAAAACTAAATCAGGAAGTGAATTTCAAGCACTAAGAAATTCATGGAACAAAGATAGAACTTATCCTCTGGGTACAAAACTAGCTTATCATGGCAGTGATATCCTTACTGGATCAGCGGAAGGCACAATTGACAAATCGGGAATTGTTGAAATAGTTAATCATAAACTGATCGAAAATTCCTGGCTGAATATGAATAAATTAAATGGCCCGCATAATAGAGATGTTAAGAGAGAATTACTTGGTATAACAATCATTGAAAAAGTAGACCAACCTTATCGGGCTGACATACCTATCAAAGGTGATTGGACTGGCCCTAATGAGCCTTTTAAAGTCATTCGAGCTGGAATCGAGCGTAGATAC
This sequence comes from Leptospira kanakyensis, assembly GCF_004769235.1. Taxonomy (NCBI): domain Bacteria; kingdom Pseudomonadati; phylum Spirochaetota; class Leptospiria; order Leptospirales; family Leptospiraceae; genus Leptospira; species Leptospira kanakyensis. Next base: position 91,099 of record NZ_RQFG01000005.1, on the reverse strand, counting down.
GGTGGCGCTGTAACTATTGAATTTAAAGATGGGAGGAGAATACTATTTGGTCATTTTGATCAACTGAGCAGCGAAGTTATGAATGCATATCGCACTGGAGAAGAGTTACCTGCAGGAACTTATTTAGGTCGAATAGAATCTCAAATAGGGAATTCTAGTGGCGCCCATTTACATATAGAAGATCCTCACCAAAAGGCAGATAGGGAAACGTTATTGAAATGGTTAAAAGGAGACAAAAATTGAAATTGAAATTTGTACTATTCATTTTGCTTTACTTAAGCTGTAAAAAAGATACATCTGATTTTGCTATTTATGAACAATTAACTCCAATCTCAAGAATTTTTGTTAATAAAATTATAGCAAAAGATGTAAGCTGGATCTCCAAAAGATTTTCTGATGATAAATCTGTTCAGTTTAGCGGTGGGGGAGGACATTTCTCAATGATCCGATCTGATCTTACTGTTGGTTCGAATTTATACAATATACTTTTCAAAGTTAGTAAAGATGAAGAGGTTTTTAGGGATAGTGTTTCGTTTCATACAGCCCTAATAAATGCACAGTCAGTTAAAGAATGCACTAATCAATGCATTAGTACAGATCTTCCAGATATTATTTCTCGAATCGTAACAGTAAAATTCAATGAATATGTCTATAAAATTTCCATTATTTGCTTACCCGGAATACTTGATCCAGAGACGTGTATTTTAGACTCTCTGGAAATAGATGTCGCTCCCTAAAATATGATGACAAAGATATCTGAAAGTTATGATCCTCATTGGCCGGCAACTCGTTGGATCAGCCATCCAGATTCTAGTTATCTAAAACGCAGTGAATTCTATAAAGTAAAGCCACAAGATCAATAAGAGATTTTATAATGAAGATACATCCAAAACGACTCATAAGATTTCTCATCATAGGCATTTTATTATGGACTTGTAAAGAAAACGTAGCTCAGCCTAAAACGGAGTTAGAAAAATTCAAAAGTGAATGCCCGAAAATCGGCCAAGGTGATTTTTATTGGGGGAAGCAATGTGTCAAAGAGAAAGAATTTCTCACTTGCGTAAAGTTACTTAATGAAATCAAAAACAATGGCGTAGGAACATTTTTTTGGGGGAGACGTTGGGAAAATTCCTACAAATATGAAATAGATAAGAAGGGTATAATTAAAATAAAATACTACGGACCTGATGGTTACATTAAGGTCTTTAAAGAGACAGGAAAAATTGAAAAGCGCGATGATTTATTTTTCTTTATGACTCCACCAGATTCTGATCTAAACAGGCCTTTAATGAATTTTCCAATTAAGAGAATAGACTGCGAGCTAGATAATTCTAACTTTGAAAGACAAGGCACCTTTGTCATGTTCACGTTAAGCGATGGTGAGAAATATCAATATGGAAACTCTCTAAAGGGACATCCATTAATAGGGTATAAAAATTCTGATAACTTATTTAAACCAGACGTGTTACCTAACCCAGAAGTTTGGCACAAGGTTTCCTTGATTCTTGCTGAGTAATTTTAAAATTCGATTTAGATTCATTTTTTCTATAAATAGAAATGGATTTTCTTCTCATCCAAGTTTCCCGTTTCCCACGGTGGCGAGGCCAAGGATGGCCGAAGCTCGCCAGTCGGAACAGGAGGTTCCGCTGGCAGGAGTGGGAAATCGGGAACTTATACCTTCCAAACATAAACAAAATCAGTGCGGTCAGCCCAGGGGAGAGGGAATGCAACTTTGTGAAGTTTGATGGATCCAGCTCGTAGGTATTCACGGATGTCGCGGTCGCGGAAGATGGTTTCACTAAAGGAAATTTCTCCAGAATTGGTTACAGATTGGAGTTTGGCTGTGTAGTTGACTGTGTTTCCGAAATAATCAATATTGCTGTTTAGGTTTACTGCGAGACAGTTTCCTGTATGGATTGAGATTCGTATCCTAACGGGTGTATGTTTGTTTTCTGGATGGAACCATTCTTGCATTTCTTTTGCGGCTTTTAATGCGTGTAAGGGGGTTGAAAAACTAGCCATCACAGCGTCGCCGATGGTTTTCACAACCACACCGCGAAAATTTTGAATGATTTGGTTCGTTTTGATAAAGTGTTCGCGCACTTGTAAAAAGGCACCGTGGTCACCTTCGGATTCATAGAACTTTGTGGAGCCAACAATGTCAGTGAATAAAATGGTTTTGAGACCAATGTCTAACTGTAAATTGGTGGCGATGGCTTCTTCGGAAAATAAATCCCTAAATTCTTGGTAATCGAAAATTTCGGATGGTCGAAGGCTCGTTTGGTCTTCGTTACGTTCTTCTAAGATGATGGTGACATCATCATCGGATTCGTTTTCGAAAACTAAGTTTGGTTTTGGGGAAACTTTGATTTCTTCTTCTCTGGTTTCTGGTAACCACAAAATATCTGTTTGGTTGTATGATGGTTTGATATCTACAAGCCGATATTTTTTTTCTCCTTTTTTTCGCAGACGAAACACTCCCGACCCAATTAACAAACTTGCCGAGTAGGATTTTTTAGCAGGGATTGTTTTTGTTAGGAGGATGTGGTTTTTGGTGGCGGGTTCTGCTGCACAATATAATTGTTTTTCGATGATGCGAATGCTTGGATGCAGATGGAAGGTGACTTCGATGGAGTTGACACCTGTAGTATCAAAATCAATTTCGCAAACTTCACATTCGTCTTTTTCGGGGATGTCGCTGAGTTTGGTGAGGCTTGTTCTCACACCACGGCAATGTGGGCAAACAATATCCCAACTGAGTGTGAATACTCCCAACCGACATCCATGTAAAAAAAGAAAAAGAGTTTCATCTGGATCTAAGTTTAACCTTCGACAAACTTCTTTAATGCGAATGCGATCGAGTTCGTTGTCACTTGCGGTTTTGATCCATTGGAAAACAGCAGTTACGGCTTCCTTGGAAACACCTTTATTGATTAGATTTTGGGTTTCTTTGTCCAGTTTTTCTGGATGAATCCACTGCGCTTCGGGGACAAAGGAAAATTCTTTTCCTGGGGCGGGAGTGACTTTTGGTTTTTTATGTTTAATCTCTTCTGCGATATCATTCAAAGCTTTGCGAAAAGAAATTTCCAACTTTGGCATTGCATATTGCAAAAGTTTTCTCATAAAGAAATTTCGAGGAATCCAACCAAAATACAAATAAACTTTACACCTAGATTCACCTAACGTTTCTAATATGATTCGGCTTCGAACATAATATCCAAATCCTTTACTGTAAATTCTTGCGTTCCCTATTTCTTTGAGATACTCCCATTCCCAAGGGACTTCTTCCCATTCTAATCGGAAACCAACTTGTTTGGTTTTCCCGATTAGTTTTCCGTTTCGTTCTTGGTAATCATATCTAGGCATACCAACCCTTTTGTTGAGGGAAGAAGTATCGATTAAATGTGGCCACATTTCTTCCCGAGTCACAGGAAGGTCAAATTCCCAAAGAGAATCAAGTGGGGTTGCGAGATTTTTCCAACGATCTTCCCAGGGATATTTTTGAAGTAAGGAATTTAAATCAATCATAGTGGTTTTAGAATGAGGGTTGCTTTCCCCCCATTTCCTTTGACTGTCAACTCGCCATCTGTTTCTGAAATTTTTTCTGCATTGGAAAGTACAATTTGTACACCATTGGGATAAACGAATCTTGGGACTTTGATTACGCAAGGTTCCCCAATTTTGGAATCAGAATTCCATTCGAAGTAAAACTCGCGGTTCTCTAGGTTGTATTTCATTTTGACCGGTGTTCCTTGGGTAAAAGCAGCATAAGGCCGACAAAAACCTTCAATGGCACGACCACCACCACCATAGACATCGGGGTCAGAACCAGGAATGATTTGGTCTTTCGAAAAAATACTTAAATCTTCTTGGTTCCATCCATCTCCCACCATCAAATCATTTTCATTCGAGGCAGTATAATTCCAAAGTGTATTGGATAAAAAAAGGTGATCCATTGCGTTGTACATGGAATCAAGAGCCATCACATGGCGTTTCCAAATTTTAGGCGAATGATTTCCTTTTTTCCATTCTTTGTATGCTTTCCCCCCTTGTAAGTCAAAAGGGATTCCAAATTCACCAATAAGACTTGGAATTTTTCCTGGTACAGAATCTGCTGTGTTTTTGATTCGAGTGAGTTGGCGCACATACATAGCTTCGATACCTGACTTGCCGAATACGGGTCGTTTGGTGAGAGTATCAATGGCTATCGGATAAAGAAATGTTTTGAAAAGAAGTGTAAGGATATCATACCAATGTGCTGCATTCACAGCAAGTTTCGGAGTTTCTCCGTTGAGATGAGGATGAGTGAATGCATCGGAGGCCTCTCTTTCAATAAAAACCATCCAATCCTTTCGGATTTCCTGAATGGTTTCACCAACAGTACGCATAAATGGAATTAGATAATCTGCATCAAAATCGATAGTGCGTCCATTTACCTTTTGGAAAAAATCATTTTTTTCAATAAATGGTGTTCCGTCTTTAGTGATGGTATAGGCACCTTCTAATTGGAAGGGATCACCGGGTGAATCCGGTAACCAGATAGACACTTCGTTTTTGTTTACGGTAACAGTTTTTGTGGGAACAAATCCACCTTTCCAAACTTTAAGAGTGAGGTAAGGCAAATCGATAGAATGTCCATGAGAAGAGAATAGTGCATCAATGGGTGACCAACCTAATCCTGGTTTGGCTGGGTCGGCATCGCCATTGTTTAAACAACGATCATTCATTGCCCTACCAATAAATCCCTTTCCTGGTTCATTCAACGAATCAAAACCCAAAACAAAGTCAAAGTCTTTGACTCGTTTTGCAATTTCTTTCATACAACCCAAATAGTGACCTTGTAAATAATCTTGAACATTTTTCCCGTCGATGAGGAAGTTTGGTGCAAAATCTTTTCCTCCAAAGAACAAAGTCCAAAGGATGCCATTCCCGGCATAACGATAGTTTTGTGACCAGCACATGGTCGGGTAATTATCTTCCTGACGGATACCAGGATTTGAATAGTCATAAGCTCTTTGCATGACAATTGCCGCATCTGCTTCGGAAAGTTTGCGGTAATCAATTCCTAGTTTTTCAAAAATCCAACCTGGGGCACCATCTCCACCCGTCATCCTCGACCAAACGTCTTGGTGAAAATCAATAAATACATAAAAACCATATTCACCAGCTAGACGAACAATCTCTGTAAAATAATCCAAATAAGCCTCATCGTATTCATTTGGACCTTTGTGTTCGACAGCTTCCCAAGTGGTTAATAAACGAAGAACGTTAAAGCCCCATCGTTTGAGCCTTGTTAGATGGATATCTGCTTCGGAAAGTGGAAATGGTCTTCCAATAAAACTTACTTCTTTGTGATCAGAAAAATCACTAGGAAACTGCGTTCCGCCATTCGGATATGGAACCTTTGTGTCTCCACCTAAATTGATTCCACGTAAAATTACCTTTCTTCCGCTAACATCTACAAACCATTCGCCTTGTGGTGTGAGTTTTTTTGGTGCCATCCAATAATCCTTTTATACTAACTCGTTTGTATTTTTTTCTAACTCAGCATAGAGATTGAGATAACCGAGTAAAAAATAAAATACAATCAAAACTTCATCATCTTGAAAATAACATTGCAAAAGTCCAGAAAAGAAAAATCCAACGAGCCCATAAGTCATAAATCGGATTTTTTTAGGTATCTTTCCATTGAGTAAAGTGTAAAGAATGATTCCAAATAACGAAAGATAAAGGATCCCTTGAGGGCCACCAAAGACTGCAGTTAAATGAAAATAATCATTATGTGCATGTCCTCTTTGAGTGACTTCATAGAAGAAACTGAGTTCTTTGTTCTCTTTTTCTTTTTGTTTCCTTGAGATTTCGATTTCTTTTTGATAATTTCCAGAACCAATTCCAAAGATTGGGTTTTTTTCGATTAATGGAAATGTTGAGTCCCAGATAAAAGTTCTTCCCGAGTCCGTATGTTTTTCTCCACCGAAGAGTGGATCCACAACTCGTTTGACTGCACTCGTAGTTTTATATCCTACAAAAACTAAAACTAAAATTAGAAGGATAAATATTCCAATTCGTTTTAACATTTTTTTGGAAATATCCTTATCGATAAAAACAAGAATATAGATCCCGAATAGTGTACTTACCAATGCACCGAGAAGGGAGGATCTTGCATTGTTAAATAAAAAAACAATAGATGCTAACAAAAGTAATATGGCATTGATTGAAATTTTAGACAATGATTCTTTTTTATACCAAGAATCATACAACCGAAATACAAATCCTGGGAAAATGAAGGCAAGTAATCCTCCAAAGGTAAGGTGGGTATTCATGAGACCAATGGGAAGATAGATATTAATATTCGTGATTTTGCCGTAATGGTGTTGGTAGGGCCATGATGCAGAAGTTTTGTAGAGATCAGAAATTAATCTTGATAGTCTTGTCATGGAAAATATAGAGATAAATCCCGTGATGACTATGACTAAAGCAAAAATAAAGAATGTTTTGTATAAATACTTTTTATCTTCCGGTTTTATCCCTTGGACAGAAACAAAGGCAGTGACAAGAAAGATGTCTTTCATTTCGTCGCGGAACGCCTGTTTGATGGATTCAAATTCAAAACCGGAAGCGGAGAAATGATACAAAACGGTTACAATTTGCCAAACGTAAAATAAAAATAGAATTTTGACCAGATTACTTGCGAGTTTTGGTTTTTCGGGAAGGAAGAGAAAAAAAACAAAAGATAGCAGTAAGAAAAGTTGGCTAAGGGAAACGGAGAGCGCACAGGAAATGATAGACAAGGTTAGAAACGAACGATAGATTCGGTAATACATAACTTTGGATGAGACTAATGCTTTTCTCCAATTTGTAAAGAGGTAACAGTTGCGAGTCTTATATTTTTCCGATACTTTTTTGCCAAAAACCGACGGAGTTGCTGTTTCCATTAAGAATTTTTCTGAACTTTTGGCCCTCCGTGGGCACGAGTTTTGTATTTGTGCTCCCAAATACGGAGACGGGGACTTTGACAGGATGACGGACAATATCCAAGTAGTTCGCTTCCGATCGGGGTATTTGCCAAGTTACCCTGATATCAAAGTGGTTTTGCCCTCGCCAGGAAAAATCAAACGTATCATTGAAGATTTCAAACCTGATCTCATCCATATCCATACCCCGGGGCTTCTCGGACTTTACGCTGTGAATGCTGCGGAACGATTTGGGGTTCCGACAATTGGGACGTACCACACTCTAATGGCAGAACAGGAAATGTATGTTTCCTTTTATCGTTTGTTTAAACTTGATAAACTTTTTTTTAAAGCCAATAAGTTTAAGAAAAAATTAAACATCGATGAATTAGATAAAATTGTAAAATTTGATAACTTTAATATTCGCAAAAAAATAATACTCAAAATCTGTAATGATATATATAACCGATGTGATGTGGTGATATCTCCAAGCCATCTCATCAAAGAACAACTCATCGAATATGGAATCACTCGACCAATTACTGTTGTTTCCAATGGAATGGATTTAAAAAGATTCCAAGGAACAGCAAAAACATATACAGGCGGAGACGCTCCCAAGTTTTTGCACGTGGGACGAATTTCGTATGAAAAAAATTGCGATGTGGTCATCAATGCATTTAAACTCATCCATGAACATTACCCTAAGGCAACTCTCACAGTGATTGGAGAGGGCCCGGCCATTCCTTCTTTAGAACGCCAAGCAGAACATTTAGGAATTCAGAACTCGGTTAGTTTTAAAGGATTTATCCCCAATGCCGTGTTACACGAAGAATATCCAAAGTATGATGTGTTTTTAACAGCATCAACTATGGAGACACAAGGACTTGTCGTTTTAGAAGCCATTGCTTGTGGATTACCAGCTGTGGGTGTGGATGCGTTTGCTTTGCCAGAACTTATCCGTCATGGTGAAAACGGATACATTGCAAAATCATTTGATGCCAGAGGAATTGCAGAGGGTGCACTTTCTATCATTCGGAATCCAGATGAGTATTCGACCTTTTCAAAAAATTCCATTCAGATTGCTTCGGGGCATGAAATGGAAAAATGTGTCGATGCTATGGAAGAGGTATATTCGAAAGTTGTAGAAGCAATGAAGGGTAAAGTTAAAAAATCAACTATCTTTGATTTGTTTTTTGATTTTATGCAATGAAAAGTTTTATACCTCTTGAATTGCGATCTCTGATTACCGGGATCGCTATATTTTTAACTTTTTACGCATACATTCCTTATATCAAAGGAATTTGGACGGGTACAATCCGTCCCCATGTATTTTCATGGGTCATTTGGGGAGCCACCACCTTTATTGTGTTCTTTGCACAAATTGCAGGGAATGGTGGGGTGGGGAGTCTGCCCATTGGTGTTTCGGGAATCATTACTATTTTAGTCGCGGGTATCGCTTATAGAAAAAGAGGTGATATCGAGATTACAAAACCTGATTGGTTTTTCTTTGGGTTGGCACTTTCCAGTTTGCCATTTTGGTTTTATTTTTCCGATCCTTTGGCGGCCGTGATTGTTTTGTCAATTGCTGATATTTTGGGTTTTATTCCTACCTTTCGTAAAGGATATATCCTTCCCAACTCCGAACCATTGGGATTTTATCTTATTTTTTTGTTTCGTAATTTTTTGGCTATGGCCGGACTTGCTGAGTGGAATACGGCAACGTTGTTATTTCCTGGATCTGCAGGAATTGCATGTGTGGTTTTTGTGGTAATGGTGAAGATCAGAAAAACAAAACTAGAGATGTTATCTTAATTCATTCTTTGTCCACAACTGGAAAAAAAATCACAGAACGTAACATACGGCCATCTTCTGTATCTTCATAAACAACTTCAGCTTGTTTGGCGCGGGCTGGCATATACAATTGGATCGCTTCTACAATTTCGTAAGCGCTGAGTGTATAATCTAAAACTTTGATTGCAAGTTCGGCACCGAGAAACCGTTCACGAGTCACTGTTTTTGTTTCGGTTTTTTTTGTAATGATTAACCACTTGTATAGTCTTGCCGAACGATTGGTATCCAAAAGATTTCCAATATCAAGTTTCATTTGTGGAAGGATAGCCGGAGTTTGTCTGAAACTCACCTCGATTCTTCTGGCATTTGTTTCACTTAACCTAAGCGATAATTGTTTGTCAAAGAGGGCGTCATCAATGTATTCAATTCGATCACAAGTGGAATAAACAGTATTACATAAATTACCAAAATTTTTATGAAAGAAAAATACCTGAAGCACTTTGCCTGTGGTAGGATGGTAAAGGACTTTTGCATTGTAATGGCCCATCCTTCCAAACTTCACAGCAGAACGAATTCGTTTGTATAAATTGTAACTAAGTCCAAAAAGATCTTTAACGATGGGAACGTCCATAACTCCCAAACCTCTTGAGGCTATATAAAATGGCTCTAAACTTACATGGCCGTCACGTTTGGCAATTTCTCGTAAGTATTCCGTAATATCGTCCATTTTGGATTCACTGAGAGAAAGTGGGTGGTCTAAAAAATCAACTACCACCTTACCACCGTTTTTACCTAGTTCTCTCCAAACTTCATCTAAATAGTTTCCGTCTTCTGTATAAGAAATCTTTTTACAATAGAATTCTTGGCATTTGATTTGTTCTTCGTAATCAGTTTGATTGGGAGAAGGGAGGATGACCGGTTGGAATTCAGAAGAAAACTCTTCTGCTTTGGTTTCAGAAGGGTAAACCAAAAGAGAAAAAATGAGAGATAAAAAAAGGAAGAGGATACTTTTTTTGATTCGAAATAACATGAAAGTCTCCTGATCTGCCAAATGAAAGATATACTAAATCACCAAAGTGTATTTACATTTTGGATGAGTCTAATTCGTCTAACAACGTCTAGTGGGTCAATGAGTTCCATACAAGCATGATCACCGCGCCAACATTTGGTGTTTCCGTAAATGGAACATGGACGGCAAGGTAAGTCCACTTGTAAAACTCCAGAGTCTTCTTGGGCAAAGGGACCAAATCCAGAAAGTGGGTGTGTGGTTCCATAAATTCCAATCACTGGTTTTTTGAGAAGGGCCGCAATATGAACGTTAGAACTATCCATCCCAATCATCACATCCAAACGATCCATAATCCCAAGTTCTCCACGGATCCCTAAATTTCCACCTTGCACAATATGAGCGCGAGTGTGGCCGTTTCGAAGGATTTCTAATTCTTTTGCTTCGTCCTTTCCACCAAAGAGGAATACATTACAGTCTGGAAATTCATCGAGTAAAACTTCCACGAGGCGTTTGCATTTTTCAAAACTCCATTCTTTGAGTGCATGTCCTGCAAACGGAGCAAATCCAAACCACTGTCCTTCTTTTTTATCTATGCCGATGGACTTAAAAAAATCTCTAGCATAAATCTTTGATTCTCCATCTACATTGAGCCAAGGGCCTTTTCGAATGGGAGCATCATATCCAGCTTTACGAAATACATTCAAATAACGTTCTACTGTGTGTGGGAGTGGATTTAGATTTTTATTATAACGTCTTGTTTGTTTTAATTTTTCTCGGCGTCCTTTGATGATTTTTGAATAAGGGACACCTTGGCTACGAAACAAAAATGCAATGAACCGAGAACGAACAGAACCGTGGAGGTCAATCACATGACCGAAAGGCCCTAGTTTGGCGATGTCACGATACATCCGAACTAAACCTAAAATTCCTTTATATTTTTTAAGATTGATTCCTAAAACATTGAGATTGGGGATATTATAGAAAAATGGTGCGAAGTTTCCTCTTGTAACAACTGTCAGCTGAGTGTTTGAATATTTAGCTGCAATGGCGATGAGAGCTGGTGTCATTAAAGCCACATCCCCCATCGCTGAAAATCTTAGTACTAAGAGGTTTGTCATTTTTGATTCTTATACAAAGACGGATTTAAATTTTGGTCATTGTACATCTTCATCTGACGATAAACTTTTACTCTTTTAATACCTTCCGAGTAGTCGGAAAAAAGTTCGTCCAAACATTTTTTGAGATCTTCTCTCTGGTCTAGGAGAATATCTAGTTTGGCTTGGCATTTTGCTATATGTTCTTTTGAGGCAGAAGCATCTTTTCTGGAAACTTGTTCTTCCATATGGTAGATTTTGAGTTCTAGGATACTCATACGATCCAGTAACCAAGCAGGTGATTCGGAGTTTAACCTTGCGTCTGGTTTTGGAGTCGCTGCACGAAACATATCAATCACAAAGTCGTCCAGTTTTTCCACCATATCGGTTCTGTCTTGGTTCAGTTTGTCGATCTTTCGTTTGAGTGCCACAACCTCTTCCAAAGCAATGTCTGGCCTTCGGATTTCATCTTCAATATGCCATTGGATGGTATCGATGTGGTTTTTTTGGTAGAGAGTTGACTCTAAACTTCCTTCTGGGTAAGGATTTGGATGAGGGGCTTCTTTTTTATGCCAATCCAGGACGGATTCCTGGAAAATAGAGACGGCTTTTATGGCTTCCAATGCTTTCATATCGTAATGCAATTCACGTTTTCAGATGGTTTTTGGGGTTCAATCCAAATATTTCCCTGGTTTTTCGCTTTCTTTTGTCACTTTTTTCAGGCATTTACAAGTTATGTGCCTAGTTGTGATTGCATATAAGGTTCATCCTGATTACCCACTTGTCATTGTTTCCAACAGGGATGAGTTCTTTGAAAGACCTACTGAGCCACTCCACGTATGGGAGACGAGCCCCGAAATCATTGGAGGAAAGGATTTAAAAGCTGGAGGAACTTGGCTTGGTGCGAGTTCTTTCGGTAAGGTTTCTTTTCTCACCAATGTAAGAAATTTACGAAAACCTTCTCACCCCCATCCCGTTTCACGAGGAAGTTTGGTTTTAGATTTTTTAAAATCAGACCCGGAAATTTCCTCAAAGGATTATCGTGAGAAGGTACAAAATCATGCAAACGAATATGAAGGATTCAATTTATTTGTATATGATGGAAAAGAAGCAAACTATGTAGGAGGGGATCCTTTACATGTTTTGACTTTGGAACCAGGGTTTCATGCAGTGAGTAATGCCAGTTGGAATACAATTTGGCCGAAAACCGCCAAATTAAAAGCAAACGTCGAACAGGTGTTTGATTCCATTCCTATGGATGAAAATTGGCGCACCCTTGTCACATCCGAATTCTTTCGGTTACTTGCAGATGCAGATTTAGTCAAAGAAGATTCTCTCCTGCCTGACACCGGAATTGGTCTTGAAAGGGAAAGATATCTATCATCGATTCGCATTCGTGTTCCCGGTTATGGAACCCGTGCTTCAACAATTTTATTTTGTGGTAAGGATGGGGTGGAAGTTTTGGAACGCACATTCTCCGATCCGCTTTCAAATGAATTTACGGAACGGAGAGATGTCTTAGCGTTTAGCGAGAGTTAGTTTTCTAAACGAAAGTTTGTCATTGGGAAAGCAGATGTGATTTCTTTCACCGCTGCTTTTACTTTCGATTCCCAGGAAGAATCACCAAAATGATCTAAATAGTCACAGATCAAATTTCCCACTGCTTCAATTTCTTTTTCTTTTAGGCCACGAGTTGTGAGAGCTGGTGTTCCTAGTCGGATTCCTGAAGCCACAGCCGGTGGATTTTTATCAAATGGGATGGCGTTTTTATTGACGGTCACTCCCACGTGATCGAGTCCATTGGCAGCATCATTTCCTGTGAGTCCTTTTACGGAAACATCGAGAAGAACAATATGGTTGTCAGTTCCACCAGAAACCACACGAAAACCCCGTTTTTGGAAAGTATCCGCGAGAACTTTTGCATTCTTTACCACTTGTTTGATATAAGTTTTGAAATCTGGTTGTAGGGCTTCTCCGAACGCAACTGCTTTTGCTGCAATTACGTGCATGAGTGGTCCGCCTTGGATTCCTGGAAACACTCTTGAGTTTAAAATCTTTTCATGTTCCGAAGAGGAAAGGATGAGTCCCCCTCTTGGCCCACGTAACGTTTTATGAGTGGTTGTGGTAACAAAATCACAAACGCCTATTGGACTTGGGTGTTCTCCGGCAACAACAAGACCGGAAATATGTGCAATGTCTGCCATGATTTTTGCACCAATTCCATCCGCAATTTCACGGAATTTATTAAAATCAATGGTTCTTGGGTAAGCGGATGCACCTACAACAATTAGTTTTGGTTTGTGTTCTTTTGCCAGTTTTGCCACTTCATCGTAATTGATGGTTTCTGTTTTTTCATCCACACCATAAGGGATTGGTTTAAAATATTTTCCACTAATATTAACAGCACTACCATGAGTTAGGTGGCCACCATGTGCCAAATTCATCCCAAGGAAACTATCTCCTGGTTCGAGTGTTGCAAGAAATACCGCCATATTCGCCTGTGCACCGCTATGTGGTTGTACGTTTGCATATTCGGCCCCAAACATTTTTTTGGCTCTTTCGATAGCAATTTGTTCTACCTTGTCTGCGTTTTCACAACCATTGTAGTAACGTTTTCCAGGATATCCTTCTGCATATTTGTTTGTAAGAGTGGAATGGTAAGCTTCCAATACCGGACGCGAAACAAAGTTCTCACTAGCAATCATCTCTAGGGAATGTTCTTGGCGTTCGTCTTCTTTTTTTAAAGCGGAGTAAACTTCTGGATCTTGTTTTTCTAAATAACTCATGTGGGAATTTCTCTGTGAAGTGTGTATTCTGGATTTTGGTATTTCTTCTTGCGAATAGATTCAGATTCTTGGAGGACGTGTTTCCGAAAAGTAGAAAAGTCGGGGCCAAAGAAGGAAATTTTTGAAAAATCTTCCGGAGTGTCCGGCTCTGATTCTCCTAAATAAGAAAAAACTTCTCGCACAAGATCGTTTGCCCAAAGTTTATCGGAAAAAAAATCAGGTAGAGAAGTGAGAAAGTCTTTGTGGCTTCTTTCTTTGCGGTAGTCCGGTTCTTCGGGCGGGTGGTGGAGGACTTCCGCCACACGTTCAATTAAGTGATCTTCTAAAATGAGTGTCCCATGTTGTACTATGCAACCTCGTTTGCGAAACTGGGCGTTCCCTGAGATTTTTTTTAAAATTCCATTTTTTTCTAAAACCAAATCGGATTTTCCCTTCGGAAAACATTGGATGTTTTGCTTCTTTAGAGACTTAGCAACAATTCCAAGAAGGATATCATAGGAATCTTTGACAGGAAAAAGTTCCCTCCTTTCATCTAAATTGAAATAGAGAGAATAATTAATATTTCCCGATATGGAATGAAAAACGGTTCCCCCGCCAGAAGCACGCCTGGCAATATAACAAAAATTAGGTTTTGGTTTTTTCTGGAAACCAACGCTCCGAGCGACGGTTTCATACCGAGTCACCACTTCTTCTTTGATGTTGCGAAAGGGATTTTCGGAAAGACCTAAAATGATGGAATCTGGATTTTTCCAAAGCCTCACTCCAGCCGTAATTCCTTCTGAAACCATTTTTACGGAAATGGCTTCTTCAATCGCCAAATTATAGTAAGGTGACCTAGACGGAATTTGTGGAAAATAAAATACTTTAGAATTCACTCGTTGAAGTATTTCTGTGAGGCTTCGTTTAAAAATTTTCTTTCGCTTCGGGAAAGGGAATCCATTCCATTTTTAGAAATTTTTTCCAACAGTTCATCCACTTTCGTTTTTGCATTTTCCCTTTTTGCCATTTCTTCTTGGTAACGCATAAACCTACGTTTTTGTAAATACCGAGAGAGAGACCAAGTGGGAAGGGAAGTGACTTTCTTTTTCCAGCCAGTGTAAACTTTCATTAAGAATAAACCTCCAATGGCTCCCCCTAAATGAGCAAAATGGGCCACTCGTTCCCCTTGGGCAAAAAGAACCATAAGCATGACGATCATTACAAAATATTTGGCCCGCATCGGAAAGATGAGAAATACTAGAAGTTCACGGTTTGGCCAAGTCATCGCATAGGCCACAAGGAGTCCATAGATACTGGCACTCGCACCAACAACTAGCCCCTGCGGAATGCCAAAAAAATGGGCAGCCACCGTGCCAATTCCACCGAGAAATGCGGTGAAAAGATAAAATTTTAAGAAAGCACGTTCTCCCCAAAGATCCGCAAGTTCTGAACCAAACATCCAAAGGCTCAGCATATTGAATAGAATGTGTAGAAAACTCCCATGAAGGAAGGCGTAACTGAGGAGTTGCCAGGCCCAACCATTCAAAACCAGCTCTGGGGTGAGGCCGAAATAGATTTCCATAATAGGAGAATGGAAAGCCAGTTTCGTTGCCATCTGCAGTAGGAATAAAACTGCGTTGATAATCATAAGAGTGCGTACAACGGGAACCATGGGTGGTCCAAATCGGAGTTCATATCCTGGGTAACGAGAGGCCATAAATTCAAGGTCGCAAATCTTGAGTGACAAGGAAAGTCGATTTCCTAGCATCGAGGAAGTGATTGTGCAACTCTACGGAGTCCGCGGCTCCATAGCGAGCCCCCTCCGCAACCAAGACTACCGCAAAAAAATTATCGATATCCTAGACCTCTATCGGCAATCGGGGGCTGGTGTGTCAGCGGACGAATTTTGGCAAGACCTTCCCTACCATTTGAAATTTGTCACAGGATCTGACACCACCTGCGTATCTGTCACTGATGATGAAGGGGAAATTTATGTTTTGGATATGGGAACCGGTCTCAGGAACTTAGGGGACGAACTTGTTTCCGACTATCTCACAAGTAAGTTAAAAAAGACAGTCTCCTTCTTTATCACGCACACCCATTGGGATCATATCCAAGGGCTTCCCTTTTTTAAACCCATTTATTTTCCCGATTTCCTTCTGAACTTTTATTCTCCTTATTCGGATTTGGAATCCAGACTCCAAAAACAACAAGAACCAGAATTTTTTCCGGTTCCTTTGGATGGAACCGGTTCTTCCAAAGACTTCAAACTTTTTTTTCCAGGAGATGTTTTGGAATTTGGTTCGGGGATGAAGGTGGAATGTTATCCTTTAAAACATCCAGGTGGATCCTTCGCGTATAAGTTCACAAACCGTGCTGGTAAAATTTTTATTTTTGCCACAGATGCTGAATTTACCGGAGCTGATATGGATTTAATCCATGAATGCCATCCTTTTTTTGCCGAGGCTGATTTACTCATCCTCGACACCCAATACACGTTAGACGAATCGTTTTCAAAATTTGATTGGGGTCATACAGCCTACACTATGTCTGTGAACTGTGCTTCCTCATGGCGAGTCAAGAACTTAGTACTCACCCACCATGAACCAAGTTACTCAGATGAAAAAATTTACGAAATTTATAATGATGCCAAACTCCATAAAGAGCAATTAGGCGAAAAAAAATTAAAAATTCATTTAGCAAGGGAAGGGTTACGCTTCCACCTATAAGACCATGAACAAAGAAAAAACACTTCGAATCACTATTACTACTTTTTTCACCATTGCACTCCTTGGAGGTTTCTTTTTTGGATATATCCTTTCTGAGGTAAACAAAGGAAAGGAGTTACAGAAGTTGGCTTCTTACCAGCCAACAACTCCAACTAAACTCTATGATTCAAATGGAGTGTTGTTTGCCGAACTATATCGCCACAAACAAGAATTATTAAAATACAGTGACATTCCACCTCATGTCATCCATGCTTTTCTCTCCGTAGAAGATGATAATTTTTTCAATCACTTCGGAATTGATTTTTTAGCCATTGTTCGTGCCGCCATTAAAAACGTTTTTGCCGGACGGATTGTCCAAGGTGGGTCAACTCTCACCCAACAGTTAGCAAAAACCATCTTACAACAAAGGAAAAAAACTTTTGGTCGTAAGTTTTTAGAAGCGTTACTTACTTTACAAATTGAACAAGAGTATACCAAAGAAGAAATTTTAGAAATCTATTTTAACTTAATTTATTTGGGACATGGAACCACGGGTCTTTCTTCTGCTGCTAATGTCTACTTCCAAAAAGATGTGAGAGATTTGAGCATTGCAGAAGCCGCCATGCTTGCAAGACTTCCCAAAGCTCCGGTGACTTATTCCCCATTTAAAAACCCAAAAGAAGCAAAACAAGCGCATATGGTGGTTTTGGGGCTCATGGCAAAAAATGGATTCATCCCCAAAGACCAAGTTCAAAAAATCCATGATGATTTTTGGGAAAGGTACTGGCCAGTTTTCATCACTCAATCTCCTTCCCGTTCCACATGGGGTGCAAAACTCAATCGAGCCCCTTATTTTACTGAGTGGGTACGTCAAATTTTAGAGAAAGAATTAGGGGAAGAGGCTTTATATACTGGTGGACTCAGAGTTTATACAACTCTGGATGTTCGAAAACAAGAGATTGCTGAAGAGGAACTTAGAAAAGGACTTATAGAACAAGATAAGTATGCATTTGGTGCAAACTTTCGTTATGTGGGAAGGGCGGATAGGGGACTCGTTTCTTTATACAATCTTCTTGGTTCTATTTTTCCTGTTGGAGTTCCTTACGTCACTAGTTTGGATGACAGGCAAGTTTTCCGCCTCCATTTAGAAAAAGAAATGGCCCCGGCCTTAGAACTTTTGACAGATTTTACCCCGTCAGAAAATGAAAGTTCTGCGGTCAAAGAATTCCAAAGATCCTCTCTTGTGTTTTCATCCAACTTACACGTAGAAGGTGCCATTGTCACCATCGACCACCAAACTGGTTATCTTCAAACTATGGTTGGGGGATCTAGGTTCTCTCCTAAAAATCAGTTCAATCGCGCCATGCAAGCCAGACGCCAAACTGGTTCTGCATTCAAACCATTTGTTTATGCTGCAGCGATCCAAAATAGAGCCGTGGGTTCCGGAACAGGGATTATGGATGCTCCTCTAACAACAATTACAGAAGAAGGGGAAGGTTATTCGCCTCAAGATATCTCTGGGGATTTTAGAGGGATGGTTCCGCTTTCTCGTGCGTTATCTTTATCTTTAAATATTGTTTCTGTTCAAGTTTTGATGCGAACTGGAACAGATGCAGTCATCGATTTTGCATCCAAAGTGACAAAAGCAAACAAATCTAGGTTTCCTACAGGGCCTGCTTTGGCTTTAGGTGTTGCTGAATTAACACCTTATGAAATGGCTCTTGGTTATTCCATTTTAGCAAACAAAGGAAAAGATGTAATTCCGTTCAGTGTGCGTTATGTGCTGAATCAAAGTGGTTCAGTTGTTTATAATAAAGAAAAAGAAGTCCAAGAAACTCTTGCTGAAGAAGCAAAAAATGGAACAATTCAAATCATTCCGGAAGCTACTGCTTATATCATTAAACAAATGTTAATTGGTGTTGCTATGGGTGGAACTCCGACACAAGCTCTTCGTGCGGCCGATAAAGGAAATTATAAGGGAGAGTCTGGTGGAAAAACGGGATCCACATCTTCTTATACGAATGTTTGGTATGCAGGTTTTGATCCCAAATACACCTCCGTTGTATGGATGGGATTTGATAAATCCTCTCTTTCTCTTGGAAAGGGCGTCACTGCAGCGGGAGTGGCGGCTCCGATTTGGGGAAAATTGTATTCCCGTTGGTACAACGAAGGCCCGTATCCTGTATTTTATCCAAACGGAAAAGCAGAAGAAATCCCTGCTGATGTAGTGAAGGGAGCGACTTGTGCTTTTAACGGACTTTCTCCTGGCCCCAATTGTCCTTTGACAGGGAATTTATTTCTAAAACCAATTACCATTGCTGGCCGTACCTTGGCCGTCCCAGGTGGAAGGCAATGTGATGGTGACCGTGACCACTACCGCTCGATGGATCTCACCGACTTTCTCCAGAGAGAATTAGAAATCTCAGACGACGAACTGAAGTAAACCCACTTACCAAAGAAAGTCACACGTGAAAGTAAGCGGCTTTCTTTTTTCCCGCTTTCACTTTCGAAATCCACATACCAAAGAAAGTCACACGCGAAAGTAAGCGGCTTTCCTTTATCCCGCGTTCACCTTCGAAATCCACTTACCAAAGAAAGTCACACGTGAAAGTAAGTGGCTTTCCTTTTTCCCGTCCTCACCTTCGAAATCCACTTACCCTTTCTTAGCCAACCTTGTCCTTGATCCTTCTCAATTTTAGGCAATTTATTTCTAAATCAACATTCTGCTTATTTTTTGAGCAAATTTAACAGATTCCCACTCAGAAATAAGCCTGGAACTGCCATTCTCTTGCAGTTTAAGCCAATTTTCGATCTGGCACGATAGTTGCATCCCTATAAGAGAACCGCTGGTTCGGAGGGAATATGAAAAAGGCAGTTTTAACCATTCTAGTTTTGGCACTTACCGCTTCCATTTCTGCTGGAGAATCTTCTTTGATGAATGAAGACCTTGATTCCCTCATAGGTCAATATGACAAAGAAACCTTAACTGTAATCTCTAATGAACTTGTGAAACTTGCAAGTGAAGAAGAAGGTTTGGGTGAGTTTGATTTAGCTTCCGGACATTATACTCGCGCCATAAAAATTAGAGAAGCCATTGGTATGAGTGAACACAAAAGTTTTGCATCGATCCAATACCTTGCAAGTCTAGCGCATTCCAAAGCTGGTAATTTTTGTGAAGCATCCGCACATGCTAAAAAAGCAAGTGATGCATTCCGTTTACATGGTATTTCTAAATTTGAACAAAAAGCAAGTGATGATCACAAAGAATATGCACGAGCTTGTGCGGTTGTGGCATTCAAATAACAATATGTAATGATTCTTTCTAGAGATGGTTACCCTTTTTTGATTCTTCTTCGAATCAATCCAACTTCACGTGGTTGTACACGTGGGGTTGGAATTCTTTTTTCCCATACTTCAACTTAGCTTTTTCAAACAAAATAGATTTAGTGTAGGGAAGGTCAGATTCCCAGGCGATTCCAAAATTAGCTTCCGTATATCCCGATTCGTATTGTAAGGGGAATAACGATTTCCCGTCATAAAAATATAATAAAGTATGATGTTTAGATTGAATGTTTGGCGATTTAGTTGCCGAACAAGGAAATGATTTTTTCCAATCTCTACCGCGAGGGATGGCATTTACTTTTTCCTTCGAGTTACATTCAAATTCTGTTATGGAGTTTGTTTTGAGTAAAACCCAATCTCCTGACTTTTCAAAACTACCAACCCCTTCTTTGAATTGGAATTCCGAATGGTCTTCATAAATCTTCCACTCACTCCAAGTTTTTACGAATTTAGAATTGGATTGTAAATGGATTTCTTCCTGCCAGTGCAGCTCGTATCCTTTGGATCCATAAGCAGATTTTTTTTCTGAGGGCCTTTGGTAAATTCCCAGTGTTATTTTTTGATCTCTTGGAAAATCGGAAGGGAGGGAACGAATCCACTCCAGTTTAGGTGTGCAATGAATTAAAGTGAGGAGTGAAAGAAAACCGGTAAGAATGAAACTAATTCTTACCGGTTGTTTCGTGTAGATCCTTCTTCTCGGAAGTAAGGATTTAGAATTGGAAGTAGATAAAATCTTGTCCACCATCTCCAAAGATTCCAAGTAGTAACAAAATGACTACGGCAAGGAAAGGAAGGAGGATATTTTGGTAAGGTTTTAGTTTTTCATAAACAAAGTTTGAATATTGGAACCAGTTAAACATCAAACCAAGAGCAATGAAAGTCGGTAGTTCATCCACTCGGCTAAGAGTTTCTCCGGTGTTACGAAACGTTAATACACCTTTAAAAATTTCATAGGCTACATTCATCGATTCATCGCCACGTGCGGCGGCTCGGAAAAAAACGCCAGAAAAAGTGAAGATGATAAACACAACGATGGTTCGAATGATTCCCACAAATGGAAGGGTATCAGGAAGGAATTTCTTTTTTCCTCGGTGTAAATACAAAGACCTTTCAATCCAAATCAGGGCTCCTAAATAAGCTCCCCAAAATACAAAGGCCCAGTTGGCTCCGTGCCACAGTCCACCAAGACACATTGTGATGAACGAGTTTACGTTGGAACGAAAGATCGAGCCTTTGCTACCGCCGAGTGGGATATAAATATAATCTCTGAGCCAAGAAGAAAGAGTGATATGCCATCTAGACCAAAGTTCTCGGAACGACTGGGAAAAAAATGGACCTTGGAAGTTTTCCGGAATTTCATATCCCAGTAAATTTGCCGATCCGCGTGCCATATCTGTATATCCTGAGAAGTCACAATACACTTGTATGGCGAAGGCAAGAACACTGAAAAATATCGAAAAACTATCGAATTTAGCAGGATCCATAAAGATAGGAGAAATGATCGGTGAAATATTTTCTGCGATGATTACCTTCTTAAAAAGACCACCAATGATGAGAAAAAGACCTTTTTTCATTCGGTCTGAATCAATCGTTGGGTTGTCTAGTTGCGGAAGAAAATCTTGGGAACGCATGATGGGGCCTGCGATCAATTGAGGGAAGAAAAGAATGAAGAGAAAGTAGTCCACTGCGGACATTCTTTTTTCTATGATTCCTCTATGGATGTCCACCTGCACGGCAATGATTTGGAAGGTATAAAAACTAATTGCTAGCGGTAAAAAGATACTCCAAGATCCAGAGATTTCTTTGAAGGCTGGATAACCTGTGAGCGAATACAACGATCCAGTAAAGAAGTAGAAATACTTAAAAAAACCTAAATTGACTAAGTTTAATGCTACGATGGCAAAAAGTAATCTGTTGTATTTTTCTCCTTTTTCTTTTCGATTAAAAATCCATTCACTAAATCCATAATTGACAAGAATTACAAGAAGGAAGTGAAACAAAAAAGGAAAACTGAAATACGCATAAAAAATTAAGGAAGAGAGAACCAATAATGGTTTTCTTCCTTTTTGTGGAATGTTCCAGTAAATTAAATATGTATACGCAAAAAGAAGTAAATAGGGAATAGAGTTAAATAACATTGATTAGTTGGCCTTGAAATTATAGATCCCAAAGATAAAGAAACTTAGCGTTGGTTCCTGTTCCGAGGATTTTATCAGCAATTCCTAAAGAAAAAGGGTTTTTGTTGGAATCAGTTGCTTGGTAGATATTATCTACACGACCTTTCCCTCTTTGGTAAGTGATGACACGTGGGTTCCCGTTTCGGTTCCCTTGGAATTTTGGATGTTGCATGGATTGATAAACAAAGTCATCAAAGTATCCAATGAAATCAATCATCCCTTCTTTTTTAGCTTGTTCTGCTGTGAAGATCCTTCCGTCACAAATTTCTTTGAGGCGAGCCTCAGAAACGTTTGATCTTCCTTTTTTAACAACTTCAAAAAAACGGCCATACAAACTATCAATGATGGATTGAAGGATTTTTCTTTGTTCTGCAGTCATCTCTGTAAGAGGGGAACCAAGTGCTTTGTTTGGGCCAGATGTAAAAGATTGATCCTTCACTCCAATTTTATCCAAACCTTCTTTTACATTGAAACCAGACATGATGACACCGACTGAACCTGTAACAGTTGTTGGGTGAGCGCCAATTGCATCCGTAGCCATTGCGATGTAGTAAGCTCCACTGGCTGCTGTATCCATAAATCCTGCAAATACTGGAATGGATTTTCTTGTTTTAAATTTTAAAACTTCTTGGTAAATGATATCGCTGGCAGTGACAGTTCCACCGGGAGAGTTGATTTTTAAAATCACAGCTTTTACATCTGGATCTCGCTCTGCATATTTGAGGGATTCTTTGACCCGAGCTACCATCGATTCAGTGGGTGGGCCAAAAAAAGATTCTTTGGAATCATCAGAAATCATTCCTTCGATAGAGATGATGACGATTTTTTCTTGATCCCTTCCAGCAATGAGTTTCTCTTCGAAATCAGCCTTGCCACTTTGCGGTAACAAGTTCATACTGTTCCCAATGACACAAGATTCGGTAAAAAGAACCGAAAGCAGAACGACAAAAACGAAAAGAAAAGGCTTTCTTGAAGGCATACAAACCTTTCTAAGATGGCAAACTATGACTTCAATCATTTTTGGGAGATAAATCTTGTACCAACTGAAAACAAAACAGTCCAGTTTTGAGACCCACCCAACAGGTGGCGGCCAATGGCTTGGTTTGCATCTTCTCTCACCTGTGGATGGAAAACCCGTTTCTGTGGTTTCTGGACATAGGGCCCCCGATCCTTTTTTTGCTTCTGGATCCTTTTTGATGTTTCCTTGGGTCAACCGCCTAGAGCCCAATCCTTGGGCCAGAGAACCGTTTTATCCGAGCACTCACTGGCTGACCGATGGAAATGGAATCCCTTTACACGGCCTTTATCACAACTTACCCAGGCATTTGGTTGCTGAAGAAATTGGTGATAAAGAGTCTTATGCTGAATTTGAAATGGAAATCCCCACAAGTTGGAAGGGTAGTTTACTCTCAAAAATTCAGATCAGAGAATGTTATTTGTTGTATCCATCAGAGTTAAAGATCCTTTACCGATTGAAAAACATGTCTGATACAGAATTTCCTTTTGCACTCGGTATCCATCCATACTTTCGTTGGAACGAAGATGAATCTATCGATGATTTATTTTTATTTGGTTCTGGATTTCATAAGGTTAAGTTAGGAGACTATTTGTTGCCAGAAAAAATTCAGAACGATGTGACTGTATTAAATTCTGAAGAGACACTTGTCGGAAAAAACTTAGATGATCTTTATGCATCCATTGATGGAGAAAATTCTTATATAGGTCTATTCTCTATGAATAAAAAAGAAAAACTCATCATCCAAGGTGGTGATTTTTATCAAGTGTATACACCACAAGATAGAAGGTCTATAGCGATAGAACCTATGACAGGAACTGGGAATTTTTTACATTTCCCTGGTGGTAATCCTAAAACGATTGCACCAAATTCCGAAAAACAGATAGAATTTTCCATTCGATTGGATCGTTTTTAAAAAAATAAAATCACTTCGGCGAACAATCTGTCTAACGTAAGAGAGGTTAGTCCAACAATGTCAGATGCACTAGTGAATACATGCAAACAAATCAGTAAAAATTTATTGGAGATCAAGTATTTCGCTGAAAAGAAAAACACTAGCAGAACCTCTGTTTATCGCGCTTTACAAGATAAAAAAATCAATGAGGTTGTTATCGGTAAAAACTCTCGTTTTATCATCTTAGATGATTCTGCGAAGAAGTGGAAACCTGGTAGACAGTCCTAAATTCTAATTCATTTCCCAAAAGATTTGGTTCCAACCATTGGGACTGAATCTGCGGATGAATCAAATCCCATATTTCATTCGGAATTTTGTCTCTAGTTGATTTTGGTAAGATAGGATTTAGTCCGAAATAGGATAACAGGTATTCGTCGGCTTTAGTTTCTAGTAAATACCCAAGAAAACTATAATATGTTTTTCCTAAACTTTGGTCAGAATGTTTGTCTCTTGTTAGAATGTACATTTCTGCAAACTTAGGGTAAGGGGCTTTAAATTCTTTTTTCGTCAACCGGTAGGTGATACTTTTTAAATATCCGGTGCGAAAGTAGAGTTTTTTTTCACCTTCGTAATGAAGAGGGTGTGCGTTCGGTAAAAATTTTGAATCTAAATCCAAATCCATCCGGAGCTTTGTAAATCCCAAATTCAACCAAACAATCGATATGGGTCGATTCCAAAAACCAATCCAAAGTTCTTTGAAACCTTTTGGCTTTTGTTTTGCCTCTTTAAATAAAATATAGTTCCGTATAATGTGGATTAGTTTGTATTTTTCTTTTTGGGAATACCAATTTGGAAAAAAATAGAAGAAGAGGCCATTCCAAAACCGTAAAGGAACCAACAATTCTAATTCCAATCGAGATCGTCCCACTGCTAAAGGTTCCGATTTCCAGCTGGTAACAATGGCCGGTCTTAGATTTTGAAATCTAGAATCATCCCATTCAATACAGAATTGTTTGAGTTCCGTCTCTGTCATAGGGAGATGTTCTAAAGAAATAGAGACAAGAAGTGTTTTTGGGAATTTCCGCATTTTTTATTCCAATCGGTCGATCTAAGATAACAAGATGACTGATTTAGCGTTTGAGAACCAAAATTTTTTATGGGGAAATGAAGCCGGTCCCGTTCGTATCCTTTCGGAATACCTGCACCCCAAATCAGAATTCCAATCCCAAGGAATCACTGATACCATTGTAGTGTTCGGATCGGCAAGGATTCCTGCACCGGAGTCTCCGAAGTCAAACCCTCCTTCAGCTTTGGATGCACTCAGCAATTATTATGAAGAAGCTACGGCTTTTGCGAAACTAATTTCGGAATGGGCTACCAGTATCAAAGCAGATCGGCCCGGTCGTAATCTTAATATTTGCACTGGCGGCGGGCCTGGGATTATGGAAGCAGGAAACCGGGGAGCCAGAGAAGCTGGGGCCAAGTCGGTGGCTCTCAATATCGTCCTTCCCCATGAACAACATGTGAATCCTTATGTAGATCCAGAACTTACCTTCGAATTTCATTATTTCTTTATGAGAAAACTTTGGTTTATGAAGGCTTGCCGGGGGATGGTTGCCTTTCCTGGTGGGTTTGGAACCTTCGATGAACTTTTTGAAACCTTAACCCTGGTGCAGACAGGAAAAAAATCGAAAATCCCCATCCTTCTCTATGGAAAGGAATTTTGGACCCAAGTGATCAATTTCAAAAAGCTCGCAGAGATGCGTCTGATTTCAGAAGAAGATTTGGATTTATTTGGGTTTGCAGACAGTCCAGAAGAGGCACTTCGATTCTTTCAGGAAAAGATTCGTTTCGAATTGACCCATTCCACGGGTACAAAAACATAGCGAAACAAGGTAATAATTATGGCTAGAACATGTGTAGTAACCGGAAAAGGAACAACGGCAGGGAACAACGTATCCCATTCTCATAAAAAGAATCGCCGTATCTGGAAGGTGAATGTGATCACAAAGAAAATCTTTTTGGAAGACGAGAACCGTTGGGTTCGCGTTAAGATTTCTACACGTGCTTTGCGAACTCTTCGTAAAAAAGGTTTGAAAGTGGCAATTAAAGACCACGGCGGCGATATCACTGCAATCACTCCTAAAAAATACGTAGGGATCACTCCAAAAGCACAACCAGCAGCTTAAATCTTTTAAGCGCTCTTTTGGATTGAAACAATCCAGAAAAACACCAAAAATCACCGAAGTCTACCGTCTCCTAGAGGCGGAGTTCGGTGCCGTAGAAACCCCCCTCACGTTTACAAAACCTTATGAATTGGCCATCGCTGTCATTTTAAGTGCACAGTGTACGGATGAACGTGTGAACCAAGTCACACCGGAACTTTTTCGTACCTTTCCCACTTTAGAATCCTTTGCGAGTGCACCTCTGCAAGCCATAGAGAAAAAAATCTTCTCCACAGGATTTTATAAAAACAAAGCCAAAAGCATCCAAGGTTTTGCGCGAATGGTTCTTTCCGAATTTGGTGGTGAAATTCCAAAAACAATGGAAGAGGCCATCAAACTCCCTGGGTTTGGAAGAAAAACGGCCAATGTGGTGCTTGCAGAAATTTATGGAGTGGTGGAAGGGTTTGTTGTGGATACCCACGTGAAACGTCTTACCAAACGATTGGGTTTTACCAAAAAAACAGATCCCGTACAAATTGAACGGGAGATGATGAAAATCACACCTAAGGAGATTTGCCGAAACCTATCTCTGTACCTAATATTTCTCGGTCGTAAGAATTGCCAAGCCCGCCGGACATTTTGTTCGACTTGTCCTCTTTCTTCCCTATGTCCTTCGTTTTCGGAGTAGGTTTCTCTAGGCCTTCTTCCGTTTCTGATTCCTTTCTTTGTTTCCAAGAACGGTTGCGATCTGTTAAGTTAATGGATTCTAGTTTATAATCCAAACGAATTAAGTTTCGTTTGCGAAAGAATAAGTTCAAAGTGCCAAGCCTTCCGTAGTCTTTGGGGCATTCAATTTGATGGACATTTGAAAGATAACGAAACCGGGCTTGCGGTTTTCCTTCTACAAGAAGGAAGAGGGGAAGTTCGGGATGGTTTTGCCAAGGAAGGAGAGGGATTTTGGTTTCATCATCACTACCTACATAAACAATCCAACCATCATAGTCCTCAATATTTTTGACATCGATGAGTTCTTGGATGGAACCTAAACCAAGTTTTACGGGGCCATGGTTCATTTCTCTCGGTTTCCCGAGAGTGAATCCATCAAAGGGAAATTCTAAGGGTTTGTCTTTTGGAGTAAAAGGGTACAACATGTAACCTTTCCCACGTTTTAAATCCAAATCCATTTTTTCTCTTTCGACAAAACCTAGGAGGGCACTGAGACCCCCGCGGCCTTCCTCATCCATTTTGGTGAAGAGTTCTTTCCCACAATGGAAAAAAATCCGAAGGGGGCGATCCTCAAGACTCGGATGAGAAAAATTTACAGTAGTGAGGAGAAAAATCCCGATTGTCACAGTGGATGCGGGGAATCGCCCAAGAAAAGAAAGACGGATATTCATAATTTGTGACCTTGGTTCTAAGAACGGAAGAAATCGAATCAGAATGAACCAAAAAACCTTCCGACTGTCTAAACTAAGGGCAGAAAGGATGCCATGAACTTCTTTAAAAACCTAATTCTCTACGCTAAAATGGTAAAATTTTCCCACACACTCTTTGCTTTGCCCTTCGCTGGGATTAGTTTCATCCTGGCCTACTTAGAATCCACCCTAGATACAGGGGATTTACTGCGGATTGGGGCCCTGATCCTTGTTTGTATGGTGAGTGCTCGCAGTGCCGCCATGGGATTCAACCGGTATGTGGATTCGGAGATTGATGAAAAAAACCCACGCACTCAAAATAGAGAAATCCCGTCTGGAAAAATTTCCAAACTCTCGGCTCTGCTTTTTATCGGTCTTTCTGCTTTTATTTTTATCTTTGCCAGTTTCTTCGTAAACAAACTGGCTTTCCTCCTTTCTTTCCCGGCTCTCTTTGTTTTATTTCTTTATTCGCTGACCAAAAGGTTTACTCTCTTTTGTCATTTGGTTTTGGGATTTGCCATCTCTCTTGCCCCACTCGGTGCTTGGATAGCCATCACAGAAACTGTGAGTTTAGTTCCTATTTTATTTTCTTTAGGATTACTCTTTCATATTGCCGCCTTTGATGTGTTATATGCCATCCAGGATATGGACTTTGACGCAAAAGAAAATCTTCATAGCATTCCGTCTCGTCTTGGAGAAACCAAATCTCGGGCCATTGCAGTGATTCTCCATATCCTTTCTTTTGTGTTTTTTATTTTTGCAGGGATCAGTGCAGGCCTTGGGGTCATGTATTTCCTTATCCTTTCTGTGATTGGAATTTTGGTTTTATATGAACATAAAATTTCTTACCAATATAAATCGAAAGACTTACCAATGGTTTTTTACCAAATCAATTCTTGGATCAGTGTGGTTTTATTCCTTGCGATTCTTTTTGATAAATGGAACGAATTTTTATTAAAGATTTCTTCTGGAATTAGTTTTCGATGAAACTAGTTGTCGGTCTTGCCGGTGCCAGCGGTAGTATTTATGCGGCCCGGTTCCTTCGTGCTCTTTACGAATTAGAAGGTGAGACTTATATTACGGTTAGTCCTGCGGCTTTACGTATCTTTTCCGAAGAGTATGAAACAAAGGTGGAGTCGGCAGAAGAGATTCTATCTTTTGTCGAAACTAAGTGGAAAACAAAATCCAAACACAAGTTTCATGTTCGTAATTTTTTTGATATAGGATCTGATATTGCCAGTGGATCGAACACTTGGGATGGGATGGTTGTGATTCCTTGTAGTATGAAAACTGTAGCTTCCATGTCGGCAGGTCTTACTGAAAATCTAATTGAAAGAGCCGCTGATGTCAGTTTGAAGGAAAGAAGAAGGCTCATTGTGGTTCCGAGAGAAACTCCCTACAACCGCATCCACCTTAAAAATCTTTTGGCTCTGGACGAAGCAGGGGCCATCATCCTTCCCGCATCCCCTGGATTCTACCAAATGCCAAAAACATTAGATGACTTGGGTGATTTTATTGCAGGAAGGATATTTAATTTACTTGGTGTGAACCAAACTCTTTTTCCTAAGTGGTTGGGTTAAAATTCCGAAAGTAAGCTGTAGGTTTTCCATTCTCACCTAAACAAACGTAGGTGATGTCACTTTCGATCACTGCCGACATTTTTCCCGTTTGTGGGTTGTTGGTGATGGCTAAAGTGCGAGAGGTGACAGAGGATTTTCCATATTTTACGAGTTTTCCATAAATTTGGATGATGTCTCCCGCCCGAGCGGGGGAACGAAATACCACATTGTCCATACTCATGGTGACAATATTGGTATAACGAATTTTATTCATCACATACATTGCCATCCCTTCATCGATCCAGGAGAGCATTTTTCCCCCAAAAAGATTGTTATGGTAGTTCAAATCGTCTGGTTGGACCAGGTGTTGGGTGACCAGTTCCATATCGCGGAGTTTGTTCTGGATAGTATCGACCATAAATACCAAAAAATATGTTTTCGATTTATTCGATACCAAAAACCCTAGAGAAAAGATTTCCGAACTATGTACTCTTACTCCCACAAAAACATCTTAGACACCCTCCAATTTTCCAAAGAAGACCTAAATTTCTTAATCGAAAAAACAAACCGTATGAGTGTCCTCCATGAATCGGGGGAAGCATTTGGAATTCTGAATGGAAAACTCCTTGCCTCTTTATTTTTTGAAGCAAGCACACGCACACGAATGTCCTTCGAAGCGGCCATGGAAAGGTTAGGTGGAAGGTTGATTTCCACAGTGGGATTTCAGTTCTCTTCGATCTCGAAGGGAGAAACTCTTTATGATACCATGAAGATGATTGAAGCCTATGTGGACATAGCAGTCATCCGCCATCCAGTAGAAGGTTCTTCTCGGATAGCAGCCGGGGCTGTCAACATTCCTGTGATCAATGCAGGTGATGGTGCAGGCCAACATCCTACCCAAGCCCTTCTGGATTTATACACGATCTTTTCAGAAAAAGGAAAGATTGATGGTCTGAACATCGCTTTTATCGGGGATCTGAAATACGGAAGGACCATCCATTCCCTAATCAATCTTTTAAGACATTATCCAGTTCACTTATATCTCATTAGTCCTGAAGAACTGAAACTTCCTGAAAAATACAAAAAAAACTTAGATGGTTTTCCTATGACTTGGGAAGAAACCACTGACATCAAAGCATTTTGGGATGCGGATGTTGCCTATGTCACAAGGATCCAAGAAGAAAGATTTCCCGATCACAGAGAATACGAAAAACTAAAAGATATTTATAAAGTGAATAAAGAACTGGTCCTTGCTTCCAAAAAGGACACAACCATTCTCCATCCACTCCCACGTGTGAATGAACTTTCCACAGATGTAGATGATCTTCCTAACGCAGCTTACTTTCGTCAGGCGAAGTATGGTGTGGTGGTAAGAATGGTTTTACTTTGCCTCAGTCTCGGAGTGAATTTTGACTAAAAAGATTTGGACACTAGCGGAAGCCCGAGACGTCCTTCCTTTAGTGCGAGACATCACAAGAGAATACTATTTAAGAGCTAGTGTTCTTGCTGATGATGTAAGGAACAAACTATTGCCAGAAAATGTTTTAGAAGCCAAGGAAGAAGAAATTGGTGAAATCGTAAAACATTGGACTAATGAAATTTTGGCAATGCAGATCGACGTGAAAGGTTTGTGGCTTGTTGATTTTGATAATGGCAACGGTTTTTACTGTTGGACTTGGGGCGAAGAAGACGTGTTATACGAACATGGTTATTTTGAAGGATTTAGATCGAGAAAACTCATAGAGGAAAATAAAGAAGAAAATGACTCAGATAAATGAAAACTATTTAAAATTGAAAGCAGGATACTTATTTCCTGAAATCGGAAGAAGGGTAAAAGTTTATTCCGATGCCAACCAAAGTGCTAAAATCATTCGTCTTGGAATTGGTGATGTCACTTTACCACTCGCACCTACAATTGTGAATGCGATGGTTGATGCTGCCAAAGAAATGGGAAGTGCTGGTGGGTTCCATGGATACGGCCCAGAACAAGGATATTCCTTTCTCATCCAAAAAATCATCGCACATGATTATACAGCGCGTGGTGTCCAAATTGCAGAAGATGAAGTCTTTGTTTCTGATGGATCCAAATGTGACTGCGGTAATATCCAAGAGATTTTTTCTTTAGATAGTAAAATCGCCGTAGTGGATCCAGTGTATCCGGTTTACGTGGATACAAACGTAATGGCAGGTCGCACCGGAGAAGTTGGGTCTGATGGAAGGTATGCAAATATCATTTATATGCCAGCCACAGAAGAAAACAATTTTGAACCAGACTTCCCAAAAGAAAAACCTGATATCATTTATCTTTGTTATCCGAATAACCCAACGGGAATGGTGGCAACGAAGGCTCGTCTCACGGAATGGGTGAACTTTGCAAAAAAAATCGGAAGTATCATCCTTTATGATTCTGCTTACGAATCCTTTATCCAAGATCCTGAAATTCCAAAATCCATTTATGAAATTCCTGGTGCTAAAGAAGTGGCTATGGAATTTAGATCCTTTTCCAAAACAGCTGGATTTACAGGAACTCGTTGTGCCTACCTTGTGATTCCGAAAGATCTAAAAGGAAAAACAAAAGCGGGTGAAGAAATCAGTTTTAATTCCCTTTGGAACCGTCGCCACACCACCAAGTTCAATGGAGTGTCTTACGTGACACAAAAAGGAGCTGAGGCAATTTTCTCCGCACAGGGCCAAGTGGAGATCAAAGAACAAATTTCCTACTATATGCAAAATGCAAAACTCATTCGCGAAGGTTTGGCAACTGCTGGATACACTGTTTTTGGCGGAACGAACGCTCCTTACATTTGGTTAAAAACTCCGAGAGGACTGAAATCCTGGGAATTTTTTGACGAACTTTTGGGGAAAGCACAAGTGGTCGGAACTCCCGGATCGGGATTTGGGCCTGCCGGAGAGGGATATTTCCGACTTTCTGCCTTTGGAAAGCGGGAAGATGTGATTTCTGCGATAGAACGAATCCAAAAAATGTAAAATTTAGTCCTGGTTTTTCCCGTAGCTCCGATATATAAAAACAAGGTAGAGCTATGGGAAAATGGAAATTCATCCTCTTTTTTGCAATGGTAGTGGGTCATATCTCACATATCAGTGCAGTATCACCAGAACAGACGAATCTGGGGATTTTAATCTTTGAAAACAAAGAAAACTTAAATTTTATCAATGTTGCTCTGAGTAATTTGGCTCCTTCGCAAGAAGAAACTCAAAGTTCTGCGCAACCTGGAGCTGAAACTCCCGCTGCGGATCCTTCCAAAAAGAATTTGGATTTTGATTATTTCAAACTTCTAAAAGCAGCCAACCAATCTGACTTTAGTGGAAACATGTGGTACTTGCAAAGTAACTATGTGTATGGATTTCGCCAACTCCGCCAAGCCCAAGGGGAACTAAAAAATATTTTTGAAATCGTTCTTCAAAAGTATATCGAAGATGCAAGAGCACTTCTAGAAGCGGCAGCACCTACCATCATTCGTTCCAATGACAATAATGCCAAAGCATTGTTACGTCTTGGTTTTCGTGACCTTCGTTCTTCGGAAGACCTTTACACAACAGGTCTTAATTCCAGCCCACACCAATACCGATACAAACTCACTCTTTATAAAGAGGGGATTCTGACTCTACGTCGTGCGAAACGTTTTGCCATCCTTGCGATGATTTATAGCAAAACTCCAGACGAGGACAAACCAGAATACCAATACCGATCCAACGAAGATCTAAAAGATGCTCGTAACGAAGAAAAACAACGTAACTACGAAAAGGTGAGAGATACCATCATCAACTTCGTAGAAAACAAACGTATGGAAAGAACGGTGGTCCCTCCAGGAAATCCTGATGCAAAACCTTTAGATCTTTTAGAACAACACGATGATAATTATGGTTTCATTACTTCTAAAAAGTTAGATTTACTTTTGGAAGCCAATGCACAAATCAAAGAGACGGAAGGTGCGAGACGTGAGTCAGTTCCTCCAACTCCTAAGTTTGATGAAAACGGAAAGGCCATCTATCCAGAAGAAAAGAAAAAATAATATGAAGTGGATTGTTAGTGTTATCATCTTAAGTTTTAGTTTAGCGCTTGTGGCAAAAACCACAATGTCCTATAGAGAACGTAAAAAACAATTAGATGGAAAAATAACATTAGTCCTCGACATCAAAGAACAATTGAAGTTGGAACCGGAAACGGGAAAAACTTCAGTTGAATCCATTCGCACCCAAGTAGAAGAAACTTACCGCGCAGGAAACCGCGTGGAAATCGAAAAAACTCTTTCCCTTGCCGAAGGGGATCTTCTTGTCACTCAAAGAAAACTTTGTTTTCCTATGGAAGAATCAGCAAATGGGCTCTACCAAAAAGCCATGGGACAATGGATCCTTCTCGAAGGGGAAGACAAGACAGGCACTCGCACATTGGAGTGGGATACAAAGGAAAAAATCCAAAGGTATCTAGTGATGGCAAAAAGTGAAAAAGACCATGCAAAAGAATACTTTTTGTCTGGGAACTACCAACTCTCTCTCCATACATACAAACGTTCGCTAGTTTACAGTCTTATGTCTTTACGATCGCAAAAAGCAGAGATCCCCGAAGAATTCCAAACTGCTGACAATGTTTGGGTGCAACCCATTTGGATGAGCCTCCACAAACAAAAGCAAACCTCGATTCAAGAAAACTAAAAATTTCGATTTTCACTGATAACAAATTCGAAAGAATGACTGCTTAGTGAAGTTTGAATCACTTTATCGTCATTTTTTGCTGACAAAGGCTACCCATCTTCCTGTGATTTCGGAAGAGGGTGAGTTACTGGGTCTACTTTCCAAAGATCGTGTCCACCGCGAGTTGTCTGATTTGGGAAGAGAAAGAGAAGACCTAGAACAAATTCCTCTGGAAATTTTAGAAACCGAACTTCACGAAAACCTATTATTATATTTTAAAGAATCCACCCAGATCCCTGTCATCGGACTCGACGGCGAAAAAAAAGACAATTGGGACAAACCTAGGTTCCTTGCTTCCTTCACTCGCCTTGACTCTTCGCAAGGACGTGATCCTAAACTCGAAGAAATCGAATCCAAATTAGAAAAGAAGAAAGAAAATGCGGACTCTGTGCAGTGGTTTATGGAACTCATCCTTTCTCATTTCCCGGATGGGCTTCTTGCGACAGATGTGAATGGCTCTACCATCTTTTATAATGAAAGCTTTGAAAATCATATTCTCACAAAACCATTGTTTCGTGACTCATTGCAGTTGGCCGAAAAATACCTTCACAATCTAAATCGCGAAGTACTCGCTACCTACTTAAAAGATCATGATTTGAGTTTGGGAAAGGATGCTGATACGAGTGTTCTGTATACCAACATTACGGAACTGAAAGTCACACTTCGCATTGTGACTTTGAAAAAAGAAAAAAAGGTATTTGGATTTTTATATCATTTTTCACCTTCCTCCTTTGCCCATCCTTCGGGGGATGGAGATTTGGAGTTTCCAAATTTAGGTGACGCTTTCCGTTCCAAACTCCCTTTGGAATCTGTCTTGGAAGAAATGGAAGCACATTACATCCATAAGTCGCTAAAAAGAAATTCCAATAATATTTCGCATACAGCTACTGAACTTGGTGTACCAAGAACCACCCTACAAAACCGGATTCGTTTTTTAAAACTCTCGGAACGTTTCCAAAACGAGGGTAAGGTCAAAACGGTAATTCCCCGAAAACGGTCTGAAAAACCAGAAGAGAAACCAAAAAAAGTCGCATCCAAAAAGAATTCATCGCCCTTAAAGAAGGCCAAAACTGTTCAGAAACCAGTGAAATCTTCGAAACCGACCACTAAAGGAAAGAAACAGAGTCCAAAACCAAGGCAAGCAGGGAAAAAGTCGAAAAAAAGACGTTGACGAAAACACTCAGAAAAACAATTTTTTCATTACCGTTTGAGAAAACACCTCCGCACTTCGCTGTTTCACTTGCATACTTAACTTGCACAAATGGTTTCCCAAATTTAATCAAATACTCTAACAAATCAATGTAGAACAATCTATGGCATCACGCAAACAAGAAGAAATCCAAGTTAATCCTCCCGAAGAACCAACTGAATATACAAACGGCATCATGGACCAAGAAGATGGTTCCGAACCCCCAAAACAGTTTAAGAAGAAAAAGAACCGATACGAAGGTCCCGTTCCTCCTCCACTCGATTTAGTAGAACTCAAGAAAAAAAACATCAACGAACTGGCTGACCTTGCGAAGGGTTTAGGGGTTGAAAACACTCACGGCCTCAAGAAACAAAACTTGATGTTTGCTCTCCTCCAAGCACAAACCGAAAAAGACGGACAAGTGCATGCAGCAGGAGTTATGGAAAGACTTCCTGATGGTTATGGTTTCCTTCGTTCACCTGACTACAATTATGTGCCAGGTCCAGATGATATTTATGTTTCTCCATCACAAATTAAATTGTTTGGGCTTCGTACAGGTGATACTGTAACCGGACTCATCAGACCACCGAAAGAAGCAGAAAGATTTTTTGCTATGTTACGTGTGGAATCCATCAACGGATTCCCAGTAGAAGTCGCTCAAAAAAGAAATTTATTTGATAACCTAACACCTCTCTATCCAGACGAAAGAATCAATATGGAATTTGATCCAAGCCATTTGGACACAAGGGTCATTGATCTTATGTGTCCTATTGGAAAGGGACAAAGAGCACTCATCGTTGCCCCTCCAAGAACTGGTAAAACAGTTCTTATGCAATCCATTGCCAACGCGATTACAAGAAACCACCCTGAAATTTTTCTTATCGTTTTACTCATCGATGAACGTCCGGAAGAAGTAACCGACATGGCTCGCCATGTAAAAGGAGAAGTGGTGAGTTCTACTTTTGATGAACCAGCACAACGTCACGTCCAAGTGGCAGAGATGGTGATCGAAAAAGCAAAACGACTTGTGGAACATGGAAAGGATGTGGTCATCCTTCTCGACTCCATCACAAGACTTGCCCGTGCTTATAACCAAGTGGTTCCCACTTCAGGAAAGATCCTTTCCGGTGGTGTGGATTCCAATGCCCTTCACAAACCAAAACGTTTCTTTGGTGCCGCAAGGAATATTGAAGAGGGTGGGTCACTCACCATCATCGCCACTGCCCTCATTGACACTGGTTCCCGAATGGACGAGGTGATTTTTGAGGAATTTAAGGGAACGGGAAATATGGAAATCCATTTGGATAGAAAACTCGCTGACAAACGAATTTTTCCTGCCATTGACATCAACCGTTCCGGAACAAGAAAAGAGGAACTCCTGCTACCGCAAGATACCCTCACTCGAGTCTTTATCCTCCGAAAAGTACTTTCTCCCATGAGTATCACCGAAAGTATGGAACTATTGATCGAAAAAATGCGTGGCGCAAAGACGAACGACCAGTTCCTCGCCAGCATGAATACAAATTAGAAGGGCCACCATGAAAACTGACATACATCCAAAATACGTTTCTGCAAAAATCAAATGCGCTTGTGGTACTGTGATCGAAACTAGATCCACTGCCGGGGACATCAGTGTGGAAATTTGTTCCAACTGCCACCCTTTCTTTACCGGAAAATCCAAACTAGTGGATACAACGGGCCGAGTAGACAAGTTCAAGAAAAAATACAAAATGAAGTAAGAGGCCAAGGCCTCAGATCCGTCTAACTTATAACGGGGGAAAAACTCATGGCAGTAATGGACTTTGCTCGCTACAAAGAAATCAACGACCAAAGGATGAATTACCGTGAGATGGACGATGCCACCGTCGTCTCCTATTACCGCAACACGGGTTGCGGGGACGGATATCGCATCTACTTAAAGTTAAACGACATGCAAGTTGTGGAAGACGCAAGTTATACCACAACAGGATGTGGGTTTGGAATTGTCGCTCTTGCTATGGCAACCGAGTATGCAAAAGGCAAATCTCTAAACGATTTGAGAAACCTCACACCCGAAACCTTAGAAACTCTTTTCGAATTTCCAGAAAGAAGAAAAAACTACCCGGAATCTGCGGTGGCTGCACTCAAAAAAGCAGTCGAAGATTATGAATCCGGACAAGGTGTTCCCAAAGAAAACCGAATCACAAAATCGCAAACCATGGAACTTCTTCACAACCAGGGCCACCTTCGGGAAGCTAAGTTATCCAGTGTTATGTTAGAAAAAGAAAAGTTGGATGGTGTAGATTTTTCTGGTGCCGACCTTCACAACGCCTTCCTTCAGAATTCTAGTTTTGTGGGAGCTAACTTCCAAGGTGCCAACCTCAAGGCATCATTTTTTAACGGTGCCGATCTTAGGAATGCAAATTTCCGAGGTGCTGACTTACGTTTTGCCAAACTGGCATCTGCCAAAATTGAAGGTGCCGACTTTACTGACGCCATTTATGACATTGGAACCCGAGTGGATCATAGCCAAATGTATATCTTCGATGTTATGAAAAAAGCAGGTAAGGATCTCTATCTGAAAAAAGAGGATGGGGAATGAAGCCAGGCGATAAGGCAAAACTCATTAAACCAACATTCTTAAACAAAGGTATTTTTATTTTTACTGGTTCTACAGTGGAAATCAAAGAAATCCAATCCGAGAAAGCCATTGTTGTTTATAATGATAAAGAAGGATACCCGCACGATTTAGAGATGAATCTAACGGATTTGGCCCCGCTTTCTTAAAGCCGATTTTCTTGACACAAATCTAGAGAATCGTAACGTATTGTTAATCCAACTATGTTGATTCTAAGCCACCGTCAGGAAAATCACCTGCTTCTATCGATCCAAAGAGATGTCCTGATGGAAAACTCGAGAGAATTTTACCAAGAATTCGAGAAGGCGATCGATAGTCAGAATTTCGGAAAATTGACGATGGATTTTCATTCTGTGAAGTTTTTGGACTCCAGCGGGATTGGAGCCGTCATCAAGGCTTCATCTGCCCTACACAATCGAGGGGTCGAAATCTTTGTCACCAACCTGAATAAAAACCTAAACTCCGTGTTTCGACTTTCTGGACTCAACCATATCCTTTCTATTTTGACTTTAGATGAATACCTTTCTAAATTTCCAGAGTTTCAAAAAACTCTAGAGGCATAAGCGTAATGAAACTCTACCGAATTCTCTCTCTTCTTATCTTATCTATCACTTTAAACTCATGCGCCACGGGTGTTAAGTCCAGGTCTTTACTCTTTCGTAGTAATGAGTTCGCAATTTATACTGTGAACCGTGACAAAATCAATCTGAAATCTGAATCGTCAGTTCCAAAGGTGTTTGCCCACCCGGTGGAAATTACAGAAGACAAAGTTTTGGATCTACTTGGTAACATTCGTTTCCGAGAAGAAAGTTCCTATGGTGATGTAAACCAATACGTATTCGAAGAAAAGGAAATTAAAGAATTTGCTTTAGATCTCGTGGATGGTTTACAAAAATTAAAATCTGATCAAATTTTACTCGTGATTTCAAAATACAATCCAGTTCGTTCAGTCGTTTCTCATTATGCGAGAACAGGATTTTATATTTGGTCTTCGGAAACTTCCATTGAGATTTTGTTTGGAGAACTCCAAAAAGAAGTCACTTATGATGAACAAGGGAACTATTATGACTGGTCAAATATTCCCGACATTCCTTTTGAACATTTCCCGCAGTCCACATACATTTTACAAAGCCCTGGATTTTCTTTTAAAAAGGTTTCTGGATTTCGTAACAAACATTGGTTAGTTTTTGATAAGGCTGACTTGGCAAAGTTGAAATTTGAAAAACGAAAGAAAACTACAATTCCTGAAGTTACCAATTCTGTAGATGCGGATCTCAAACCAGAAAAAAGAATTTCTCGTGAT
This sequence comes from Leptospira kanakyensis, assembly GCF_004769235.1. Classification (NCBI taxonomy): domain Bacteria; kingdom Pseudomonadati; phylum Spirochaetota; class Leptospiria; order Leptospirales; family Leptospiraceae; genus Leptospira; species Leptospira kanakyensis. Next base: position 52,389 of record NZ_RQFG01000005.1, on the reverse strand, counting down.
GATGAAGAGGGTATTATCAACGGAGATTGATTTATCAATCTTCGTTTAGTCTTCTTTTCTGATGACCGTTCGGTCGGTTTGGATGCTTCCGTCTGTCCCTAAATAAAAACGTGTTTTTCCCACGAGCGAATTGATTCCCATCCGGTAATTTTTCCCAGCTCCAAAACTCAAATCCACACCGGGGAATACTTCTCTTTCTATATCTACAAAGGCATCTGGGTTTGGTTCATAAGAACCAAGTGCGGTTTCAAACTGTTTGGATTCTGTTTCTAAAACTTTCGTAAACTTCTCGTTCGCATCTTTGAGTTTGGTGATCGTATCTTTTTCTTCTTGGGTGAGTTCTTTTTTTTGGCTTTTTTCTACTAGTTTCGTGAGTGCAAGTTGGACTTTGTGTAGGGTGATTTCTTTTTCTGCAATTTCCTTTTTCATTCGGTTGAGTTCATCGAGTAACTCAGGTGGTGTTCCGATCGCAACTTTGGTTTTGGTTTCTACCACGGCACCCAGTTTGGCACAGGTGAGAGAGTTTCCAGCAATGACAGTTCCTCCCATGACCTCTCCTCGCCCTCCCATCACACGGATAAAATCTTTTGCTGAGATTTCGGAATGCATCACTGCTTCTTCTACAAAGATACTTCCCTGGGCTGTGAGTTTTCCTTGCTCCACAAACTTGGCGTAGATATTTCCTTCGGATTCGATATATCCTTCCCCACGTCCCATAAACCCACCGGATAAAACAATGTCACCTTTGGCTTTGAGAAAGGCTTTCCCCACGGAATTGCGAATGATGATACTTCCATTTGTGGTAAGAGAAAACCCATCCCCAATTTTTTCTTCCACGATGATGGTTCCTGGAAAATCAATATTTCCTGTAGAATAATCAACTGCTTCTAATTGGATCACTTCATCGACTTTGATTTCCCAAGCAGCAGACAAAACAGGACGGCCCGCAATTTTGGCGTACAGTTTGTCCTCTTTTAGTTCTACATTGGGGCCAAGATGCCAATCCACGGATTTTTCTTCTTGGTAGGGGATGATGGTCCCATTCACAGTTTTTCCAAATTCGCCTTTTTTAGGGGGAATTCTTTCTGCGATGAGGTCGCCGGGTTTTACGGATTGGATGACTGCAATGTTTTTATAATCAATCCGGCCATGTTCATCTTCTTCCAGTTGTGGTTTGTTGTCCGAACGGAAGTAGATTTTGATTTGTCCATCTTTACCTGGGACAGGTGGAAATCCTTTCGCAATGGTGTAAGGAACAAAAAAGTTTGGATTTTTGATTTGGTTTTGGATGACCACATCAATGATCCCGACGGAAATTCCGACAGAAGCAATTTGTTCACGTAACTGGTATTCGGTGAGAAGATCTCCACCATGTTTGGGTGGGTGAAGAATCATTTTTGCTTCCATATGATCTTCAGAAATGGTGATGTCCGCATAAGAACTGATGGGATCACCCTTTGACCAAGTTCCAATTTCCACTGGTTTGTTTTCGGCTAGGGCCACGGCTTTTTTGATTTGGTCTTGGTTATAACCTTCGACTCCAAAAAGTTGCACCCTTGCCAGGACATCCTTGTAATCGACTTTTTTGCCTTTGGCCCCCGGTTTTGTGATTTTTAAGACAGCTTTGCCGCCAGAGTTTTCGATTTGGAAATAACCGTTTTCTGAGGCTTCTAAATCTTGAAGGATTCTATCGGTATAAGAGTCGGGGCCAGGCATTTAATTGTATTCTAATAAGTGAGAAACGACATCTTCCTCACCGTCAGTTTTTAGTTCTAACTTCGGAGTCATGGAGTCGATGGTATTAATTAGAGTCAGCACTTCTGCAAATTGACAAGAAATTATTCGAGAAAGGTCAATATAAGCAGAGCGAAAGTATAAATCGAGTGCACTTACCAAATGGATGTATTCGCTAAAATCGCCACGATCCGTATAAAGAATCGGAGTTTTAGCATAATAACATTCTGCTAGAATTCCGTATCCTGGTTTCGTGCATACATAATCGACTGCTGCCACTAGATCTGGATAATGACTGACTTCAGGAACTAAAATTCCTTCTCTTTGGATTCCTGGGACTCCATAGGCCACGAGTTGGATGGACTTGGGTAGATTTTCTGTTTGTAGTTTTGTCCCTTCCAGACCATAGGCTCCGAAGGATAAAAGGATATAAGTGGTATCGTCTTTCAAACCAAACTTTTGTCTGGCTTGTAGTTTCGAGAGAGTTGGTTTTCTTCCCACAAGACCAATGTTAGTTTGTTCTAGGAAGGGTGGCATAGGACAAGAAAAAGGTAAAACAAGGGCCTCTGTCGCAAATCCGTATTCTACTTCCAGTTGTTCGCTGAGAACACCAAAATAAGAATCATCTTTTGAATAATTTTTATAAATAAAATCCCAAGTAAAATTTCCAATAAACACACTGGGAATTCCTGTTTCTAATGCAATGGTAATGGGAAAAGAAGAACTATCGGTTAGGATTAAACCTATTTTGTTTTTTTTGCAATATTCTGTTTCTTCTTTTAAAAGTGTAGTTTTCTTTTTTTCAAAGTCGATGAGTTCTTCTTTGGTGGTTTGTAAATCAATGGAGAGTGAGTCTTTTTGTGAAACTCCTACATCCAGTTTTAGGTTCCGAGTTTTTAATTTAGGATGGGTGAAATCTAAAAATGAAATTCTCGGGCTGACTAAGTGGATTTCTTCAATGAACTCTTCTTTGAGGAGACGTTTTATGATATTTCCGGAACGGCTGATATGACCAAATCCATGGCCTGAAATATAAAAATATAACTTCATTTGTTTCTTTGTCTGATGGATTCATACAAAACGATTCCGCAAGACATGGCCAAGTTCAGTGAATCGGCCTCTCCGAGCATAGGCAAATGCAGTGTGTCATCAGAAAGTTGTTTGGCATCATCACTCAAACCATACTGTTCACTTCCAAAAAGAAATACGGACTTTTCTTTCATATTGATGGAAGTATACAGGGTTTTTCCTTCAGGAGTGACCGCATAACGTTTGTACCCTTTGGATTGGAATTTTGTAAGGACTTCTTTTAAGTCTCCGATATAAACAGGCAAAGTAAAAATAGTTCCAGTGCTTGCACGAACGACATTGGGATTAAAAAGATCAATTCTTGGATCGGTGACAATCACAAGGCCAACACCCGCACCTTCTGCGGTTCGGAGGATGGTTCCAAGATTTCCCGGTTTTTCCACTCCTTCAATGATGAGGATGGGATTGGTATCGATTGATTTGATTTTGTCCCAAGGAACATGGGCATCGGGAGTTTCTGCCACAGCGATAAGGCCATCAGGCCGATCCCTATACGAAATTTTTTCAAAAATTTTACGAGGAAGTTCAAAGATAGGACATTTAACTGAGTTTATGAGGGCCTCTTCATTTTCTCCTAAAAAACATTCTGGGGAAATGAAGAGACTTGTTATGTTTACAGGCAAACAAGGGATAGGTGAGTTCGAATTGCTTGTGATTGCTTTTTTAATTTCGCGGTAACCTTCGATGAAGAATTTTTTTTCTTCATCACGGTTTCTTTTTTCTTTGAGTCCAGCCACCCATTTGACCTTGGGATTGGAAAAACTGGTGATGTATTGTCTTCTATTTGGCATACCGCTCTTTTAAGTTTTGCCTAATTTATTTGGAGAAGAAAGTACAAAATCCAGCAGGATATTTTTTTCCTGATTTTTCCGGGATGAATAACTCGGAGGTTTGGTAGACACCTTTGGTTTTGATTCGTGAAGAAAGAATCCTTTCTAAGGTTAAAGGACTAAAACCTTGGCTATGGCAACTGAGGATGACAAATTCTGGTTTGGAATCAGAGAGTTCCATAAGAGCATCCATTAGCTCACTTAAGTTCTCTTCAATTTTCCAAACCTCTCCTTTGGAACCGCGGCCAAAACTTGGTGGATCCAGGATGAGGCCTTGGTATTTTTTTCCGCGTTTGATTTCTCGACGAATGAACTTCATGACATCATCCACAATCCATCGGACGGGTTTGGAATCGAGTCCTGATAGTTTTGCGTTTTCCCGAGCCCAGTCCACCATCCCTTTGGAGGCATCGACATGGCAAACACTCATCCCTGCGTCGAGACAGGCGAGGGTAGACCCTCCCGAATAAGCAAATAGGTTTAAAACTTCGAGGCCTTGTTTCTTTTTACCAATCTCTCGGATGCGATCCCAATTGGTTTCTTGTTCTGGGAAAAGACCAATATGACCAAAGGGTGTGAGTTTGATTTTGAATGTTAGATTTGAAAACTCGATGGTAAAACTTTCTGGCACTTTTTTTTGAAAATTCCAATGCCCCGCACCGGAATCATTTTTAACATACTGTGCATGAAGGTCGTTCCAAATTTCCGGAGTCGCCTTTCCGTAAGCAGAAGTAGGGGAAGAACGTAGGAGTTTGTAACCACCAACGATTTCTAATTTGGATAGGTCACCTGAATCCAGGAGTTCGTAACTTTTTGTCATACCAATTCCAGAAAAATAAAGGTTAGGTCGTCGTCCCAGTCTTTTATTTCTGTTTTAGAAAATGACTCTAAATCTTGGATGAGTTTGACTTTAAAAAGATGATTTGGTATTTCGCGGTTTGCTTTTAAAAATTCTAGAAGTCCTGCTTCTCCATACATTTCCCCTTCTGGATTAAAAGATTCCAAAACCCCGTCACTTAAGATGAGAATTCGATCCTTGGGTTCCACCTTGTAGGTAATTTCTTCAATTTGGATTTCTGGAAAAACTCCAATGATTTTCCCCTTGGGATGCACTTTGATGATCTCACCACCCACCCTTTGGAGGTAAGCACTCGGGTGGCCTGCCCTTCCAAATCGCCATACCTTTGTGGATGTATTCAGATATACATAAGAAGCGGTTACATATTGCGGATTGCAGTTCCCATATAACACGCGATTCATGCCTTCTAAAACTTGTTTGGGGGAGGAGATATTGTCTTTTTGGGTGGTAAAAGCAACCTTACCCATAGCAGAAATCAGTGAAGCCGGAATTCCATGTCCCGAAACATCACAAAGTACAATTCCTAACTCATAAGGGTTTGGTGAAAAGTATTCGTAGAAGTCTCCTCCGACATCCTTCATCGGTTGGATATAAATTTGCATTTGTAAGTTCTTTACATCAGGAATTGTTTTCGGAAGAGACTGCATGAGAATGTCCCGAGAAATTTTTCTTTCTTTGCGGAGACTTGTGACTTGGGCAAGGGCAATGTCTTTTTCTTGGCGGAGGAGTTGGATTCGATCTGCCAAGGCAAATGCAAATAGAGTGATGTCGGCAAGGGAAGCAATCGGAAATAACATCTCTTCTAAAAATGGATTGGAAGGAAGGATTGCAAATTTGAGTAATCCATAAACAATACAAGTTAAGAGTAATAAAACAAAAGCAAAACCAAAATAATAAAAGGATCGGATTCGTTTGTAAACTCCCCAAATCAAAACCCCAAGCAAACTGAGACAAATAAAAACGGACAACCAACTGACACCAATGGATGCTTTAGATATCCCACCAAACAAGGCAATCATGGCATTGAGCAGTGAGAAAAATCCTAACACTTGGTAGAACCGAGCAATTTTAGGGACTCGCACTTTTAGTTTTAAAAAATTAGAAGTAAAAAGAACAAAGAAAAAAAGGCAGAGACTAAAAAAAACAGGAATGCCGATCCGTTTCCAAAAATAAGACTCAGGAACAAAAAAATATCCCCAGAATCCAAGTAACGAAAGTTGGCCAAGGCCAAAAAACAAAACATATCCTATATAATAAAAATAGTTTCTATCTCTGACAAAGAATGCAATGGCGAGGTTGTATAAGATGATGATTCCAAGGCTTCCAAAAAATAGTCCATAAATCCACTGCGTGATATAATCTTCTCTTTGGAGGTTTCTTTGGTTGGTAAAAACTAAAGCAAACTGTAAGGAAATTTCAGACCGAATGGCAATGAGGATGGTTTCTCTTTCATGACCAATGCGAAATACAAAATTTCTATGGGGGATCTCTCTTTGAAATACGGGTTGGATATGGCCTGACTTAGATACGATGTAAGTATTTCCATCGTGTTTGTGGAATAATTCCACGGAATCAATGTTATGTGCCTGAATGAGAAGTAGGGGGTATTTTGCTGGGTCGGGAAAATCTTTTGGGTCTAGTTTCAACCAAAGAGTTCCTTCTAAAAATCCAAAGTTTACAAAGTCAGTTGTGATTTTTGAAAATTCTCCTGTTTTTAAAACGGAACCTAATGGTACAGAAGAGGTGGGATCAATCCAGTAAGTAAACTTATTGGTGTGGATGATCCTTTCCCCAATGTCGTTTTGTGTTTCAGATAGAAGTGGGTTTGTAAAAAGGAAGGCCGAGAGTAAAATGAAGAAGAGGATTTTGGTTGGGTTTGTCTTTTTCAATTGTAGTTTTGGACAGGGGAAAGTGCCCCTGTCCTTATTTCGTTTAAGAGCTTCTTAAGCTTGTTTTTTTGCTGCTTCGTAAGAGATCTCTTGTGGACCAGTGTAAATTTGGCGAGGTCGGCCAATTTTTAAACTAGGATCTTCAATCATCTCTTTCCACTGCGCAATCCAACCTGGAAGTCTTCCCATAGCAAACATCACTGTAAACATATTGGTAGGAATTCCAAGAGCACGGTAGATGATTCCTGAGTAGAAGTCTACGTTTGGATAGAGTTTTCTTTCTACAAAGTAAGGATCATTGAGTGCTGCTTCTTCCAATTCTTTCGCAATGTCAAGAAGTGGATCTTTGATCCCAAGTTTGTTTAGAACTTTATCACAAGCAACTTTGATGATTTTAGCACGAGGGTCAAAGTTTTTGTAAACTCGGTGACCAAATCCATTCAATCGGAAACTGGAGTTTTTGTCTTTGGCTTGTTCTACGATTTTTTTAACCGAGAGTCCGCTTTTTTTAATTCCTTCCAACATTTCCAATACTTCTTGGTTGGCACCACCGTGACGAGGTCCCCAAAGAGCAAGGATTCCCGCTGAAATCGCACCATACAAGTTTGCAAGGGAAGATCCCACCAAACGCACAGTAGATGTAGAACAGTTTTGTTCATGGTCTGCGTGAAGGATGAGAAGTAAGTTTAATGCAGAAACAATTTCTGGATCGATATGATAGTCTTCTGCAGGAACCGCAAACATCATATTCATAAAATTGGATGCATAGTCCAATTCGTTGAGTGGATGAATGATCGGTTGTCCGATTGATTTTTTATAAGCATAAGCTGCAATTGTTGGGAACTTTGCAAGCAAACGAATGATGGAGATTTCTCTGTGTTCCTCATTCATTGGATCATAACTATCTTGGTAGTATGTAGACAAACATCCCATCATACAAGACATGATCGCCATCGGGTGTCCGTCTTTTGGAAAACCGTTGAACAATCGTTTGAGATCCTCATGGATCATTGTGTGATTGGTGATGGATGTATTCCACTCTTTGAGTTGTGCGTCGTTTGGAAGTTTGCCGTAGATGAGTAAATAAGCTACTTCAGTGAAGGTAGACTTAGCGGCCAAATCATCAATAGGAATTCCGCGGTAACGGAGGATTCCTTTTTCTCCATCGAGAAAGGTAATATCACTGGTGCAAGCACCTGTATTTAAATAACCGGAATCAATCGTAACATAACCGGACAATTGGCGGAGTTTAGTAATATCAATTGCCTTCTCGTCTTCACTTCCCACTAAAATCGGAAGTTCGAACTCTTTTCCATCCACTTTCAGAATTGCCTTTTCGGACATATCTTCTCCTGTATATCTCTGTCTATTTCAAAGGATAGACAGAGGAAAGGGTGGGGAAAAGTCATTTTTTACAACTTATGGTATTTTTTCATGATGTCATATGCGTAGAAATTCGAAACCACGATGCGACAGTAATCTCTCGACTCTTTGTAAGGAAGGTCTTCCAAAAAATGGTTAAAATCGCCCGTGTAAACGGACTTCTTCCACTTTCGCAAATTTCCGGGGCCTCCGTTGTAAGCGATGGATGCCCATTTCAATTCGTTTCCATTGGATTTCAAAAGATAGGCCAAAAATTTTGTACCCAAACGGATGGAGGTTTCTGGTTCGTAAAGTGAATAGGAAGTGATTCCCAACCTAGAGGCCAGTTCCTTACCTGTGGCTGGCATAATTTGCATGAGACCCCGGGCATTCGACCTTGAGGTTGCCGTTTCCTTAAAGAAGGATTCCTGGCGCATTAAAGCATAAACTTTATCTTCAGAGATATCGTTTTCTTGGGCATAACGAGAGACAATGTTTTGGTGGGGTCTCGGATACATTCGTACCGAGAGCGAAGTTGGCAAAAGGATGGGGTCATCGGGAATGAGATGCCTTTTTAAGAGGGATCTTGTATGGAATGCCGTGTAATACGTATTATATGTTAAGTCACCAATCCCTACGAGAATTTCATCCTTTTCTTCCTCCGAAAGATTTTCCCGTTTTACGTGAAAACTAACAAGTCCCAGTCCCAAACTATCTTCGCCAAGTCGGAAGTATTCTTTGGCTAAATTCAGAAGTTTGTGTCCTTGGATTCTTGAGCTCATCCCTCCCAGTTTATTTCCCAGTTCATAGGAATCTTTCGGATACACAAATCCTAAGTTTCGACCAAGGATGGCATAAGATTCTTCGGGGATCCCTGCCGTATAAGATAAATATTCAAATAGATATTCTTTGTTATAAGTGGGATTGTCAGGTTTATTTCCTTCTTTGATGAGGGATAAAAATTCCTCGCGGATGACCCGAGTGTAATACGAACCAGGACAAAGGGCATAGTATCTTTTGAGTTCTTTTTTTAATTTGTCAGTTTCACCATTTTCTTTTAGGGCACGTAAATACCAATACACAAGTCGGCCTTTGACAGGAAGGTTTGGGATTTCTGCGAGTGCTCTTTCAAATTTTGCAAGCGGCGCATAATTTGATTTTTCTCCTTTTCGATCCACTAGGTATTCAATGAGACGATCTTGGTAAAAAAGATTAAACGGATACTTTCCTAAATACAAAATTAGGTTTTCAAAATACATTTCACGGTCCCCCAATCTGTCATAGGTGGCAGCAAGGACTCGGTAATAACCCGCATCTTTTCCTGGAAATGTTTTTAAAAGTTCAATGGCATTTTGGAATTTGTTTTGTTGGTATAAAATATCAGCTAAGCTAACAATATAAGCGGAATCCATATCTACAAAGGTTTTATTGGCTCGTAAAACACGGAAAAGTTCGTTTATTTTTCCTGTTTTTGTTAAAATCGATGCGAGGTGTTTGAATCCTTCATAATAGGCAAGTCTTGTGGAAAAGAGTTCGGGTCTTGTGCGAAACAAGGCTTCTTTATCGTTATTACTAATGGCAGGAAGTAATAAGGTTAGTTCGGATGGAGCCAGTTGTAATATACTTCCAGAACCTTTGTATTTTGACCAGTCTGCGGCAACCAAATGAACCGTAGAATCGGAAAGTCCATCTCTTTGTAATAAACTCAACCATTCTTCGACCGCTGCCTTTTCATCACCTAAGATAAGTTTTGCTTTCCCATATCTGTATTGAGTGTCCCCGGTCAAAAGGTATCTTCTGTGAGATTCTTGGACGGAATTAATTTTATCTAATATGTCTTTCCATTGGTTGTTTGCTGCGAGGAGACGAACCAGTTCATCGAGTAACCTACGACAAATGGGATCTTCTTCTAAATTCAATCGGTTTAAGTATTGGATTCTTTCGGCTGGGGTGAGGTAGTTCCTTTGTGTGATTTCTGTATACAACTTCCAATAACTAAGTTTAAAAATTGTGGTTTGGAAGGGCATGGTTTGTGTCAGGATTTTTCTTACTTCTTCTTCTGAGGATTCTGTGACAAACACACCACGAACGAGGGAAATCAAATACCGAAATCGTTTCTCCTTGTCCCCGTTAGGTGATTTTTCATGGAATTCGATCAGGCTATAAACTTCACTTTCCCGGGAAGGATTTGTATTTCGAAAGTGGTTTTCGATTTGTCCCCACTGATGAGATTTGATTAAATATTGAAGGTCAGTTTCCGCAAATAGGGATGTTGTGAAAAAGAGAAGAATTCTACTTGCTAACCAAAAATGCCTCATGCATACTTCCTATGATTACGAATTTAGAGAGGGAAGGTTCCTCTCCTTATGAGCTTACAAACAGAATACAAACTGCAATGGCCGGAATATCGGATTGAATTCCATCCAAGGCCTAATATTCCAAAAACGGCCACGCTGCCGGAGCTTTGGCCTGACTTACGTGCCTTCTTTTCAGGCAGTCAGTCTCGTTTTGCAAACTATCTATATTATCTATCGACCGATTTTTCTGGGGGGTTCAGCCTTTGTTCCATTTTGGGCGAAAATGAGGCAAACATTCGGTTTTCAGATCCGAGACTCATCAGTCCGAGTCCTTTTCCGAAAGATTCTTTGGCCCAGATTTGGAAACTCTGCCAAAATCGCGAGTTTGAAGAAATGGAAAGGGAAGATTGGGAGTTAATCGGATTTAGTTTTTTGTATTTGGGAAATGTCCGCGAGTTTCGCAATTGGGTTTTAAAAACCAAAGAATTTTTTGGCCAAACCGATGACAATCGCAGGTTTTTGTTTTTGCTCGGTTGGGAATCCTCTGAGGTTCCATTTGAAAATTCCGTATTGCATATGTTAGTTGAATATGTAAAAGGGAATCAAGACGTTGTAGATTTCAAAACACTTACCGATGCAGTCATAACCAGTTCTCACTGGCAAATTTCAGGAGTTCTCTTTCATGCAATCGAAACCGGATGGTTTACGGGGAATGATACCTTTCCGTTCTGGAAGTTTCTCATTGGATTTTACGAGGAATGGGAAGATTGGGAAAAACAAAAATTCCGTTCGGTTTCTCTTGGAAAAATCCCTGCTTTCCCCGCACTACGATATGCCAAAAGATATTTTCCTTTAGATACATTTCATTCTTACCAAGTAGAATTGGAAACGAACTTACGTGGAGACTGGACTTATGGTGATGGATTTGGTTATGAACTGACTCACCAAATGGATCCTTTTGTGGAAACAGTTGTGAGGTTTCGAACGGATAAAGAAAAGTTTGAAGAAGAACTAAAAAACGAACTGATTAAGAGACCTTATTCTTATTTTATCAATTTACAATTGGCTTGTATTAGTTTTGTGAAAAAAGAAAACCAAAACTTTTTGGATTTTTATAAAAAAGCCGGACGACTCAAATATTTACCTCTAGCTCTTAATTTGTATTGGAGGGTTTTGAAATCAAACGGTGAAGAAGTTCTTTCGAAATCCATTGAACGAACACTTACAGCTACTGGGGAATCTACAAACATTCCAGAGGGTTGGGAATAAAATGCCACTTTCGCAAGAACAGATTATGGAACTCTCCAAATTGCAGAAAATGCTAAGGAATTTGGAGAAAATTGAACGAAACGCTAAAAATGATCTGCAAAAGGAACGAGTAGCTTTTGACATAGAACGTTATAGGCGCCGTATGCAAGAGGTATCTCCCGAAGGAATTCCGGATAACCTAGAGCAGACGATGCGGAATGCAAAAACCAGAGAAGAAAATCCGGAAAACCTCAAACACAAAATTATCTCTCAGTATCCAGTGATGAAAGTATCACCCAATTCGAATGATAGCGAAATCAATCAGATTGGAACCCTTGTGAATATTATGGATTTGGAATACATTCCTATCCTTGGGGATGCTCATATCAAGTTTGATTATTCTCATGCAACGGAAAGAGACTCGGTTCTTAAGTATATGGAAAACTTACGTCGGAACATGAAGATCCTTGTGGAAACTGTTGAGGAGTATGCCGCTGCCGACAAACAAGAGTTTCGTGAACAGCTTTCCCGGATGAAAAATAAACAGTCCCGGATTTTCATAGCAGAGTCCTTTGAAACCTTAGGTAAATTTAGGGACTTCCTCACTGCGGTGAATAAGGACATCAAAGAGGGAAATAATGTCATTATGAACATGGAAGAACCGCTCAAATTCAATCCAAGGTTTGAAAAGGCCACGGTTTTGGAAGGTAGATCCATCATGGAAGGGCTTCGCGAATTTCAAGAATTTGCAGAAGAGGCTTGCGATTTGATTCGACTCCCGTCTTTTCGAGGGTAAAAAAACCTTTTCATTCCCGGGGGGAACGAGGACACTGTGAAAAATCACATTCACGGACTCGTAACAGCATGGCATTAGTCAAAAATCAGACCGAAGTTACCAATTCAACGATTGGTGAGAATTCTTACTTCAACGGTAAATTCTTCATCAATGGATCCTTAAAAATTGACGGTAAATTCGAGGGAAAATCCCTCCAAGCAGAACACCTCTACATCGGTGTTACCGGAAAGGTCAAAACCAACATCACTGCTGCCAGTGTCATTGTAGAGGGAATTGTCGCAGGAAACGTGACTGCGAGAAACCGCGTGATGCTCCTTCCTACTTCCAAAATTCTTGGAGATATCAAAACTCCAGAGCTTATCATCCAAAATGGGGTGATTCTAGAAGGACGTTGTATGATTTCCAACGACCTCAAACACAGCGCGAAAGACTTAATTGAATTGGAATACTCAAAAGATTCTTTAAGTGTTGAGAAGATTTTTGGGAAACAACCAAACGCAAAAGAATAATTGAAAACCATTCTGATTTCGGAAGGCGATCCAACAAGTATCAACTACGAACTTGTGGTTTCAGCCTTCCCTCATTTGTTAGCCTTAGGGAAACACCACCGCATCTATCTGGTGCGCGGGCCCCATAACCAAAACATTCCTTCTCTCCCCAATTTAACAAAACCCAGTAATGAACCTGGATTTTATTCACTCACTTGGACAGATTCTAAAAAAACTCGTTCCTTTGTCCTGGGAAAACCTTCCAAAACATCCGGTCAGATGGCCTATGATTCGCTCCTTGCGGCTATGGATTTACAAAAGGAATTGGGAGCCGATCTCATCACTTTGCCCCTTTCCAAAGAGTGGGTTCAGAAAGCAGGGATCAAAGGATTTCGAGGCCATACAGAAACCTTGGCAGAGTATTACAAACGACCTACGTTTATGATGATGTCCGGGGAAAAATTAAACGTCATTCCCTTAACCACCCATGTCCCTTTGAAGGATGTGGTGAAAGAATTAAAAAAGTTTTCCTGGAAGGAACTAACCAAAGCTCTCTCTCGTTCTCAGTTTTTAAAAAACCCTAAGATTGCCTATTTGGGTCTCAATCCTCATGCAGGAGAAGGGGGAAAGATTGGAGAGGAAGAAAAGACCATCCTTGCAGGCGGTGCCCAAATCTTAAGAAAGGCAAAGTTCTCTGTTGAAGGTCCTCTTTCTGCAGATTCTGCTTTTTTGCCAGGAGCTCGCGCGTACGATTTGTATTTAGCAGGTTATCACGACCAAGGCCTCATTCCATTTAAATTGCTTGAAGGGAAGAAGGGAGTTAATATAACCTTAGGACTGGATTTTACCCGAGTGTCCCCTGACCATGGTACTGCCTTTGACATTGCGGGAAAAGGGATCGCGGATCCAACGGGACTGATTTCCTGTTTAGAACGACTCACGGAGAATACAAAAACAAATTCATGACACTATTGGAAGTTGTTGCCTTTCCGGTTCTTTTCATTTGGTTTGTGGGCCTCCTTCTCACTCTTTTCCGGAGAGATTTGGAATCCCATTGGAAGTTTTTTTTCTTTCTCGTGTTTTGTTTTTATTTGGTTCAGTTCTTTCCTGAATTTTGGGAAGGGGTCGCACGTTGGAAGGAAAATCCTAAAGCAGAGATTCTCCTTTGGATTTCCGCTATGGGAAATTCAATCTACGTATTTTTATTTTTTTTATGGCCTCTCGTTCTCATTCGAATTTATTATTCCGCATCCAATAACTTAAGTAAAACCTTGATCCCTGCACTTGCTTATGGGACGGTTCTGTATTGGGCATTATTTTTTCTTTGGACTATGTATTCCAAAGAGTTCAATGGTTGGCTTCATCAAATTTTCACAATAAGTAAATAAAAAGGGCATACAATGGCAGTTCCATTTATAGATATCAAACGATTTGAACCAGGATTTTTGGACACCTGGAATGAAAAAGTAAAGTCCATGTCCGTAAACGCACAGTTTATCGGTGGAAACGAAGTGACCGATTTAGAAGCGGGTCTTGCTTCCTTTGCAGAAACAAAGTATGCCATTGGTTGTGCCAATGGAACTGATGCTTTACAACTCGCTCTTCGTGCGGTCGGAGTTGGTCGTGGTGATAAAGTTTTGTTACCAGATTCTACTTTCTGGGCTACCTTTGAAGCCGTTGTGAATGTGGGTGGTGATCCTTATACCATTGATACCAATCCTGTTGACTTACAAATGGACTTCCAAGTGTTTCAGGAAGCAGTTGAAAAAGTAAAACCAAAGGCTGCTCTTGTGGTTCATTTGTATGGCTGGGGAACGGCAAAAATTGAAGAACTTCGTAAGTTCTGCAAAGAAAAAAACGTGGCTCTCATTGAAGACGGGGCACAATGTTTTGGAGTGAGATACAACGGAAAGTCGATCTACAAAGACGCCCTTATCTCCACGACTTCCTTTTATCCTGCGAAGGTGTTAGGCGCTGCTGGTGATGGTGGTGCTGTATTTACAAACGATGAAGAATTATCGATTGTGACACGCCGCCTTGTGAACCACGGAAGAACTTCTCATTATGAACATGGACTTGTGGGTTGGAACTCAAGACTTGATTCCCTGCAAGCTGCTTTTTTAAATTTATCTTTAAAACATCTGCAAACAAGAATTGATTCTCGTAAAAAATCACAAAACGTATACTACAAAGAACTTCCAGGTCTTGGAATTGGTGTCATCCAACCACCTAAAGGGTATGAGGAAAACGGATACTGTAACGTGACTTTGGTGGATCCAGAAGTTCGTCCGAAAATCGAAGCTGTTCTTAAAGACAAAGGAATTGGATTTGGAAATATCTATCCAGGGGCTATGTCTGACCAACCAGGTGCAAAACCATATTTAATCGAAAGATTTGGAAAGGATGGAAATGCAGCTAGAATCTCTAAATCTGTTCTGAACTTCCCTCTGTTTGCTTATATGACAGATTCAGAGCTTGATGAAGTGTTTAGCGCGATAAGAGCCTATAACGCGACCAAATGATGGAAAAGTTTAGAGTCGGAGTATTTCTATTTTTTTTACTCATCCTTGCGGTGCTTACTTTTAGTTTATCTAAAAGTTGGCGCCTCTATGACGATGGGTATGAAGTTACAGTAGAAACTCCCGAGTCTAAAGAAAAAGATAACACTCCCGAACCATCGGATACTTTGGATTTAGAAGATGGGAATGGAAAGATCTATTGGAAACAATACTTTATCTATCCCCATGGTCTTGTGACTGAGTCTGGTGGGTTTGGTCCTGATGGGATTTTATCTCACGCTAGAAATTTATATTCTATCAATTTAAAAGATGGAAAGGTGCAAAAACTTTTCCCACATGATGTTTACATTTGGGATTTTTTTGTGGGAGACTTTGCCAAAAAAACAGTTTCGAACACAATCGATGATCCTAAAGAAGATGTTCTTTCTTTGGAGAAAAAAATCATCATCCTTGCCGTGACAGAAGATAGTAATTTGGATGGGGTTTTGAATTATAAGGATCATAAATTGGTTTATCTTTTTGATCCTGAAACCAGTGGTTTACAAACTGTCCTCCCTCTTGGATTTCATTTTCGAAAGTTGATCTATAACTCCTCGAAAAATCACCTAACTTTAATTCTGGGAAAAAATCCTGATAAACAAATGAACAAACGGAAAAAACTCCCCGAACCAGAACCTAAAATTCATATTTTTGATTATGATGTCACTTCAGCCAAAGGGGTTTTGAGCGGATCATTAGAAGCTCTAACCACACCAGCAAATCCTAATCCTTAAAATAAAAAACCTTGAGATTTCTCTCAAGGTTTCTCATTCAAAACAATTGATCTGTCCTTAGATTCGGATGTTTTATCTTTTAAGATAAAGCATCCTTTACTAAATCTTCTTGTTCTTTTAAGTGAGTGACCACGTGACCACAAGCAGGGCTTGGGAACTCAGAACGACCTGCGTAATGGAGGCGTTTGTTTTCCGGCATCACCGCTTCAATTCGATCTCGAACAAAGAACCAAGCACCTTGGTTTTTTGGTTCTTCTTGTACCCATACAAACTTTTTCAGTTTTCCGTAACTGGTGATCATTTGTTTGATATGGTTTTCTGGGAACGGGTAAAGTTGTTCGATACGAACCACCGCCACGTTTTCCAGTTTTTGGGCATCGATCGCCTTACGTATGTCGTAGTATACTTTTCCCGAACAGAAAAGTAACTTCTCCACTTTTTCAGGTTTTGCCACTGGATCAGGAAGGATTTTTCTAAATGCACCCGTTGTGATGTCTTCCAAACTAGAAGCCGCATCTTTCAAACGAAGGAGTGACTTCGGTGTCATGATGATGAGCGGTTTTCTAAAACTTTGTAAGATTTGGCGGCGAAGGATATGAAAATACTGAGCCGGTGTTGTTAGGTTTGCCACTTGGATATTGTCGAGAGCACAAAGTTGTAAGAACCTTTCAAGCCTTGCAGAAGAGTGTTCTGGACCTTGGCCTTCATACCCGTGTGGGAGTAAACAAACAAGACCTGACATCCTTTGCCATTTGATTTCTGAACTCGAAATGAACTGGTCAAAAATCACCTGTGCGTTGTTTGCAAAGTCACCAAACTGAGCTTCCCACATCACAAGGCTATTCGGATCGGCAAGGGAATAACCATACTCAAATCCGAGGCAGGAATATTCAGAAAGAGAGGAGTTTACAATTTCTATCTTGGCTTGTTTGTCGCTGATATGATTGAGAAGGGTGAGTTTTTTCCCATTGGCAATATCGGAAAGAGTCGCATGTCTATGAGAAAAAGTTCCCCTTTGTGCATCTTGTCCCCCGAGGCGAATCGGAAATCCGTTTTCCAAAATGGATCCAAAGGAGAGTGATTCTGCAAAACCCCAATCAATTGGTAATTCCCCAGCTCCCATCTTTTTACGGTCTTCCAAAACTTTAATGTGTTTTGGATTGGCTGTATAACCTTCAGGAAGTGTGGTGACTGCTTTGACAATTCCACCTAATTGTTGTTGGAGGAGTTGGGTATGGACATCGGAATCCAAAGGTTCTTTTGTGTATCTAGACCAAACCCCACCCAGTGTATCGACTGTGATCCGAGTGTCTTTTTCTTTGGCTTGTTGGAAAGAATCTTCGAGGCCTTGGGCAATCCCATCTTTAATGAACTGGATTTCATCTTGAGTGATGTCCCCACGTTGCAATAATTTCTCTTCATAAAGTTTGATGGTTTTGGGATGTTTTTTGATGATATCATACATCTGTGGTTGTGTGAAGGTTGGTTCATCTGTTTCGTTATGTCCAAGCCTTCTGTAACAGATAAGATCGATGATCACATCTTTTTTGAATTTTTGACGGTATTCTAACGCAAGTTTTGTGACTCGGTAAGTGGCTTCCGGATCATCTCCGTTCACATGGAAAATAGGGACTTGGAAACCTTTGGCAAGGTCTGTTGCATACAAGGTAGATCTGGATTCGCTAGGAAGAGTGGTAAATCCAATTTGGTTATTGATCACAATATGGAAAGTTCCCCCCACCGTATAACCATCTAGGTTCATCATGTTGAGAGTTTCTGCCACCACACCTTGTCCGGCAAAGGCAGCATCCCCGTGGATGGCCACAGGCATAAACTTAGAACGGTCTACGTCTTTTGCCATTTCTTGGCGGGCACGAACCGATCCAAAGATCACAGGGTCTACGGCTTCTAAGTGAGAAGGGTTGAAGGCAAGAGAGAGTTTGACTTCTTTTCCGTAATGGGTCATGACATTGTTCGAATACCCAAGATGGTATTTAACATCTGCATAACCAAGTTGCCCTGGGTTTAGTTTTTCTTCGAACTCAGCAAAGATAAGGCCCGCTGGTTTACGAATGATATTCACAAGAACATTCAAACGTCCCCTATGTGCCATACCAATCACAAGGGCATCCATTTTATGACCACCTGCTTCTTCCACAAGGGTATCAAGCATAGGGATCATGGTTTCCCCACCTTCGAGGGAAAATCGCTTTTTCCCTACGAATTTTTTGGCGAGGAAGTTTTCAAAACTATCAGCTTGGTAAAGTTTTTCAAACAAACGTAAGGCAGTTTTTTTGCTAATAGGTTCGTTGTTGGCAAGAGGTTCCATACGATTTTGTAACCACTCACGTTCCTCATCGTTCACAAGGTAGTAGTGTTCACAACCGATGGATCCGCAGTAGGTTTTTTCAAACCAATCGATGACGTCTTTTAGTTTTGCTTTCCCAAGATTGGCAATTCCAGAATCCACTTCTGTTTCTAAGTCACTTTGTTTGAGTGCGCCAATTTTGAGATCGATGAATTCGCGGTTTGGTTTGTTGATTCCGAGTGGGTCGAGGTTTGCCGCTAAGTGACCTTGTCTTCTGTAAGCATTGAGAAGGTTGATGATCCCGAAGTCGCTGAGTGAAGAACCTTTTCGGTGTTCGGTGGATGCATAGTTGACATATCCATTTCCGTTAAATCCGTTCCCGTTACTTGTTCCATTACTAGACAGGGAAGTCCTTTCAAGTTCCCCAAAAAAGTCGATCCAGTCTTTTGAGAGACTTTGCGGATCTTCTTTGAATTGTTTGTAATACTCTTCCAATAATACGACGTTATCGCCGTATAAACTCATCATCTGGTCGGTTGTCATATACTCTCCCTAAAACAACAAAACAACAGTTAAATTACGAATGGATGGACCATTTCGCATCAGCATCCATCGCCGCTTCCCGAAGTACTTCAGAAAGAGTGGGGTGGGCATGTGTAGAACGAGCAATGTCTTCCGCACTGGCACCAAATTCAAAAGCAATCGCAGCTTCGGCAATCATATCAGACGCTCTTGGACCTACGATATAAACCCCGAGGAGTTTATCCGTTTTTTTGTCGGCAATGACTTTCACTTGTCCATCGGTTTCGTTCATGGCTTTGGCACGAGCATTGGGTTTGAACATGTACTTACCCACTTTGTATTCGATGCCTTTGGCTTTGAGTTCTTCTTCACCAAGCCCTACCCAAGCCACTTCTGGCCAAGTGTAAACGATCCAAGGAATGGCTTTGTAATTTACATGGCCATACTTTCCACAAATGAGTTCGGCAACGGCAATCCCTTCGTCTTCTGCTTTGTGAGCAAGCATGGGGCCATCCACCACATCTCCAATGGCATAAATATTAGGAATGTTGGTTTTGAATTGATTCTGTTCAACTTTGACACGACCACGGTCTGTCATCTCGACACCAATTTCTTTGGCACCGAGTCCATCTGTGTTCGGACGGCGACCAATGGAAACAAGAACCTTGTCTCCTTCGAGAATGGTTTTTTTGCCGTCTTTGCCTTCGATTTCCACTTCTACTTTTTTGCCTTTGACCTTAGCACCGTGCACTTTGGTTTCAAAGAGAAAGTTGATCCCCTGTTGGGTTAACAATCGTTCTGCTAGACTGGCAATGGCTTGGTCAGCAGTTCCGAAAAGTCGTGGCATGAGTTCCACCACAGTGACTTTCGCACCAAGTCGTAACCATACCGATCCGAGTTCGAGACCAATCACTCCGGCACCCACAATGATGAGGTGTTCGGGAACGGAATCCAAACCAATGGCGTGGTCAGAGGTAACAATATTTTTTCCATCCACAGGAAGGGGAGGGATTTCAATCGGAGTCGATCCGGTAGCAATGATGATATTTGTTCCAGAGATGGATTCTTTTTTTCCATCTTCTGCCGTGATAGAAACTTCTGTTTTAGAAACAAAAGTTGCGTGACCCAAGTAACGAGTGATTTTGTTTTTTTTCATCAGGTAATCAACACCAGATGTCACTTCACTTACTACTTTGTCTTTACGAGCCATCATCTTAGCGATGTCGATTTTGACATCTTTCACGGAGATTCCGTGATCCGCTAATTTGTGTTTGGTTTTGTGATATTCTTCAGAAGAGTCGAGAAGGGCTTTGGAAGGGATACAACCTACGTTGAGACATGTCCCCCCGAGAGTTTTTCTTTTTTCAATGATGGCTACTTTTTTGCCGAGTTGGGCCGCGCGAACCGCAGCCACATACCCACCAGGACCTGCACCAATGACAATGATATCATATTGTTCCATAAATTCCTTATACCTCAAAGAGGAGTCTAGTTGGATCCTCTACCATTTCTTTGATTTTCACAAGGAACTGAACCGCTTCTTTTCCATCCACGATTCTGTGGTCGTAAGAAAGAGCGAGATACATCATAGGACGAATGACAATTTGATCATTCACAACTACCGCGCGTTTGACGATATTGTGCATTCCGAGAATTCCTGATTGTGGAGGATTGAGGATGGGAGTCGACATCATCGATCCATAAACACCACCGTTGGAGATGGAGAAAGTTCCCCCTTCCATATCTTCGAGAGAGATTTTGCCGTCTTTCACTTTGCCAGCAAGTCTTGCGATCTCTTGTTCCACACCTGCAAAACTGAGTAAGTCGGCGTTACGAACAATGGGAACCACAAGTCCTTTCGGTCCACCCACAGCCACTCCGATATCATAGAAGTTTTTGTAGACGATGTCTGTTCCGCGGATTTCTGCATTGATGGCTGGATAAGCTTTGAGAGCAGCAACTACTGCTTTGGTAAAAAGAGACATGAATCCAAGACCCACACCGTGAGTTTCTTTGAACTTGTCTTTGTATTTATTGCGAAGTTCCATAATCGGAGACATATCCACTTCGTTGAACGTAGTGAGGATGGCTGCCGTGTGTTGCGCACTCACGAGTCTATTCGCAATTGTTTGGCGAAGTTTCGTCATCGGAACCACAGTTTCTCTAGGACCTGCATTTGCAGAAACGACAACCGCTTTTGGAATCTCAGGACTTGCAGCCTTAGGTGCAGAGGCACTAGCGCCACCTTTTTCCATAAAGAGGATGACATCTTCTTTTGTGATTTGTCCGTTGCGGCCAGTCCCTGTAATTTTGGAGGCGTCTAACTTATTTTCTTCGATGAGTTTGCGGGCCGCAGGAGGAAGTTCTTCGTTCACTTTTCCTGTGTTAGGTTGGGCACTTGGTGTTTCTGCTTTCGGAGCGGGAGCGCTGGAACTAGCAGGAGCCGAAGCCACAGCACCTTCTTCAATGGTGCCCATGATATCACGCACATGAACCACATCTCCCACCTTTTTGGTGATGGATTTCAAAACCCCGGAAGTGGGAGCAGGAATCTCTAATGAGACTTTGTCTGTTTCTAAAATAGCGAGCACTTCGTCTACTTTTACGGCATCGCCTTCTTTTTTGGTCCAAGCACTGATGGTTGCTTCGGTTACGGATTCCCCCATCTCGGGGACTTTGATATCTATTGGCATGAAATATTCCTTGGCAGGTTTTTAGAGAAAAATAGCGTTTTTGAGGAGAGAGATCCCATTTGAATCTAAGACTACGGTAACTTGCGCGAAGGTAAAAACGCAAGCGGAAAAACGAAAAGACCTTGAGTTTCAGTTCGTTCCCCGATGTTTAGCAAGTATGATCCGTTCTTTCCAAGGCCACACACCTTCCCTCCACCCTACGGCCTGGGTGGCACCCTCAGCTGATGTACTTGGAAAAGTCACGATTGGCGAAGAGTCCTCCATTTGGTTCCAATGCGTGCTTCGTGGTGACGTAAATACCATCACTATTGGCAAACATGTGAACATCCAAGACATGACTCTCGTACATGTGGCAAGAGATTTGTATCCTGTCACGATTGGGGATTATGTATCCATTGGCCACCATGCAACCATCCACGGTTGTGTTTTGAAAGACCATAGTTTTGTGGGGATGGGGGCTATGCTTATGGATGATGTGGAAATTGGGGAATGGTCTTTTGTGGGTGCAGGCTCCCTCGTTCCCCCTGGAAAAAAAATTCCCCCGGGAGTTCTCATTATGGGTAGCCCGGCCAAAATCATCCGAGACATCACAGACAAAGATAGGGAGATCATCACCCGCACGGCAAACAACTATGCGAAGTATAAAGAAAACTATCGGGCGGAAGGAATTGGGGGCACATCCCTTTCCTAAAGGAAAGGGACCGGGCTATTCGCTCCAATCTTATCGCATTCTGCGATAAGGATTTCCGCTTCTATCCCTTGTGCAGCCATTGGTTGGTGTCAATTCTTACCTTATCTTTGAAATCAGCTTGCACTAGGTTATGCGTAGTTGCAAAACATAGGGAACCATGAAATTATTTTTAAATGTAAATCTAGTTTTTATTTTCACTTTCATTCTCTCTTGTAATTTACACTATTTTTCATTAGCGAAAAAAAACTCTCCGAGTGTTCATACAAACGATACTTCGATGAAAGGAAAGATCAGATTCAATCTGATTCGTTCCGAGGAAGGTGGGAAAACAAATTTATACAATTCATCGGTTGTAGAGTATGAATTGGCAAAATCAAAATTATTTGTTTTAAGCAAAACATCCAAATTAGATTTAACATACACAACAACAACAGGATACAATCACGCCGGAATCTCTGTAGTTCTATTCCTTATCACATTCGGTGTATTTCCCTCTTTTGAAGAATCCCATTCCAGTGTCACCTTTACCATCTATGACAAAGAAAATAGAACAATTATCCGAGATTATACCTACCCAATCCGAGGAAGAAGGATTATTTCCTGGTTAACGATTCCTTTTTACATTGTATTGCCGATTGTTTCCAAATCATTTGATGGAGGAGGTAATGACGCTATCTCTAACGCCTCCATACGCCTGTTAGTGGAAGCGTTTGAAACGGATTTCGTAAACGATTGTAAAGAAAACCCTCTTTTCTTAGAAAAGATGTTATCCCTCAGTCGTGATATGATTGAATTGTAGAGTTAACAGATACATTCTATTGTATTTTAGAGAGTTCATCCGCCAGTAGGATGAGGTTGGGGTTGGGGTTGGGGTTCTGGTCGCTCCGCCACCATACAAACCGTTGGTTTCTTCCTTCGAGATCTATAGTCTGAAGTTTGTCCTCGAATGAAACCACAGGAGTTATCACCACATCCATAACCAATGGCATGCGTTTCTGCATAGTGGGCTGTTGTGAGTCCCACACTTTTTTCTTCTTTGAAGTAGATTCTTACATAATCAAAACCGGTAGGTAAAATCAAAAGAGGGATGGGTATGATCCAAATCATGGCGCCGATGATATTCCACTCGAACCCGTCCCTGTAAGCGATATAATCGCAAACTGCTTCTTTCCCTGAAGTAGATGGTTCCCCCCATTTGGCAATGATATCTGCTTTGGAATAAACGGGTGGGTTACGAAAGTCAGAAGCATGTTTAAAAATTTTTCGTTCTTCGGTAATTTCGAAGGACTCGTCTACCCATTCCGTAGATCCGAATCTTGCAACCCCATAAAAACAGTTAACAAATGTTAACGAAAATAGTGTAAACATGAACAGCAAACGAGTCTTCATTATATATTTCCTTGGTTTGTTACGAAAACATTCACCTAACGATTAATTTGATATTTGTATTGGCAAAAAGTCAATACAAACTTGATACCTTAGCCCTTAATCCATAAAACTATTTTTGTAAATTGCAATAGAGAGAATGTTAAGTTTGCTTGGGCGATCCTGTTTGTATATTAATCATAATGTGGAACATCTCAATATTTTCTCCGTGAATAGATTTTCCAATTTTAATATTTACCGCATCTTCAAATTCCTTATCCAAATCGGTAATCCCTATTATCGGATTAATGGCAAAATTATTAGGGTAAGTGATTGAAGAAACATCCGTTTTGTATTGGTTCCATTTGCCCCCAAGAGCAGTAGGTTCGCCTAAAAAATAAACTAAAATATAATATCTCTTTATATTGGAAATGTATTTTGGGCACTTTAAAATATGCGTTTTCGTGTAGTTTTTGTCTCTTAAAATAAAGGCTTCAATCAAAGCGAAATTCTCGCCACCGCCAGATTGGATAACTAAATCAGCATTTCCTGCATCTGCACCATCGCTAGATGTGCCGAGTCTTGACTGGTCAGTAATTGTCCATCCCCAAAAAGGAAAGCGAAATCTTAAGATCGCTTGTAGAAAGTCATTGAATCTGTTCTCATGAGTGATTTGTCTTAAGGCCTCTTTTTTTTCCTGAACTATTTTTAAACACTGGATAATTTCATTTAGGATAAAGTCGCTTAAGTTTTTTTTGTTGTTTATAATGTCTGGTGAAATGTTCGGAATTTTTGATGGAGAGAGGTTTCTAATTCTTTCAAGGCTAATTTTAAACTTTTTAAATAATTGATCATTTTCAGAGTTTGAAAACAAATCTTTGATGTTAGATTCTATCTCCATTCCGTTTTTCAAAAGAAATTCGTTTGCATCTTGAATATAATCAAAAGCAAGTTCATGCAATTCCCTCTGAATAAAAAAATAATATACAGTGGGTATAATTTCTAATTCATATAAGAATTTTTTTGAGAGCGTATTCATCGTCTGGTCGAAGGCTCTCGTATTTTTAGTAGCGGCCAAATAGTGCAGGCTATTGAGCGCTACTAATTCAGATAATTCAGATAGTCCATTTTTTTCATTATCGGAAAGAAGGTTAGTGAAATTTTCCCAATTTTGATTTGCTTCAATTAAAAATTCGGTATTCATGGCACTTATTGCCTTGAGGGTCTCTGCTCTATATAAATGATAGGCTAAATTGGTATTCTTTGTATCTTTTGATAGAAGTGATTTGAATAATTTGATTGCCTCGTCATAGTTTTTATCATTGTATAATATAAATAAAGCCGTATAGTATTGCTTTATCTTATCCCTTTTTTTGAAAGTTTCCTTATTGATGTTTTGTTTTTGGGAAATTTCGATGCTGTTAAGTTTGTTAAAATCCCTCTCTTTAAAAGCTAATAATAAGTTGATTTCGAATAGGATGAGGTCTCTATTTTCGTCAGTGTAATTAACCCTTTTATAATGGTTTTGGATTCTCTCTATCATTGGTTTCGCTAGTTCCCAATGATTTTCGGAATTAGCAGCTTCAATTGAAACGTATTGAAGTTCAGTTGTCGTAAACACTTCTTCCAAAAAAATATCCAAGTTTATCGAAGAAATTCTTTGAGATATTATTTTTTGTTGTTCTTTTGAGTCGAGTATATTGATGGCAGCCAGCATTCTTCCGATGTCGTTACTTGAAGCAAAAAATTCAATAATGAACTCATTTGAATTTTCAATTGTGAAATAATTGATACTTTTATAAAGAAGAATGGTTAAACGTTGAAAATAAATATCATATCCAAAGCCAGTATTTATTTCTTTAAAAACATCTACCTTTTTATTAGGCAAATCATCTAATGAATATTGTAGGGATAATTCTTTTATCCATTTTTCAATCTGAATAAGAGTATTGCTTGTCGGTAGTTCTTCCGTTTCATATATAGTTTTCTTTTGGCAGATTGAAATAAAGCCCACCATCATTGCTTTTAAATAGAGTTTAATTTTTTCTGATTGCTCTTTGTTTTGTTCGCTATATTTATTGGTAATGATATCAAAATTTATACTTTTTACGAAGTTACTATGAAATGCCTCTAAAAGGTTCAATTTGGCAAAATGGGAAAATAAATATCCCCAATCTATGATTTCTATACCAAACTCAAATAGATTTGTTCTGTATTTTCTTTTATTTATATTTCCTTCGTTACCACTTGTATTGATTTCGTTTTGAAAATGAAACTCCGCTATATGGTCTTTTAGTGAAAATACTAATTCTGTTTTGGCTTTTGTAAGTATTTGTTTATTTTTTTCATTCAATTCACCTTCTTCGAATCGCGAGTTGAGGAGTCGTAAAACTTCTATTGATAAATGGAGTATGGAGGAGTTTAGATTAATGAATCTAATTTGCGGCTGAAATGTTAATCCTAATTCAAGTTTAATGTAATCCGATAGAGAGGGTAATGTAGAACTAATTATTTTGGGACTAATCGTAGGGTTTAGATAAATGTTCGATTGTTGAATCCTTTTATTACTTAGTATTTTTAACGCTTCGTCATAACGTCTTTTTAATGCATTATGAGAAATAATGTAATGTCGATTACCTGCATTAGGTTTAAATACTTTCTGAACCAGTGGTATTAATATTTTCGCAATCGCTTCGCCTTTAATTTGGTCTTCCGTATGAATGGAAGAAAAAAGTTCTAAGATGAAATCAAACAATTCAAGCCAAAGTTGATTTATAATATCCTGACGTTCTTCCTCTCTTTTTTTTGAGTCCGATTGTTCTATAAAAAAACTCGTATTAACGCTTATTTCATCAATTAAATTAAATGCTACAGGAATTAAATCTGTATCATCCAAAAGATATGGGATTGCAAAAGGAAAAATTCTAGGAATATCTTCATACAATGTCCATACTATGAAAGGTCTCGTTATGTCTTTTATTAATTTTTGGAAGATTTGTAGTTTCTTGGAATTACTGTTTATTATAATTCGTAATATTAAATAATAAAATTCACGTGCATTTTGGTGTCCAAAGAACTCTTGAAAAATTATGTTTTGAGTCTTTATGCTTTTTATGAATTCAAAAGTATTGTCATAGTTAATTTCAATATTGGGAATCGTACCTTCGAAATTACCATTATGGGAAAATGTATCTAAATATATTTTTTTGAATTCTTGGCCAGAGTTTAATAAATCAACCTCGGAATATAAATAGTTTTCAGCTAATTCTGCAATTTTGTCGATGTTTTTTCTGTCCAAATGAGATTCAAAGCTATCAATCCAAATTTCAGTTACTCGGATTAAATTTGCATATATTGAAAATTCTTTACTCGTCGCATTTTCTCCGCCAATTAACAGCCAAAGTGTGGAGGCAATCTCATAGTTTAAACTTTTAGAGTATTCATTTTTGACTTGCCAATAATATGAATTATCTTTCTTGTCAATTGCGATTATTCCTCTTTCCTCTAACATTGCTATCGTGACATCGTTTGGCGAGTATCTATTCAAGATAAAGTCCAGATCTGACTTCGGAATAATAAATCTTTCTTCTTCTAAGTTGGCTTTGTAATAAATTCGTAAGCAATTAACTAAATCTGTCTTTTCTATTGGGAAATTAATTGACTCATCTCGTTTTGATGAATTGTCAATTCTCCAGATGAGGCTGTTAATTGATTGAGGGATTACTACCTCCCCATAAATAATCCTTATCCAGCCAACTTTTTCAAAATCTTCAAGGGTTAAACTTTTGTCCTCAGATTCATTATATTCTGTTATAATTTTTTTAAAGACATCAACGCTTTTGTTTGGAATATTGAGTTTGATTATTATGTGAGAAATAATCATTGACAGGTTGTATTTAAGATTTTCGGATTTTATCCTTTGGTCAACATAGCCGGTAGAAGTGAAGTGCGGATTATGTGCCAAGTAGCTAAATCTTTCGCTTAGAGATTTTAATTTTTCTTGTGCTATGTATGAAAGTGGTAGTTTCATTTGATTAATGAAAATGTAGTTATTAATAAAAAAATCAGATAAGGCCTACTTGAAGTATTTTCCTTGTCTCTATTTATAGAAATATTCGACTTCCCCACCTAATAAAGTAAACGATTATATTCGTTTTTTTGATTTATTATAAGTTGTTCCAGTCGTTTCGATTTGGATGAATTGTGAATTTTTTATTTGTAATGGTTCTTATCGATTTAAATATGATTCTTGTAACGCAAGAGGGCAAAATTTGTATACACTCATTCGTTTTGAAAATGTAGAACTAGCACATATCCAAGTAGAGAAGGGTGGATTGAAGTCTTTCCCTTGTGGATTTGATCCTTCCAAACATACGATGGAAAAATCATCATTACGATTGGATCTAAAAAAAATTAGAGTGGCTGTGGCAAAATCTGCTAATGCCGATTCTGATATTTGTGGAACCTGCGTGGGCGCTTTGTATTCAAATTAACCAATAGATTTGCTATTTTCTACGTCTTTTGATTTCTGTGATATCATTGAGACTCATTGGCATAGATAAAGACAATATTGATAATGAACATATTTGTTGTGCAATTGGAAACGATCTAAAAAATAAAACCAGGGCAGAATCCAAAAAACAATGGATGCAGGATCGTTTTGATGAGGGTCTTATCTTCAAACGTTTGGATGAAAGGGGGAAGGTATTCATAGAATATATGCCCATTGAGAAAGTCTGGAAACCAATTGTTGGCAAGAATTTTATGGTGATCCATTGTCTTTGGGTTTCGGGTCAATTTAAAGGAAAAGGTCTTTCTACTTTACTACTGAATGAGTGTATGAGTGATGCGAAACAGAAAAAAATGGATGGGATTGCTGTGGTTACTAGCAATCAAGTAAAACCATATTTGACTGATAAAAAATTCTATTTAAAACACGGGTTTGAGCTTGTGGATACGGCACCGCCTTATTTCGAATTACTTGTGTTAAAGCTAAACCAAAAAGCGAAACTTCCTTCCTTTTCGGGACATACAAAATCAAAACTTAATTCCCATAAGAAGGGATTTGCATTTATCTATTCAAACCAATGTCCATTTATGGAAGAATACATTGTCTCACTTGCTAATCTAGCTAAGAAAAATAAATTCCCCGTTGAGATTAAAAAATTAAAAAGTTATAAAGATGCGCAGTCCATAGGAAGCCCGTTTGGAACTTCTGGGGTTTATTATAATGGAGTATTTTTAACTCATGAATTGATGACCGAAAAAAAATTCGAAACCCTCCTTGCCGATTTAGATTTTTAAACTATTTTTCTAAAACACAAAATGAGTTCTTATGAATCAATAATAGATTCGTAGAATCCCCTAGACCTTATTGACAAATATCAAGGTCAATCGGGGATAAAAAAATGACAACCTTCTTGCTACAAAATCGTCTACTCCTGCTATATAGTACGTTAGTTGATATTAGTTGAATGATACTAAGTTTAGGGATTGTATCGGCCCAGTTAGTATTTGATCCAATATCATGATTGGAGATAAAAATTTGAAAAATGTAAAAGTGAATTTGATCGAGAATGTCCTTACCGATTCGGATGTGATCATTAGTCGCACTGATGCAAAAGGCCTAATCACCTATGTATCTCCCGATTTTGCTAGAATATCAGAATATTCTGCAGAAGAAATGATAGGGAAACCGCATAACATAGTTAGGCATCCTGATATGCCTAAGGTAGTATTTGAAGAACTTTGGAATTATATAAAAGCCGGCCTTCCTTGGACGGGTGCTGTCAAAAACAGAGCCAAATCAGGAAATTTCTATTGGGTCGATGCAACGATCACACCAATTTTGAATGAAGAACGGAAAGTTGTAGGTTATGTTTCTGTTAGAAAAAAACTAGCAGATGATAAAAAAGAATTTTATAATAACTTATACCAAAAAATGGGGGAAAAACCATTTTTATTGAACAAAAAAGGGAAAGTGATTAAAAATGGAAGAACCATTAAACCGGTAGATGTTTTTTTTGTAATTTTAAGTTCTTTGCCTTTTTTGGTTTTGTTTCTCTTCCATTTACCAAAAACTCCTTTGTTTTGTGGTAATTTATTTTTATTACAAACAGTGATTTCCTCTGCTTTTGTATTTGTTCTCTCTAAAAAAAATAGAAAGTTACAAAAAGCTACAGAATCCGTAATTTCCGTTTCTTCGGGAAGATTCCAATACCCTGATCATTTTCAGAACGATAGCCGAGACGAAGTAAAAATTATGTTACTTTCCATGAAGAGTATGAGTATCAATCTTTGGGGAATCATATCTCAAATTCAAAAAGCAACTCATGTTTCTCTTCGGATTTCCGAAGAGTTGACAAATCTAACGAATCATTTTTTTACATCCACACATTCAATGGCATCAGGAAGTGAAGAAGCCGCTGCCTGTATGGAAGAATTGACTTCTGCTCTTGCGAATATCAAACAAATTACAACAAACCATTCCATCATCATGTCAGATATGAAAGATTATATGAATGCGGTGAACCAAAACTTAAATGGAACACAAAATGCATTAAAGGGCCTTGGCGATTTGTCTCTTCGATCTACGGAAAAAGCTGATTTGGGTAAAAGAAAAATTTCAGATTCTTTGGAAGGGATTGATGCCATCAAACAAGTTTCAAATAAAATTTTGAATATTGTTTCTATTATTACAGAAATTGCAGATAGAACCAACTTGCTTTCGTTAAATGCTTCTATTGAAGCTGCCAGGGCAGGTCATGTGGGTGCCGGGTTTGCCATTGTGGCAAAAGAAATGATGAATTTGAATGAACAAATTGGGGTTTCCGCAGAAGAAATAAAAACCTATGTAGACGAAACGATGGCAGTAATCAAAGATACATCTGCAAAAGTGAAAGATGCATCTTTGGAAATCTTTTCTCTCTCCGATTTATTTCACGAAATGAAATCAATCACCAATAAGGTTTCGGCTTCATTGTATCATGACCTTCAAGAATCCACTAGAGTTAAGTTTAAATTAGAGTCAGTGGAAGAACAGGTGAGACAAATTGATCAGTCTGTTTTAGAGGCAAATCTTGCTTCCAAACAAATTTCAAATATCCTACTTGGATTGTCAGAACAAGCACAAGTGATTGCCTATAAATCGGAAACTCTCCATGAAAAGAGCTCGCTCGTAGTTTCTGAGCCCAAAAAAATTATGGATTTGGTAGAACATTATCACACCGGAAATCCAGAGGTTATGGAAATCACGTCATGATTTTGTTTTTAAATATGATCGACTAACAAAACGGTGACGTCATCAGCAAAATCATGTGTTCCCACATACTCTCTCGCTTCTCTGATGAGTTCGTTGGCTGAGTCTTGGGTCTTCGATGTTTTTGATTTTTGAATTGCCTTTTGAAACAATTCTTCATCATAACGTTTGTTATGGTCTTTGGACATATGTTCGGTGATTCCGTCTGTGTACATAACAAGGCGGTTCCCGGGAACAAAAGGAAAAGTTTTTTCTTCGTAGAATAAATCAGGGATAAGGCCTAAAATTTTTCCTTTAACATCTAACTGGATCATTGGTGAGTCTTTTTTATCCAATAAAAATGGGGCGTGGTGGCCTGCATTGGCACAAAGGATGGTATTTGTTTTTAAATCAATGATCCCGTAGAAGGCAGTGAGAAAATTTCCCGCTAACTTCCCATACAACATATGATTGAGTGTGGTTAAAAACAAAGAAGGGCTAAGTTTGATATCCTGTTCAAAGTTTTTTAATACCATATGAGCCATAGCCGCAAGTACGGCTGCAGAAAGTCCGTGGCCGGAAATGTCAGCAATCAAAATGGAAAACTTTGAATCTTCTAGTTGGGTGACATCGTAAAAATCTCCACCAACTTGTTCTAAAGGAATATGCGCCACACCATACGAGAGTTTGTCTGAGTTCGGTAGGATGGATGGCATGATTTTTTTCATGATATTTTTGGCACGGTTCAACTCTTTACCCGTATCCACAATCTGATGGAAGAGTTGTGCATTTTTAATCGTACTACTGAGTCTTGCGGCAATATTTGTGAGTAAGTCTAAATCCGAATGTTGGAAAGCATATCCTGAAGTTTTGTTATTGATGCTAATGACACCAAGAAGTTCGTTTTGAAAAATTAATGGCGCTGAAATCAGTGACTTGGATTCAAACTTATAAGGAGATAGTTTATTGTAACGTGGATCTAAATCTAAGTTGTGGATGAGAAGACTTTCTCTTTTTTCAGCCACCCAACCAGAAACGCCAGTTCCATAAGGAACTTTGATTTGTTCATAAGCATCTTCCGGAATTCCTTTTGCTGATAAAATGCTTAATTCTTGTTTGTCGGAGTTGGCAAGATAAATGGTTCCGGAAGAAGCACCTAAGTATTCTAAAACTCGATTGAGAATCCACTTACCTAATTCATTTAAACTTTTTTCGGAAACGGACAATCTTTCAAATTCATATAATAATGATAGTTCAAGAATTCGTTTGTCCAAACTATCTTTGGTATTTGCATTTTGGATAGCTGTTGCAGCTACTTCGGAAAGGGAAATTAAATATTCTAGGTCAGAGTGATCAAAAATTCTGTTGTTTGTTTTGTTAATGACCTCAAGTGTTCCAATCAGTCTATCTTCCACAAACAGAGGGACACAGATTAGCGATTTTGTTTTAAATCCCGTACGTTTGTCCATACTGTCATTAAATCTTGGATCTTTGTAAGCATCTTCCAATGCGATAGGTTTTTTCTCTTGGGCAACTTTTCCAACAATTCCTTCACCTAACTCTAACCTGGCGTATTCTTGGATGATTTCTCCTTTTTCACCTAAAGCCACTTCACAGTATAAAAAATCTTCTTCTTCCAAAAGAAAAAGAGAACTGGCTTCTGCTTCTAATAAATCTTTAGAATACAACATGATGAGAGGTAGGAGCTGGTGCAAATCTAGGTTTGCGTTCAGAATGGAAGAGATATGGAGTAGGCTACGAAACTTACTTAGACTTTCTTGGAGATCTAAAGACATGGTGGTACCAAACCCATATTTATCCTAGATTCCTATCCGTCGATTTAGAATTTCACTTTAGTTTTTTAAGAAATGCGAAAATGACATAAAAATTGCTTCACGATTCTTACTTTTTATGCATTTTGTATCGTTTGTCACAGGATCCCTTGATTTGTATCAATGAGAGTCTGGCGCAAAGTATTTAGAATGATACCAAAGGATAGGGAAATGTATATGAAACTTCCGAAATTCAAAACCTTAAAAATTTATCTCTTTCTGGTAACCTCTTTAGTTTTTTTCGCCTTTTGTTCTGGGCCAAAAACCGAAGAGGCCAAACTCACCTATGCCCCCGAAGTCCCTCCTCATATCGACAGGTCGAGTGAAGCCAAAGTCATAGTCAATATGGAAACAGTAGAAGTTGTGGGTAGGCTTGCTGACGGCGTGGAATACACATTTTGGACTTTTGGTGGTTCTGTTCCGGGGCCTATGATTCGTGTCAGGGAAGGTGATGAAGTTGAATTCCATTTAAAAAACCATCCTACTAGTAAAATGCCACATAACATTGATTTGCATGCTGTAACTGGCCAGGGTGGGGGAGCTGCAGCTTCGCTTACCATTCCTGGTCACGCTTCTAAATTTTCATTTAAGGCAATCAACCCAGGGTTGTATATTTACCACTGCGCAACCTCTCCCGTGGGAATGCACATAGCCAACGGGATGTATGGTTTGATTTTTGTCCAACCCAAAGAAGACCTTCCGAAAGTGGATAAAGAATACTATGTGGTTCAAAGTGAATTTTATACCAAAGGAAAAAATGGGGAACCAGGACTGCAACCGTTTAGCATGGAAAAGGCGATCACTGAAATTCCCGATTATGTAGTTTTTAATGGATCGGTGGGTTCGCTTGTGGAAGACCGGGCCATCACTGCTAAGGTGGGGGAAACGGTTCGTCTCTTTGTCGGCAATGGAGGCCCAAATTTAGTTTCTTCTTTCCATGTAATTGGAGAAATTTTTGATCATGTTTATACAGAAGGCGGAATCCTTCCCAATCAAAAAAATGTGCAAACCACTCTCATCCCAGCCGGTGGTTCGGCCATTGTTGATTTTAAAGTAGAAGTTCCGGGTACACTGATTTTGGTTGATCATTCTATCTTTAGAACATTTAACAAAGGTTCGCTTGGAATGTTAAAAGTAGAAGGAGAGGCAAATGCCACTGTATATTCCGGAAAACAGGATGACACAGTTTACCTTCCTGAAGGGCCAGCCATCCAAAGAATGGTGACCGAAGTCAAACCTAAAACCTCAGCAAAAACTCCGAAAGAAATTTTAGCAAATGGGGAAAGAGTATATAAATCGGTTTGTGCTGCTTGTCATATGAAGGAAGGACAAGGTGTGGCGGGAGTGTTTCCACCACTAGCAAAATCTGATTATCTCAATGCAGACAAATCTCGTGCCATCCAAGTATTACAAAAAGGACTTAGTGGTCCAATCACAGTGAATGGACAAAAGTATAATAATGTAATGCCACATTTGGAACTTACAAAAGAAGAGATCGCCAGTGTCCTTAGTTATGTTTATAACAATTGGGGAAATAAAGGCATGATGGTAAATGAGATGGAAGTTAAATAGTCAGTTCAATTTATAAAATGATGAGTCGTTTGATTTTTTTATTCTGTTTTTTAACGGTTTCCGTTTTTGGTGAGATGGTAAAAATTCCCGCTGGTAAATGGAAACCATTTTTAAAAGAATCAGAATCAAAGTTAGGTGCTACTATTCCTATCAAAAGTTTTTATTTGGATGAGTATCCAGTCACAAATAAGGAATATTCTGAATTCATAGAAACAAATCCGCAATGGAAAAAAGGAAAAGTTTCTGCTCTATTTGCCGATGGTGGTTACTTGGGTGATTGGAAGGGAAAAAATTATGAAGAGAGCCAAACAAATTCTCCGGTAACTTATGTTTCTTGGTTTTCTGCCAATGCATACTGTCAGTGGAAAGGGAAGAGGTTACCCAAAGAATCCGAGTGGGAGTATGCTGCGAGTATCCCACCTTCTGGTAAAAACAAAAAGGCAGTAGAAACAGTGATCCTTAACTGGTATGGAGAGGTTCGACCACAATTCCTTCCTAATGTTGGTCAGTATAAAAATGGTTTTGGTGTGTATGACCAACATGGAATGATTTGGGAATGGGTCTTTGACTTTAACAACACTTCTGTGACAGGAGATTCCAGACAGGATACGGATATCGAAAGTAGTTTGTTTTGTGGTGGTGGTTCCCTGAAAGCCAACGATTTTTCCAACTATGCATCTTACATGCGTTATGGATATCGTGCAGGTTTAAAGGGTTGGTATACTGCTAAATATTTAGGATTTCGATGTGCAAAGGATTAGAATTTAAGGAGAGTCCGTTATGAAAAATACATTGATTGTAAGAACTTTGGTTTTATTTTTTTGTTTTTCGTTTTATTCTTTTTGCGATGACCACCATTCGCATGCAGACCACCAACATGGAGAGGGGTCTATTTTGGCAGCCAGTGAGGGAGCCAAGGGAAGTCTCTTTGATTTGCCAATCAGTTGGAAAATGGAGTCAGGCCAAACATTTTTACTCAATCAAATCCAAGGATCTCCTTTTGTGATTAGTATGTTTTATGCTTCTTGTCAGTCAGTTTGTCCTAGGCTTGTCGCCGATATGGAAGAGTTGGCTAAAAAAATAAAAGAAAAAACCGGAAAGGTTCCTCGGATGGTACTGGTTAGTTTTGATTCCGAAAAAGACAATCCGACAGTTTTAAACGCTTATAAAAAGAAG
The DNA here is from genome assembly GCF_004769235.1 of Leptospira kanakyensis. Classification (NCBI taxonomy): domain Bacteria; kingdom Pseudomonadati; phylum Spirochaetota; class Leptospiria; order Leptospirales; family Leptospiraceae; genus Leptospira; species Leptospira kanakyensis. The sequence continues at coordinate 17,109 of NZ_RQFG01000005.1, read as the reverse complement.
ATGAAACTTGGAGAAAACTGGAGTTTTCTTTCTGGCAAAGAAGAAGATGTCCGTATGTTGTCTGTGGTTCTTGGAATCAATTATAAAAAAATTTCCAATGGGGAGTTCAACCATTCTGCCGTATACAGTTTGGTTTCAAAAGAAGGATGGGTAGTCTCTCGTGTGGAAGGAGTGGGTTCCAATACCGATTCACTCATAAACATGTATCAGAAATTATAGATTTAGATTTACGAATCAGTTTTATATCGTTCCTTTAAGTTTTATTTCTCTTCATCTTGGTTATTCTTTCAGCAGATAAGAAAAGACGAGGGAATCATTTCTAATTTAGAATTGATTGCATTTGTAATCATTCTTTTTTATTTTAACCAATAATTTCATTTTTTAAGGAAACTTTTTTGGATTCTTTTGTATATAGTCGCCTTCTTCGTAGTTTCGTCATTTTATCCCTTCTTGGTTCATTTCACCTTTCCTGTAAAAAAGAATCTGATGAGAAAGAAGATTTAGTTCTTCTTCTTGGACTTGGTTTGTATGCGAGATCTTGTGCCGGGCAAAATAGTTTTCCCTCAAACGGTTCCGTCGGTGCTTTAACCCGATTACAAATCCAACCTTCACAAACCTCTAGTTCCATTACATCATACAATAACCCTCATCATGTTTACCCTCCACAATCAACTGTGAGTCGAAAAAATATTCTTTCTGTATTTTATCCGGGGACAGGCTCTAGTCCTTGTGATGTTGGTGCTATTTTACAACAGGGTGCATCGCGTGGTTACCATGTCATTGGTCTGAGTTATCCTAATAATGATGCTGTGAATAGTATCTGTAACCAAGGGGATGCCAGATCCGATGTTAGTTGTTTTGAAAATTTTCGGAACGAAGTAGTGACAGGGGCCGATGTATCATCTTATGTTTCTGTGGATCTATCCAACTCGATTGAAGGAAGGTTACTTGCTCTCCTTCAGTATTTAATTTCAACAAGACCCGGTGAAGGTTGGGACCAGTATATTACAGGAAACAATATCAATTGGTCTTTGGTTTATGTGGGTGGGCATTCCCAAGGTAGTGGGCATGCTGCCTACCATGGCAAAAGAAGGGCCGTCGCCCGAGTTTCCATTTATAGCGGTGTTTCCGATTATAGTTTGCAATATTCCTCACTTCCATCATGGCTCGGAGCAGCACAAACGGCACCTGCAGGATCATATTATGGACTCATCCATGAAAATGACACCATTGCCAATTTTAGCGGAAACGCAAACCAAGTAACAGACGCATGGTTAAACCAATTGGGTATGACAGGAACTCTTACCAATACGAGTGTCGGTGCCCCTTATGCCAATAGCAAGCGTTTGGTGACGAGTGCTTGTAATGGAATGGGAACGGCCGCATTACATAGTTGCCCCATGGTCAACGGATTCCAAACTGTCTGGAACTATATTAGTTTTCCTTAATCTTTTGCCGGAAGAATCAAAAGGGAGGAAGACGTTTGAAAATCCATTCGGGGATCATTCGGATCATTCCCATAATGAAACGCCATGGCCAACGAATATAAACAATATCCTTTTTGTTTAGGCCTGCTTTTACAATTAGGTTGGCAGCCGTCTCTGGTTGTAAGGTGAGCCAAGGCATTAGGTTATGACCAAAAGACATTTTTGTATACACCGGGCCTAGTTGGATGGTACAAACATGGACTCCCTTTTTAAAGAGTAAAGACCTAAGGCCTGAGAGGTAAGTGGTGAGACCTGCTTTGGCACTTCCATAAATATAATTCATCTGTCTTCCACGTTCCCCTGCCACAGAACTGACTGCAACGATGGTTCCGTTTTGTTTTTTTTCCATATCCAATGAGATGATGTTTATGAGAGAAACGATACCCGAATAATTAGTTTGGATCGTTGTAAGAAGTTCTGATTGGTTTTCTCTTGCTTCTGTTTGGTTTTGGTAGTATCCAGCAAGAAAAAATACTATTTCTGGTTTCGGATTGAGTGAGTCATAAAATTTTGAATGTGAAGAAAAATCCGTAACATCCAATTCATAAGTTTTTAAAGAGATCTGATATTTGGTTTGGAGACTCGATTTAATATCATTTAACTTTTGTTTGTCTCTGCCGGTTAAGTAAAGAGAAAACCCTTGTTTGGCAAGAGTTTCTGCTATATGAATTCCAATATCGGAAGTGGCTCCAATCACAAGTGCATTTTTCATTGGGGTAAACCTAAATTCTTAGGTTTTAAAAAACTAGGTTCTTTGTCACTGAAAATTCCACCAACCATCCACACTCCCCGATCCAGTAAAAGAAAAGTTTTCTCCGATTTTTGGAACTTGTAAATTGAGTTTTAATTCTTTCGAAGCAACAAGCACTCGTTTGATGGGATCGTTCCAGGGATGCATAGAGAGGATAAATTTTCCCCAATGTACAGGGACAAAAGATTTAGCTCCAATGGTTTTGGCCGCCAAAGCTGTTTCTTCCGGGCGCATATGAATGAAAGGCCAATCATCACCATACTGTCCACATTCTAAAAATGCCAAATCAAAGGGGCCGTATTTTTTACCAATGGATTCAAATACAGAACCATAACCGGAATCACCACCAACAAAAACCTTATATCCACCAATTTTCAAAACATAAGAACACCATAAACTTTTGTTCCTTTGGATCCCTCGTCCCGAAAAATGTCTGGTCGGAGTGGCTGTTACATCTAGGTCTTTCATAACCTCTTTGGATTCAAACCAATCCAGTTCTATGATTTTTGACAAAGGCACTCCCCAGGAGAGTAGGTGGGCAGAAACACCTAACGGAACAATGATGGTTTTTGTTTTTGGATGTAACTTAATGACTGTTTCGTAATCCAAGTGATCATAATGATCATGTGTGATGAGCAAAATGTCTAAGTCCGGCATATCTTCTGGTAAATAAACGTCCGTACCTTCAAAGGATTGAACCGCAAAAGGAACAGGAGATGCATAACCAGAAAACACAGGATCTACTAAAATCTTTTTTCCAGAAGTTAGTAGTAAGTATGAAGAGTGTCCAAACCAAATGTATTGAGGAACATTTGCATCTAACGAATTTAAGTCGATTTTTGCCGAAGGAATCGGTGAAGAAGGCCGAATCGAATTTGGTTTTTGCCAATATTTGATGGCCATTTTAAAATAAGAACTATCCGGTGCTAACATCTCGGTATGTTCTAAATTTTTAAAACTACCTGATTGAAAATGTTCTGACCTGGAAATACGTTGGAGGATTTCGCCGTGAGGGAGTTTGCCGAAAGTTGAAGCCAAAATGAATGTCCTTATTTATTTGACGGTACCAAATCCTTTTTCGCCCATTTTCGGATCATGAAATCCAAATCCCGCATGAGGAGTGGTTTTGTCATAAAATCATCCATACCGGCAGATAAACATCTTTGTTTTTCTTCTTCCAGGACATTGGCGGTAAGGGCAATGATGACAGGTTGTTTGGTGATGGTTTTGGATTGGCGGATACATTTTGTAACCGTAATCCCATCCATATCGGGCATTTGGACATCCATAAACAATAAATCTGGACTTTCGGAACGAACCATATCTAAAGTTTTTTCTCCGTTATCTGTTTGTAAGTTGGAGTATCCCAGTTTTTTTAAGAACAAACTTGAAACTTTTTGACTGATGGGGTCATCATCGGCGACTAAAATCTTCAGTGGATATTTTTCTGCTAGGAGAGACCCCTGTGTGATTTTTGGAATGGGCTCTGGTTTCTCTTGTTCCTCGTCAGTGACAATTGCTTCGGATTGGAATTGAGAGGCGAATTGAAATGAAAAATTGGATCCCCTTCCATAAACACTTTGAACGGTAATGGAACCACCCATCTCCTCGATTAACTTTTTAGTAATGGCGAGACCAAGACCAGTTCCTATGGTTTTTTCAGTAAGGTGAGAATGCACTTGTGAAAATGGTTGAAAGAGGTTTATGATTCTGTCTTCTGGAATTCCTATCCCCGTGTCTTTTACTGAAACTTTTAATCGAACAGAATTTCCATTTAAAGGAATGGTTTCGACAATAACTGTGACAGCCCCTTTCTCTGTAAACTTAACCGCATTACTCAGTAGATTCGTTAAAATTTGTGCCAACCTTCTTTGGTCTGTTTTCAAATAAGCTGGTGGTGGATTTAGAAATTCTAATTCGATTTTGAGTTTGTTTGGATCTGCTTGTGATTTAAAAAGATTGATACAATCGTTCATAAATTTTTGCAGTGGAACCGGTTCTAAATGTAATTCGAACTGTCCTGATTCCAATTTGGATAAATCCAAAATATCATTGATGAGTAATAGAAGGTTATCTCCACTAAACTGAATTAGGTTTAAATATTCTTTTTGTTCCTCTGATAAATTGGTTTGTTGTAGTAACTGAGCCATTCCTAAAACTCCATTCATTGGAGTTCTGATTTCATGACTCATTGTAGAAAGAAAGGTTGTTTTAAAATCTACTTTTGCTTCTGCACTTTCTTTTTCTTGTTTGAGTCTTTCTTTGTTTTTGAAATTTTCTATCATCCTATCCGCAATGAATAGGGCCTGTGAAAGACCAAAAACTAAAAATCCGTATTGTGCAAGATAGGCAGTTCCTTTTTTTGCAAATTCAGTGAGTATATCTAAAGAAAATAAAGACATCGTCGCAATCACTGAAAACAAAAACAAACGAGCACCTGGTTTTTTTAAAATCACACCATGAATGATCGGGTATAATAATCCAAAAATGGCAAACAAAGAAAAAACTAAGTGGAATGCTAAAAATTTAGAAAAGGTAAGTAAATCTAATGGCAGAGCTAAAAAAAGTAAAGAGGCCACAAAGAAGTTTACACGATAAATGAGTTTATATTTTTCATCGTTATAAATTTCTCTTACATATAATACAAAAGAAAGATACAATAATACAAAACTAATTCCATTAACTCGCACCATGATTTCATAAACACCAAGTGGTAGATAATTATATATAAATCTAGTTTCGCCAATGCTTAACAAACGAGCTGCTGCTAAAAAACAAACAGAGGCAAATAAAATATGTGTTTTTTCGTCTCTCCAAAAAATATATAAAACAAAATGAAAAAACGCGAGTGTGAGTAGGGATGTTAAAACGAAAATATCTCTACTAGTTGCTTCTAAAAAGGATTTGTTGATTCCGGCATGGTTCCCTAGGGAATAAGGAGTTGCCACACCGCAGATATGATAATGAAAACAAGATATTTTTAATGAGAGTTTAATTTCTCTGTCTTTTGTCTCAGGGATTGCCACCGTTTGTACATTGAGATGCGGAGTTTCTGTGGAAAAACTTTCTCCGATGATTCCTGATTTGTATATACTTTCATCTCCAACAAGAATTTCGAAAGCATTCCGAGTGATTCCGTTTTGAAGATATAGAGTTTTTGTATTTTCTGGTATTAAAATTTTGAGTGAGAGTTTTGCAAACCCAGTCGGATATTTTTCAGACAAAGAGTTTGTCCAATGTCCTGGCACTATTGTAAATTCTGAGTGGTTGGAATCTTCTGTTTGATTCCAATTTTTCCAATCGATTTTCCATTCCCCATTCAGCGAGACATTCCCCATGGTTTCAAAGTCCCACCCACGGAGATCGATGACTCCCTTTTTAGCTAGAGGTACATTCTCTAGATTGTTGGATTCACAGCCAGAAAGGCTAAAAACCAACAAAACAAAAAGGAAGATGGGTCTTAGTATCTTCATCGTCTCACTATATAAGACGAAATAAATGGGAGAAATCTCTACCCCGTAAAATCAGGAAATCCACCGCCTTACAAAGAGAAGAGCCCACTCCCATAATTTGGGTTTTCGTAGATATCCTAATTTCAAAAGGTTTTCTTTGTTTTGAAAGGCTTTTAGTTTATCAGGATTTACTAAATTAAATATAATATCGATTTTGTTTTCTCTGGTAGTAAAAATTTGGACAATGATTGGTTCGTCCTCAGAATATCCAATGAGCGCAGGGGAACCATTGGCGTAACCAAAATAGATTTCTGTGGATTTTGTTGCTTTTTGTGTTGTTCTGATGAGTAAAGATAAAACTCTTCGGACTCCAGGGACAGGAATTCTCGCAGCATGAACTTTGCCTCCTCCATCAGAATAAGCAATCACATCTTCTTTTAGTAATTTCGTCAGAGCTTTTGTGTCTTGATTATAACAAGCAAAACTGAACTCGAGTAATAATTGGGAATGGAGTTTGGGATCTGGCTCGAACTTTTTTTTCCGGGATTGGATAGCAATACGAGCACGACTTAAAATTTGCCTACAATTTTCAGAATTTTTTCCAACAATATTAGAAATGAATTCATAATCAAAATCGAATAACTCTCGTAATATGAATACTGCTCTTTCTGTTGGATTTAAAGTTTCTAAAATGACTAGAAAAGCAAAATTAACTTTTTCATGATCCAAATCTTCTCTTATTTCTGGAATTGGTTCTGGTAAGTATGGTCCAATGTACGTTTCTTTTTTCCTGGATGCTTTTTTTAAAAGATCAAAAGCAAGCCTCGCGGTTATACTTCCTAGGTATGATTTATGGTTTTGAATATTAGTCTTTTCTATGGAGAGCCATCTAAGATAACTCTCCTGGACAATGTCTTCGGCATCCACATAACTACCAGTAATGCGATATGCTATGGAGAAAAGATAATGTTTCCATTTTAGAAAAAATTCTAGATCATTCATGTGACCAAGTTTCCTACAGGAATTGATTCTGGAATTAATTTGTTTTTCCCTTTGATTGGATTTCCTTTAGGCCAAAAATAAAATCTAAATGGAAGTTTTTTCTCCAAAACCAGCGAAAGAATTGTGAATTTACAAACCATTTCCTTTACGATGGCTCCCCATTTTCCTTTGATGATTTGTTCTTTTGGTTTATCATTTCCTTCTGTCAATTGAATCATCCCGACTTTTCTACCAAGAGAAACACATCTTCCAAAAAACTGAAATGAAAAAGGAGATAAGTTTTTCCCACTAATTAAATTGGCTAGGTGATCGGCCACATAGGCTCCCATCGGCAATGCGGTCACACAACCCATACGTAAAATAGAGTTTTCTAAATAAGCGGAATCACCGGCAACAAAAACTTCAGGAAATTCAAAAGAACGTAAAAAAGCATCTACATAGATTTGATTTTGTGAATTGGTTTTGAATCCGGATTCTTTAAGTAAATTTGGACTTTGAAATCCGGTACAATTTACAATACAATCAAAGGAGAGTTTTGTTTTGTTTTCAAAACGAATTTCATTTTCCTCGATTCCTTTTATATTCATTTGGTCCAAAATTTGGATGTTATTTTCTACAAAAAAGTTTTTTATATAGTCTCTTCCTTGTTTAGAAAAGGATGAAGCAAATGGATTTTTATCTACAATTGTCACTTTCGATTTTGGATAAAAGTGTTTCCATTCGGTAGCCATTTCTATGCCAGTGAGTCCACTACCAACAATACATAGGTTCTGAATTTTTGAATGATCTTTCTTTTTTAGAAATTCAGAAACAGCCCCATTCGATTGGATTGAATTTTCGTTTGGATTCATCTGACGAATCCCTGAACTCCCTAAGGTAATGACCAAGTAGTCGTAATTGATTTTTTGGTTACTTCCTTCCACCTGTATCCTTTTTTCTTTTGGAAAAATTCCAGTAACCTTTGTTTGTAAGAAGCTAACGTTTGTTCGTAAAAGATCCCGTATGTTTCTTTCTTTTTTTTGCCCAGCAGAGGCAATTTCATGGAAACGAATTCTTTCTTGAAATCCTGAAGATTCCGAAATTAAAATGATTTCGACATCTTTCACTTGTTTGTCTAAACGATTTGCAGCGATAATTCCTGCATACCCTGCGCCGAGAATGAGTATTTTTGGTTTCATTTTCTACCTCGTGATAAGGACGAGATTGCCCTTATGGTTTGTGACATGATTCGAAAAAAATTTAGGCTTGATTTAACACCTGATACTTTTCAAAATCACTCATGCAGAAAATGAATTGGAAATTTTTTCTTATTTTGTCCGGATTTTTACTTCATTCCAGTTTTTCCTTCCTTTATAGCCAAGGTTTTGACCGCGGAAAATTGATTCTATATGGGAACGGGGGTGGAGGGATTGGTGCAAATTCTGGAACCATGGAGAAAAAAGTAGAAGAAAATAATTTTCCTACTAATTTGGTCGTCAATTCCCCCTACACAACTCTCACATCTAATTTCGCAAATCATTATATTTTGCAAACTCTTGTCAAAAACCAAACTCAACTTTCTAGTAATGTAGGTGAGTTAGGATTTGAATATGGGCTCTTTCGATATGTTGGGATCGGACTTTCTGCATCCTACCAGTCAATTACTGCATCAAAATTTAGAACTGTAGACCAAAGGGACATTGCACTTTTTGCTCTAGCATCACCTGAATATGGAACATTGCTTAGGCGATTAAATGAAGGTGAAATTTACGGTTTGGCACTGCAAAGGAAAAGGGAAATATTTTCTGCGCCTTCGGCAGATTTAAGTTTGTTTTTTCACTTCCAACCCAATAATCCAACAGATCCTTATTTTCGAGTAGGTGGTGGATCGGGATACGAATACAAACATGGGGGAGCCACCAATCGTGTATTTGGTGCGTTAGGGATTAGATACCATGTAAACCATCGATTTTTCTTAAACGCTGAAGTGGAACATTCGAATGTATATATGGTTCGATATGAAGCACCTAATTCTGGTTTTAGAAACAAAGGAAATTTCGAAGAAACTTTTGTAAAATTTGGTATGGGGGTATCCTTCTCCCTTTTGGGTTCAAATACTCCAGAACCTGAAATCAAAACAACGAAGGTTGTCGATTCAGTTAGTCCAGAAATTCCAATCCAAACAAAAGAACCAGTAGTGGAGAACAAACTAGATCGTTTTGTATTCCTTGCGAGTGAGATCTTTGATTTGCCAACAAGTCGGATCCATTTAGAAGGTCGAGCAAGATTAGATGCAATTGCCCGAAGTTTAGAAAATGAATACAAAGATTTTGATGTGCAGGTGATTACTTATACAACTCCGTTTAGGGAAGATGTTCCTGGAAATTATGAAAATTATGATTTAGGATTTGAACGTTCCCAAGCCATATCGCGAGTGCTTCGTGAAAAGGGTGTGAATTCCAAAAGGATTATCGATTCCACACAAGGTTCCGCCATGTATAATGTGGACTCTAAAGAAAAAGTAGTTATTGAGCTTAGAAAAAAGAACTAGTTTTTTAAAAGCTCAATAAGATATTATTTTCGATCTTCGATTGTGACCTTAGACCCGGGAGCTAACACCTGCTCCTTGGTTTAATTCCAAAATTTCTTCCGTTTTTTTCCTGCTGGATATACAAACTTCAGGATCTTCTTTCATTGATTCCCCGAAACTGGGGATCATTGTTTTTAATTTAGATTTCCATTCATCGGATTGCATTTCTTTAGGGAAACAATCGGCCAACACTTCTAACATAATCGAAACAGAGGTGGAAGCACCTGGACTTGCTCCCAGAAGGGCTGCGAGAGATCCATCTTTTGCCGAAACCACTTCTGTTCCGAATTCCAAAACCCCACCTTCTTCTTCATCTTTTTTGATGACTTGAACTCTTTGTCCTGCCACTACCAATTCCCAATCTTCCGATTTTACCTCAGGAAAGTATTCTCTAAGAGCGTCGATACGGTCTTCATGGGACTGCATGGCTTGGCTGATTAAATATTTTGTTAAAGGTAAGTTGTGCATTCCTGCAGATAACATTGGAAAAATATTATCAAACTCTAATGACTTTACCAAATCTAAGTACGATCCTTTTTTTAAGAATTTTGTCGTAAAACCAGCGTAAGGCCCAAAAAGTAATTCTTTTTTCCCTTCAATGATTCTTGTATCCAAATGAGGAACAGACATAGGAGGAGATCCCACATTGGCCTTCCCGTAAACTTTTGCAAAATGTTGTTTGATCACATCACGATTGCGACAACGTAACCATTGCCCACTCACAGGAAATCCTCCGAACCCAGCGGCCTCTGGGATATCCGATTTTTCTAGGAGGGGAAGACTTCCCCCACCAGCACCAATAAATACAAATTTTGCTTCATGATGTTCTTTTTCATGTGTTTGAATATTATTCGAAGTTAGGTGCCAGAATCCATTTTCCCCACGTTCCAAATCTTTTACATCTTCAAAGTAATGTACATGGACATCGGGAAAACTTTCTAAATACCGAAACATAGCCCTTGTCAATGTTCCAAAGTTCACATCGGTTCCCAGTTCCATCTTGGTTGCCGCTAATGGTTCTGAATTTTCTCGGCCTTTCATCACGAGTGGAAGCCATTCAGTTAAGGTATCCTTATCTTCTGTGTAAACTAGGTCTTTAAAAAGCTCATATTTGGTTAGGGCTTCAAAACGTTTTTTAAGGAAAGATACATTTTCTTCCCCCCAAACAAAACTATAATGAGGGACGGAATGGATGAATTCATCGGCATCTAAAATTCGTTTGGTACCAGCAAGGTAAGCCCAAAATTCTTTTGAAATTTCAAACCATTCCGCAATTTGCAGGGCTTTTTTTGTTTGGATGGATCCATCTTCGTTTTCGATTGTATAGTTCAATTCGCAAAATGCAGAATGTCCGGTACCCGCATTGTTCCAAGCGTTGGAACTTTCCCTTGCTGCTGCATCCAATCTTTCTAGTACGGTAATTGTTAGGTGGGGAGCAAGTTCTTTCAAAAGAACTCCTAGTGTGGCACTCATAATTCCTGCACCGATGAGTATCACATCGGACTTCGTTCGAACTGTATCTTTTTCTTTCATCCTAAACCTTCTATAAAAATAACTGCAACTTTCCTGAATTCCGCCCTGTCCAAAGGTTAGGGTAATTTGATTGAAAGCATTCTTCCTATTTTTGTCCGTTCTGACATCCTTACTCGGATTTATCTATTATTATTCTACCTTTCGTTTAATCTCAGGACTTTCACTGAATGGACCCGTAGTTACGTTGATTTTATTTGGAATTGGGGCACTGGTTCTCCTCGTTCCGCTGACTTATGTAATGAGCCGGATCTCCAAACGAGAAAAAACCCAAACTTTTTTTGCCTATGTCACCTTCACCAACTTTGGATTTTTTTCCATTCTGTTCACTTTGGTCCTCCTCATGGATTTACTTCGTCTGGTGGACTTAGGAATCATCACCCAGTATTCTCAATTTTTGTTTTCCAGTTTGCTCCGGTTTGGATTTCCCATCGATGGCGTGACTGAAGTAAAAAACTTTAGTTTGGCTTTCTCTACCATTGCCCTGGCAACGGCTCTCAGTTCTCTTGGTTTTTATAATGCCCATGTTCGTTTGCGATACAAACGAGTTAAAATTCCTGTAAAGGATTTACATCCTGATTTGCGTGAGTTTAAAATTGTGCAAATCTCGGATGTTCACATTGGATCCACCATTAAAGAAAAGTTTCTCCGCCGTGTTGTCAGTAAAATCAATTCACAAACTCCAGATGTGGTTGTGATAACTGGAGATTTGGTGGATGGGCCCGCAGCCACTCTCAAACACCATCTAAAGCCGCTCGCTGATATCAAATCCAAATATGGAACGTTTTATGTGACTGGGAATCATGAATACTATTCGGGAGTTCTTTCTTGGTTACCAGAAATTGAAAAATTAGGAATCCATATTTTACTCAACGCGAACCAAACCTTGGCTGTGGGCAATGCTAAGTTGCTTATGGCTGGAGTGACCGATCTAACTGCTGGATCTATGATTAAATCCCACCAAACAGACCCTAAGCGAGCCATGGAAGGTGGTGAATCTTGTGATTATAAGATTCTACTCGCCCACCAACCCAATAGCATCTATGAAGCTAATAAAGTTGGATTCGATTTACAAATTTCCGGACATACCCATGGCGGACAATTTTTCCCGGGAAATATTTTGATTTATTTTGCTCAAAAATTTGTTTCAGGACTCCATCGTTACAAAAACACACAAATTTATGTGAGTCGAGGTACTGGGTATTGGGGACCTCCTTTCCGATTGGGTGCACCATCCGAAATTTCTGTTTTAGAACTCCAACCTACTGAATGATTTACTCTTTCGGTTGAGATACAAAACGAATCCTGAACGATAGCTTAGTTTTGTTTTCATAAGAAAAAATATGAAAATAGGTGAAGCCTCTTGGGATTTCCTAAAATATTGACAAATCAGAAGGCGGGTGTGCGGCAAATGACAGAGAATCGATTGATTAGAAAATTGACAGTTGCCATTGAAGCTCCCTTATACTTATTAATTTTTCCTTACTTCATCAACTTCTGTTTATTTGCATCAAGTTTTGATTCAGAAACTCTCATCCATCTTGCGATCATCGGAACTCTTTTATCCCTTGTTCCTTTGGTTGTGGGGATAACCCTTCGAAACAAAAGACTCAAACGATTGTTGGACTATTCCAAAGAAAATGACTATAATACTTTAGTTGGTTTAAAAAAAGGATTACTCGAACATCCTCATTGGGAAGGAAAGGTCATCCTCATTCGTTGGACCGTTTCCATCTTTGGATTTTCTTTTTTTGCTGTGACAGTTTTGGATCTCCCATGGAAAGAAATCATGGCATTGCCCTATGCTTGTATGATGCTTATGCCAATCATCTACCATGCATTTTATTTCCAAACAGAAGTGTATTTGAGTCCTGTATTAAAGGCAAAAGTTTTGGCTGAAATCCTTTTGGACGAATCTAAATTTCGAATTTTCGGCGTTTTTCAAAGAAATCTTTTTACCATGATTGCTGTCGCTTTATTGCCAATGTTGACTTTTGGTTATTATTTGTTTCTCATCCTTCTCGCAGATTTCAGGTCTCCCTATTGGTTCTATCAAATGCCCATAGTGTTTGGAATGATGGTTGTGATTATGATTTATGCAGCTTATGTTGGTAGTAAATCTTTAAAAGATGATATTGGAAATTTAAACCATTCGATTGAAAAACTATCAAAAGGGGAACTAGCAGAAACCATTCCCCAACTCTCGGCAACAAACCTAAGCCATACCATTACCAAATTAAACTTATTTATGGATTCGTTACGGAAGTACTTTCAAACCGCAAAACAGGAAGCAGTTTCACTTTCCGAAACTTCAAAAATCATTTTGGATAAAGGTGGATTGATTGATTCACAAGTTGTATCAGAAAAAAACAAACTTGATTCTACTTTTGAGTCAGTAGGTCAGATCCAAAGTTTATCCAAGGCAACGTATGAACGTGTACTTTCCCAAAAAGACAAAACTAATTTTTTAGCGACAGAACTCACTCGAGTTACAGAAGAGATGACCAATCTTTCTAAAAAAGCAGATGAGTTGGCTCAAAACACAGTGCATTCGATTGGAACGGTAAAGGTGGCAAAAGCCGCCATCCAGTCCGCCTATGAAAAAGTTGAAATGATGAACCAGATGAGCGAAAATATCAAAGCCGCTATCTCTATCGTAGAAGATATATCGGATCGGGTGAACTTACTTTCTTTAAATGCATCCATTGAGGCTGCACGTGCAGGTTCCATGGGACGAGGATTTGCTGTAGTTGCGGGAGAAGTCTCTCGCCTTGCAGATGAAACAGCTAAAAATATAGAGGAAATCAAACGTGTTGTAAAATTATCCCAAGCTGCCTCTAAAGAAAGTTTGGAATCTATGAAAGAAATCATCTCCACCAATGAAGATGTGAAATCTAAATTTGAAGAGATTTCTAGGGTAGTTCAAATGTTCGGTCGAACCAGTGGAACGAGTTCTGACAATGTGAAATCTCTCAAAGACCTTGTTGGAGAATTTCAATTCGATGCGGAAAAAATCACGGGAGAGATGGAGTTACAAACCATTTACACGGAAACATCCAATACCAATTTGCAAGAGTTATGGGAAAATCATTCTCAAATCTCAACGACTTTCGGTGAAATTTCGGAGGAAGCAAACCGTTTGCAAAAGGTTTCTGATTCTATGGAAAAAATTGTTTCCAGGTTTCGGTTTTGAAATTACCTTTTGAAATTTTTTTTAAACGAATGTAAAAGTAATTATTTTCCCTCGTAAATTTTGAGAGATCGTTATTTGAAAGCTGGTCAATGACTCGAATCTATGTCTCTTACTCAGGGAAAGTAGGAATGTTAGTAAATCTATTATTTACAAATATTGCAGGGAAGTATCATATTCTTCTTGGTATTTAAACGAAATTGCCTTTGGGCTTTCTTTGTGGATTAATAAAAGCAAAGATCTTAAAAAAATACTTTCATTTCATAGGAAGAAATTGTTTTCTCATAAATCAAACGATAACCTTTAAAGTATGTTAAAACAAATTCTTCATAAACTCTATTCTCTTAGCATCCGCACTCAGTTGATGATCTTCATTTTTTTTGTTCTCAATTTAGTACTTGGCCCAATTTTTTATCTCGTCTATCAGTCTGCAAAAAGCCAAATCGTAAATCTTGGTGGAGAGCTGTTTAAAACCTTGGCAACTGATTCCGTGGCAGTGATCGATTTATTGAATGAAGATGTAAAAGCCGGAAAAATAAGTTTACCAGATGCCCAGGAAAAGGCTAGGATCTATATTTTGGGACCGAAAGGTTCCGATGGGGTCCGCGACTTGTCCAAAGGAAAAATGTCTGCCAAATTGGACATGAGGGTTTGGGCCTCTCAACCGAATGGTGTTTTTACGATGAACCCCTTTAACATTGAAGGTGTTAATCTCTGGGATTACCAAGTCGACGGAAAATATACAGTTCGAGACACTTGGTCCAATAAGGAAAGAACCGGAAAACTAGTTTATGAATTATGGCAAGAGGGAAAAGAACCAACTCATTCTTGGATTGCCTATCAGATCTATTATCAACCTTGGGATTGGATTGTTGGCTCTGGGGGGAGAGAGGCCATTTTTTATGAAGAGCGCCTTAAGTCATTATCCTACTTATTCTTTTTCGGTGCCATATTTGCTTCCGTCATTTCGTTAGTTTTTTCTTATTTTTTTGCGGCTATTTTTGCGCGTAAGATTGATCATGTGAAGTCACTCATCGGAAAAGCAAGAGAAGGTGATTTAACATCAAAGTCAAATCATCTATATAAAGATGAAATTGGATTACTTCTTACTGATTTTGATCAGATGACAAATAGTTTGCGAACAATGATTCAGGTTGTTTCTCAATCTTCAAATGAAGTTCTGCAATCGGCAGATCAGTTGATCGAAAGTGCAGAAGGTTCTGCAAGTGTTGCTGCTACTATATCAGAATCAATGACTACAGTGCGCAGTAAGTCAAATACCCAATTGGAAGCATTTTCTGAAAACAAATCTGCGGTAGAAGAAAATACTCTTGCGATCGCGAAAATTGCTGAAGCAACTTATGTGGTTTCGGAATTATCAAATGGTGTTTTGGAAAAAGTCGAGGAAGGTCAAGACATCGTAAAAAAAACAATTCATCAAATGGAGATTATTAATTCCTCAGTCAATGGAATCTCTTCGAGTATTAATACTCTTGGTGCAAACTCTAAAGCAATTGGACAAATTGTGGAAACGATCAATCAGATCGCAAGCCAAACGAACCTATTAGCTCTCAATGCAGCAATAGAGGCGGCTCGTGCAGGAGAGGAAGGAAAAGGTTTTGCTGTCGTTGCCGATGAAGTTAGAAAGTTAGCAGAAAGGTCAGAAAGAGCCACTAGACAAATTTCCGTGATCATTGATGAAATCCAAAAGAACACACTTGAATCCATTCAGATGATGGAAAAAGGAAATCAGGATGTCGGCGTTGGCGTAGAAATGGTGAATGTTGTAGGGAATACATTCCAATTGATTATTTCTGCCATTAAGAAAGTGAATGATGAAATTCACGGCGTTTCCTCAACCACAGAAGAAATATCCGCGAGCACAGAAGAACTCAATGCTAACACGGTTCAATTGATTGAGTTAACTAACATTATCAACGAAAGTACAAAAGAAGTTTCTGTTTCCTCGGATTCTCAGTTATCAGAAGTATCTGCTGTAAAAGAAGCCGCAAATCGATTGAGTGAACTAGCAAAAACTTTAAATCAGGAAATTAAGAAGTTTAAAATATAAAAGCTACTTTTGGAAATAAAAATTATCTTTTGATTTCCTTGAAAAGTGAATGTTATTGATGGAAAATTTTAACGGTAGAATTTTAATGTCATACCATTTGCATTGATTTCAGTCACAGACTTTAGTTCCTTTTCTGACCCTAATAAGTCGAGCAATTTGTTAGTTCTTTTGCCATCTTGAGTTTCCCAACCAATCCCACAAATTTCACCATCTGTTGTCTTTAGATATAATCTAGTACTAGAATAGGGGGCGCTGTTTCCCCAATTGATTTGGTAATAAGTAGTGCAATCTGCTTTTATGATAGGAACACCTGTTACTTCCACTTGAGAAATACGATTTCCCGAATCGTAAAGTTCTACCTGGCGAAGGTTTGCTGGGTATTGACTGATAACCGTTGTGCAAGCAATGCCAGGTATGTTTCCTGTACACTGGTTGATTCGATCCTGCTCTTCGGATTCTTTTGCTATAACGATGGATGCCAAGGAGAGGGGGATTACTCCCGATTCTTTGGTTTCCTCTTTGCAGAAAAATAATCCGAATGAATTGATTAGTAAAAACGTGAGTAAGATCGTTTTTAATCTACCGCTTTGATTCTTTCTAAATAACAATTCTCTGGTTTGGTTCTGATTATTTTCTCGCATGGCTATTTAACCATTAGTATAACAATAGTTTGAGTCAACTGTTTTGCGATAGAAATTTAAAACCAAGCATGAGTTTTGCGAACTATGGACAGGTGTTTGTTGTTTGGGAAGAATGAGAATCTTTGGTTTGGTTTGGTTTGTCTCCCAAACTTTACGATATGTTCGTAAATGTATTAGTATATCATGCTTATTTAATTTAATTAGACATAACGATTGTTCAATTTATCTTTCGCATCCTCGCCAAATCCGATGCGACATAATCCATTTGAGACATTTCTGGTCTTTTTTCCTTGCTGAAGGCTTGGTCTTTTCTCATAAAAAAAATGCAAAATGTCTCATAATCCGGGACAATTTTTACAATAGTTGGTTGACGTGGAGTGTACATTCCCAATGATGGTGAAACGGTGATTGAGTGA